>CANHNQ010000097.1 GCA_947462095.1 Gemmatimonadota bacterium
ACAGGGCGTTGATGCGGATACCCTTTCGCCCGTACTCCAAGGCGGCCGTGCGGGTGAGCCCCACCACGCCATGCTTGCTGGCCGCGTATGCTGAATGGCGTGGAAAGCCGTTCAGTCCGGCGACCGATGCCACGTTCACGATCGTGCCGCGACCGGCCGCGACCATCACGGGAATCTGGTGGCGCATGCACCGCCACACGCCGGTGAGATTGACGTCGATCACGGTATCCCACACATCGACCGGATAGTCGGCCGTGCGGACTTCCGCGCCACCCACGCCGGCCGCATTGATCGCGATATCGAGGGTCCCGAAGCGCTCCACGGTGCGCGCCACGGCGGATGCGACCATGGCGTCGTCGCGTACGTTGCAGGGTACCGCGACTCCACCGATCTCGCGAGCGACCGACTCGGCGCGCTCCAATTGCACGTCACCGACGACGACCGTGGCGCCGTGCGCGGCGAACGCACGGGCTGACGCCGCGCCGATGCCGGACGCACCACCCGTGATGAAGACCACGCGATCGGTAAATTCAGACACTGATATGTAGGAGAAGGGTGTACGAGGACGTTTAGAGGTCGTCGATGGTGAACAGCCGCGCGACGTCGCGATCGTACGCCTCGAGCTGCTCCGCCACAGTGCGTGCGGACCAGTGCAGTAACGCGGCCATCTGCGGGGCAATACGGCGGGCTGCCGCCCGGCCATGGTCGCGTGTTTCGAACGCGACGTGGGTGCGTCGTACGAGCACATCGGACAGCGACGCTGCCAGCTCTCGCTCCACGGCGTGGGTCACTTCGGCCAGCAGGTACGGCAGGTCGTCGGACAGTCGATGGCCGAGGGACGCATCGCGCTGCACGTAACTCCACACGTTCCGCCAGCGACTGCCGTACGCCTGTGCCAGTCGCTCGCCGACGGCAGCGTCGCGCGCGGTGGCGCGCGCCTCCGCGATGGTCGTCTCGCGCGACACGATGTCGCCGCCGGGTAACGGTGTCGATTCACTTGACCAACCCGCATGCGTTGGTGTGCGCGCGGTTCCCGATCTCAGCAACTCGGTGCGCACATGGGAGAGCACATCGGCGGCCATGGCGCGATAGGTGGTGAGCTTGCCGCCGGTGATGCTCACGAGGCCATCGGCGCGATGCGTGATGGCGTGCTCGCGCGACGCGGCATTGGCGCTGTGCTCACCGGCGCGCACCGCCGCCAGCGGGCGGATACCGCACCATGCCGACACGACATCGTCCATCGTGAGCTGCGCGAAGGGAAAACATCGATTGACCGACTGCAGCAGGTAGGTCACCTCGGCGCGTGTGGCCCGGATGTCGTCGGGGCCGCTGCGCGCCGGACGTTCTGTGGTACCGATGATCGTGTGCCCACCGGCCGGAAGCACGAACATCACGCGTCCGTCGAGCGGCGACACGATGGTGACGGCGTCGTGGTTGCCGACGCGGTGGCGCGGCACCGCGATATGCGAGCCGGCGGAGCCGAACACTTGGGCCCCCTGCGGCGAGCCGGTGAGGGCGGCGGTGGCATCGCTCCACGGGCCGGTGGCGTTGATGACCACGCGCGCCTGCACCGGAAACGTCGCGCCGGTGAGCCGATCTTCGGCCACGACCCCGGTGAGTCGGCGTGCCGTCCCACCGGCGTGAACGCCGCCCACCACCGCCACGTGATTGGCGACCGCGGCGCCGACCTCTCGCGCTGCCAGCGCGCTGGCGAGCGTGAGCCGCGCGTCGTCGGTGGCGGCGTCCCAGTAGCGCGCGCCGCCCACCATGCCGTCAGGGGCGAGCGCCGGTTCGGCGGCCAGCACCCCCCGCCGATTCAGGGGGTGGTGTCTCGCGTTGCGGAAGAGTGAGAGCGCGTCGTACAGCGTGAGCCCCGCGCGCACCTTCCAGAGCGGGACGCGGGCCCCGCGATACACCGGCCACGTAAACGCCAGCGGACGCACGAGATGCGGCGCGAGCGCGAGCAGCAGGCGACGTTCGCGGCTCGACTCGAACACGAGGCCCAGATGGCCGTGCTCGAGGTAGCGAACGCCGCCGTGCACCAGTCGCGACGACCGGCTGGAGGTTCCGCTCGCGAAGTCGTCGCGTTCAAGCAACGCCGTGCGGAATCCCGCGAGCGCTGCCTCGCGCGCCACCCCAGCGCCCGTGATGCCCCCGCCCACGATGAGCACGTCAAATGGCTCGGCCGCCAGCGCCGCCAGCACCGCCTGGCGGGTGGCGAGCGCGACGGGGCGTGGGGATTCGGGAGCGTCCGTTGGTGCCGACATTGATCCAGAGATGCCTGCAGAACCCTCGCCGCGCTAGGGGAGGGCTCGTTACCTTCGACGCATGCCCACCTCAGGAACTGGCCGTCGTGTGGCCATCGTCGCCGGCGTTCGCACGCCGTTTGCGCGCTCCGGCACGCTCCTCAAGGACTACACGGCCATCGATCTCGGCAAGCTGGCCGTTGCCGAGTTGGTGCAGCGCACTGCGCTCGAAGGGGCCGCCGTCGACCTCCTCGTGTTCGGTACCGTGGTGCAGTCGGTGACCGCGCCCAACATCGCGCGCGAAGTGTCGCTTCTGCCGCACTTTCCAAGAACGTTGCAAGCCTACACGGTCTCGCGTGCCTGCGCCTCGGCGAATCAGGCCATCACCGACGCTGCCGACCAGATCATGCTGGGGCACGCGCACGTGGCCATTGCCGGCGGTGCCGAATCGCTGACGCAGGTGCCGATTCTGCACTCGCGGGGGATGAGCGACGTGCTGGTGGCCGCCTCGAAAGCGAAGTCACTGTCGCAGCGGCTCGGCGTGTTCGCGCAGCTCCGTCCCAGGGATTTCCTCCCCATCACGCCGGCCATCGCCGAGCCGAGTACGGGGGAGTCGATGGGGCAGTCGGCCGACAAGATGGCGAAGCTGAACGGTATCGCGCGTGAGGCGCAGGACCGTTTCGCGTTGCGGTCGCATATGAACGCGGCCGCCGGTACCGACGACGGACGGTTGACGGCCGAGATGGTACCGGTGCCGGCACCGCCGACGTTCGAACGCGTGATCGCGACCGACAACGGCGTGCGACGCGAGTCGACGTACGAGCAGCTCTCGGCGCTCAAGCCCGTCTTCGACCGCCAGTACGGCACGGTCACAGCGGGGAATGCGTCGCCGCTCACCGACGGTGGGGCAGCGGTGCTGCTCATGTCGGAAGAACGGGCCACGGCGCTGGGATACGCGCCGTTGGCCTACATCCGGTCGTACGCCTACGCGGCGGTGGATCCGGCTGAACAGCTGCTGCAGGCGCCGGTGCTGGCTGCGCCGATCGCGCTGGCGCGGGCCGGACTCGCACTCGGCGACATCGATCTGATCGAAATGCACGAGGCATTCGCCGCGCAGGTGCTGAGCAACATTCAGGGACTGGCATCGAGAACGTGGGCGACGCGGGCCGGGCTGCGTGCGCCGGTCGGTGAGGTCGATATGGCCAAGCTCAACGTGATGGGCGGGTCGCTGTCCATCGGGCATCCCTTCGGTGCCACGGGCGCCCGCGTGCTGACCACGCTCTGCAACGAACTGGCGCGCCGCGGCAAGCAGTTCGGCATGCTCACGGTGTGCGCCGCCGGCGGCATGGGGCACGCGATGATCGTGGAGCGCGCATGAGTACGGCTATGGGTACGGTGCTCATGGAAGACGCCGCCACTGGGGTCTCGCTGTCGGTGCACGAGGGAGTCGCGACGGTACGCTATGACCAGCCGCATTCGCCGGTGAACACGTTGAATACCCGCGTGGGGCCGGTCTTCGAGCAGATCTTTGCGCGCATCGAGCAGGACGCCTCGATTCTCGGCGCGATGCTCGTGAGCGGGAAAGCCGATAGCTGGATCGCCGGCGCCGATATCGACGAACTGCGGCGGGTGACCTCGCCGGTGGAAGGCGAAGCGCTGTCGCGTGGCGGACAGCAGCTGTTGAATCGTCTCGCAGCGATGCCGAAGCCGGTCATTGCGGTGATTCACGGCGCGGCGCTGGGTGGCGGTCTCGAGATCGCGTTGGCCTGTCGGTATCGCATCGCGACGGATCATCCGAAAACCGTGCTGGCCCTGCCGGAAGTGCAGCTCGGATTGCTGCCCGGTGCCGGTGGCACGCAGCGGCTGCCGCGCACCGTTGGGTTGCAGGCCGCGCTCGACATGATTCTCACGGGCAAGAACATCCGCGCGAAGAAGGCGTGGCAGATGGGACTCGTGCACGAGCTCGTGCATCCGTCCATCCTGCACGACGTGGCGGTAACGCGCGTGCGTGCGCTGGCGCGCGGCGACGCGCTGCCGGTGCGCGCCCGGACGCGTGGCGCGCGCGAGGTGCTGCTCGAAGACAATGCGCTGGGGCGCACGATCGTGTTCCGACAGGCACGCGACACGGTGCTCAAGAAGACGGGTGGCCATTATCCCGCGCCATTGGCGGCGATCGCGGCGATTCAGGCTGGCTATCTGCACGGCGAATCCGCCGGCCTGCTCGAGGAAGCGCGCGGCTTCGGTGCGCTGGCTGTGAGCGACGTATGCCGCGAGCTCGTGTCGATCTTCTTCGCGACGACGGCACTCAAGAAAGACAGCGGACTGTCTGAGGGGGTGACGGCCGATCCCGTGCGCGTGCGCAAGATCGGCATCCTCGGGGCGGGATTCATGGGCGCCGGAATCGCCACGGTCGCGGTGCAGGCGGGTACGCTCGTGCGCCTCAAGGATGCGTCGCTCGAGCGCGTGGCGGCGGGTTGGCGCGCGGTGCGTGATGTGCTGCGCGAACGCGTGAAGCGGCGGCAGCTCACACGGTTGCAGATGGACGACACCCTCTCGCTGGTGGGCGGCACCACTGACTACAGCGGCTTTGCGAACGTCGACCTCGTGATCGAAGCGGTGTTCGAGGATGTCGCGGTGAAGCATGCGGTGCTGCGCGAAGTGCAGGCGGTGGCGCCACGGGCGATCTTCGCGTCGAATACGAGTACGATCCCGATTCGTGAGATCGCGACGGCCGCAGTGCATCCGGAGCAGGTCGTGGGGATGCACTTCTTCTCCCCGGTCCACAAGATGCCGCTGCTCGAAGTGATCGTGACGCCCGAGACGAGCGCGCAGACGACGGCCACCGTGGTCGCGTATGGAAGGCAGATCGGCAAGACGGTGATCGTGGTGCGCGACGGACCGGGGTTCTACGTGAACCGCATCCTCGCGCCCTATATCAACGAGAGCGGCAAGTTGCTCGACGAAGGCGCGTCGATCGACGCGGTCGACGAGGCGCTGGTGGGCTTCGGCTTTCCGGTGGGGCCAATCACGCTGCTGGATGAAGTCGGCCTCGACATCGCTGGCAAGTCGGGCCCGATCATGGCGGCGGCGTTCGGGGAGCGCATGCGTCCATCGGTCACGCTGCAGCGCATCATCGAGAGCGGACGGCTGGGCCGGAAGGCGAAGCGCGGCTTCTATCGGTACGACGCGCAGGGGAAGCGACAGGGGGTCGATCAGGGGGTGTATACGCTCACGCCGGCGTCCGGATCGCGCGTCACCATGGGGGCCGACGAGATTCAGCGCCGCACGGTGCTCCCGATGCTCAACGAGGCCGTGCGCTGTCTGGAAGACGGGATCATCCGCTCCCCGCGGGACGGCGATATCGGGGCCGTCTTCGGGATTGGATTCCCGCCGTTCCGCGGCGGTCCATTCCGCTTCCTCGACGCGCTCGGTGCAGTGACCGTCGTCGCGCAGCTTGACGCCCTCAACGCCCGCTATCCGGGACGATACGAGCCGGCCGCCCTGCTTCGTGCGAAGGCCGCGTCCGGCGAACGATTCCATCCCTGACCCGTTTTCTCACCCAAGACCCACGACCCAGTACCCGGCACCCCACGCCGACAGCCCAGCGCCGCGGATGGCTGGGTATATTCCGCTGGTCGTTCCGCGACGTCCCGGTTGTACGCTGGCCGGCGACGCGCCATCCCCTCCGCTGAACTCCGCGTCTCCGCGCCGCATGCTTCGTTCGTCATTGCTGTACCTCTCGCGCCAACAGCGCATTTTCGATTTCGTCAAGAACGTCGGCTTCGCACGCAAGATGGCGTCGCGATTCGTGGCGGGCGAAACCATTGCGACCGCCCTTGCCGCCGTCGAGCAGCTCAACGCCAAGGGGATTACCGCCTCACTCGATTTGCTCGGCGAGTCGGTGTCGAGCGAAGCCGAAGCCCGGGACACCGGTCGGCAGTACCTCGAGATTCTTGACCGCATCGAGCAGAAGAAGCTGCAGGCGAACGTGTCGGTGAAGCTCACGGCGCTCGGGCAGGACATCTCCGACGACCTCGGTCTCGAAGTCGTGCGCCAGGTCCTCGAACGGGCGAAGCAATACAGGAGCTTCGTGCGCCTCGACATGGAGTCGAGCGCCTACACCGATCGCACGCTCGATACCTTCGAGCAGCAGCTCTACCCTGACTATCCTGAGAACGTCGGCGTGGTGCTGCAAAGCTCGTTGCGTCGTACACTCGACGATGTGGAGCGGGCCAATCGATTGAAGTGCCGCGTCCGCATCTGCAAAGGCGCGTATCTGGAGCCGGACACCGTGGCGTTCCCCGACAAGGCCGACGTCGACCGCAACTACGTCGACGCCATGCATCGCCTGATGGAGCACGGCAACTATCCCGGCATCGCGACGCACGACGAAGTGATCATCAACGAGGCCAAGCGCTTCGCGAAGGAGCGCGGCATCGCGTCCGATCGCTTCGAGTTCCAGATGCTGTACGGGGTGCGGCGCGACTTGCAGGAGCAAATCGTGAAGGAAGGCTACCGCATGCGCGTGTATGTGCCATTCGGCAGCCAGTGGTACCCGTATCTCATGCGCCGCTTGGCCGAGCGTCCTGCCAACATCGCGTTCATGGCGGGAAACATTGTAAAAGAGTCATTCTCCCGCTGACCGAACATCACGGACACCACCTGCCCGCAGATCATGACGCGGGAGACGAGCGCACGCTGGGCGGCTATATGGCCGTCCACAAGCGTCCTGCCGCCTTTGAAGGCGTGGATGGGCACGCGTACTCCGCGGACATCCTTACCGATACAACCGGCGACCGCTCGGCGCCTTGGGGTGCGTACCTGATGTTCGTGAAATGGGGCTTCGGTGAACCGGAAGTGCAGGGACATCTCGAGACGGGCTTCCTGATCACCGGCGCCAGCGAGGCCATGGTGCGACATCAGCTTGGCGGCATGGCGCTTGGTACGGTGAAGGCCACCCTCGATGGCTTGATCCGCGGGCAGACCCCGTGACCGACGGCACGCTCGACGGTGTGGTCATGCAGGGCACCGGCGGCATCTGGCAGGTGCGCACCGATGACGGCGTCCTCTTCGACGTGTCGCTGAGGGGGCGGCTCAAGCACGAGGCGCACGGGTCCCTCAAGCTCGCCGTTGGTGATCGTGTCACGATCGGACGCGTGGCGGACAGCGATTCGTGGGCCATCGACCGCATCCATCCCCGCCGCAGTAAGCTGGCGCGTCGTGCACCGGCCGGTGCGCGCGGTGAACGCATTATCGTGGCGAATCTCGATCAGGTGCTGGTGGTGTTTGCTGCCGCGCGTCCCGAGCCGCACCCGCGCATGCTCGATCGATTTCTCGTGATCGCGGAAGCCAACGGACTCGCGGCCCGGATCATCATCAACAAGATCGATCTCGTGGACGCCAGCACGATTCGTGAGCGGTTCGACGAGTTCGTGAAGGCCGGGTATCCGCTACACCTGGTCAGCGTGGTGACCGGCGAAGGACTCGAGGCGCTGCGCGACGAAGTGGCCGGGAAGGACTCGGCGCTCACCGGTCCCTCCGGGGTGGGCAAGTCGTCGCTCATGAACCGGCTGTTTCCGGGGCTCGATCTGCGCACCGCGGAGATCAGCGATAGCGTGAACAAGGGACGACACACCACCGTCGGGGCGGTGTTGCATCCGCTGCCGGGCGGGGGCTTCGTGGCCGATACGCCCGGGCTGCGCGAGGTCGGGCTCTGGGGGATCAACGCCCGTGAGATCGCCGAGTGCTTTCCCGAGTTCCGTGCGTTGATTCACGACTGCCGGTTTGCCGACTGTACGCACACCGTGGAACCGGAGTGCGCCATCAAGGCCGCCATGGATCGCGGCACGGTGGGCCGGGGACGCTACGAGAGCTACGTGAAGCTGCGCGACGAGCTGGCTGAGCAGCGCTGATCCGGGACGGGCTAGGCGTGCTACTTCGAGCGGACCGTTCCCAGTCCGCCGTCGACGCCGTACAGCTGTCCGGTTACCCAGGTGGCGTCGGGGCCGAGCAGCCACGCCATCAGGCTGGCAACGTCGTCGGGCTGTCCGATGCGGCCAAGCGCATGCATGGCTTGTGACGCCTGCACTGCGGGCGCCGACGCGGTAATCCGTGCCGTGAGCGGCGTCTCGACCAGTCCGGGCGCGACCGCGTTCACCCGCAGGCCGCGCGGCGCATAGGTGGCCGCGGCCGAGAGCACCAGACCATTCACGCCACCTTTCGCGGCCGCGATCGCTTCATGGTTCGACAGGCCGATGCGTGACGCGGCGGTGCTGCACAGCACGACCGAACCGCCCTCAGGCATCACGCGGGCAGCGGCACGCACCACGCCGAATGCGCTCGTGAGGTTCTGCGCGATCGTGTGCTGGAACTCCTCAAACTTGGTGAGGTGCGCCGGCTTCAGGATGAGCGAGCCCACGCAGTTCGCCATGCCGCCGATCGTGCCGAAGCGCTCACGCGCCAGATCGGCCACCCGGTCGATGTCCGTCCAGTCGGTTGCATCGCTGACGGCGTAGCCGGCACCCAGTTCGTCGGCCAGCGCCGCCAGCGGCTCCGCACGACGGGCCGTGAGGAACAGCGGCGTGCCGGTGGCGGACAGACGACGGGCGAGGGCGGCGCCGACGCCGCCGGTTGCCCCGAAAATGAGAACCGCGTGCGATGACTGAGACATGCACGCGGAACTCCTGACGTACCCGATCGGTTCCCGCGATCGGTTCCCGCAGCCGGCTGCGACGGGCTTACGGCGACAAACGGCGCTTCACCCAGGCGCCCGCTTCACGGCGGAACTGGATGCGGTCGTGCAGGCGGCTCTCACGCCCCTGCCAGAACTCGAGTTCTTCGGGAATGATGCGGAATCCACCCCAGTGCTCGGGGAGCGGCACCTGCCCATTCGCGAAGCGCGCTTCGTTGTCGGCGAGCTGCTGTTCCAGCACGGCACGGTCGTTCAGCACCATGCTCTGGTGCGACGTCCACGCACCCACGCGACTGGGCAGGGGACGCGACTGAAAATACGCATCCGACTCGGCGCGACTGATCCGCTGGACCGCGCCGTTGATGCGCACCTGTCGCTCGAGCTCCGCCCAGAAAAAGCAGAGCGAGGCATGCGGATTGTCGGCCAGTTCCTGTCCCTTCCGGCTGCGGTAGTCCGTATAGAATACGAACCCCCGGGCATCGACGCCCTTCAGCAGCACCATGCGCGCCGAGGGATACGCGTCGGGGGTAGCAGTGGCAAGACACATGGCGTTGGGCTCGACCACCGCGGCGTTCACGGCTTCGTCGAACCAGCGCGTGAACTGCGCGATGGGATCGGCCGCCACGTCCTGTTCGGCGAGGGCGTGGCGACGGTATTCGGTACGGATGTCGGCGATGCTCATGGAAGGCGCGACGAAAGGGAAGACCTGCGGGCGCGTGCTCGCGTGTACACTACAGAAACATATCCACTCAACGCTCGAGCCCCCGAATGCGCTCCCTGCACATCGATCTCTACGCCGACCTTGTGTGCCCGTGGTGCTGGATCGGCGACCGTCGCCTCTTCCGCGCCCTCGACGCGATTCGCACGACCGACCCCGACGTCGCGATCGATGTCTCCTGGCACCCGTTCCAGCTCGATCCCACGGTGCCGGCGGAGGGCCGGCCGTGGAGTGAGGTGGTCGAGAGCAAGTTCGGCGGGATGGCGCGCGCCCGCGAGATGTTCGCACATGTGGCTAACGCCGGGGCTGGCGACGGCATCCCGTTTCAGTTCGATCGGATCGCGACGGCGCCCAACACCGTACGCGGACACGCGCTGGTGCTCCATGCGCAGCGGAGCGGCGGCTCGCCTTGGGCCCTCCTTGAGGCGCTCTTCAGCGCCTACTTCGAGCGCGGGGAGGACATCGGTCAGGTGGACACGCTGGTGCGCATGGCCGTCGACGCGGGGCTCGACGGCGACGCCGCGCGTGAGGCGATCGAGAGTGGCCGCTTCGACGTGGACGTCATGCAAAGCCAGCGGGAAGCCGCACGCCTCGGGATTCGTGGCGTGCCCTTCGCGGTGCTCGACGGGCGCTATGGGATCAGCGGCGCCCAGCCCGTCGAGGTGTTCGAGCAAGCGATCCGGCGCGCGCTCTCGGAATAGCGGCGCCGGGTCCGCCGTCAGCGGTCGGTCGTCAGACTTCCACCATCGGCAGCGCCGCCCGCGGATACGAGTCGGGCACGCCGGCGAATGGATCGCCCACCAGCGGTTCTCCATCGGGCGTCTCCAAGACGAAGCCCGCATCTTCGATCATGCGCAGATCGTCGCGCGCGGTCTGCCCCTGCGTGGTGAGGTAGTCGCCCACGAAGATCGAATTGGCCGGGTATAGCCCCATCACCTGCATGCTGCGCAGGTGGACTTCGCGCCCGCCCGATACACGAATCTCCTGCGTGGGCAGCAGGAAACGGTACAGCGACAGAATGCGCAGGCAGCGACGCGGATCGAGTTCGCGAATGCCGGCGAACGAGGTGCCGGGCACCGGGATCAGGAAGTTCACCGGCACGCTCTTCACATCGAGTTCGCGCAGCGACAATGCCAGGTCGATCACGTCGTCGTCGCTTTCGCCCATGCCGAGAATGCCGCCGCTGCAGGTCTTCATGCCGGCCGCTTTCACCGCTTCCACGGTGTTCACGCGATCTTCGAAGGTGTGCGTGCCCACGACTTCGGGGGTGAAATTCGCTGATGTGTTGAGATTGTGATTCACCGTCTCCACGCCGGCCTCCTTCAGGCGCAGCACCTGCTCTTCGTTCAGCAGGCCAAGGCAGGCGCACACCTTGAGGTCGTGCTTGGCGCGCACGGCGCGCACCGCATCGAGCACCTTGTTGAACACCGTCTCGCCGGGGGCACGCCCCGAAATCACCATGCACAGCGTGCCGGCCTTCAGCTGCGCCGCACGATCGGCCGCCTCCATGATCTTCTCCTGCGCCATCATCGGATACTTCTCGATTTCGGCCGTGGAGATCTTCGACTGCGAGCAATAGCCGCAGTCTTCGGGGCAGAGGCCGCTTTGCGCGTTCAGCAGGAAGTGCAGCCGCACGCGGTTACCCCACGTCGCGCGCCGCACGCGGTACGCCGCCGCCAGCTGGTCGAGCAGCTGATCATCAGGCGCGGACAGCACGGCATGCGCCTGTTCGCGCGAGATGATGTCACCGGCCAACGCACGGTCGGCGAGGAGTTGCCAGTCAGAAAATCCGGACGACATGGAAGTCATGGAGAAAGAGGGGAGAGCAGCACGTCGAGACCGCCACCCTCGGCGGCCGCGGCGAGGGCATCGAGATCATCGGGACGGTCAACCCACGGGAACCGCAGCACCGTGTGCTGTGGCAGCAGCGTCACCAGTGCATCGAAGTTGGTGGCCTCGGCCACCGTGGCGTCATGGTCGGACAGGGCGGTGAGCACGATGGCCCGCACGGGCACGCCGGCCGCTTCAGCGGCGTGGACCGTGAGCAGCACGTGATTCAACACCCCCAACTTGTTACCGGCCACCAGCAGCAGCGGCAGGCGCCAGCGTGCGAACAGGTCGAGATACGAGACGTCGGCGCGAATCGGCACCAGGAGGCCACCAGCCCCCTCCACCAGCAGCACGTCGGCGTCCTGCTCGAGCTTCGCCAGCGCCGTGTCGAGCACGGCGACGTCGATGATGAGGTTCGCGCGCTCCGCCGCGACCATGGGCGCCAGCGGCTCCTCGAGCACGTACGGTCGCACCAGTGACAACGGCCGCATGGACCCGGAGGCCGCCCGCAGTCGGTCGGCATCAGAGGCCAGCCCGCGGTCGGACACCGGGCGTTCCACGACACCGCTCTCGATGGGTTTCATCGCCGCCACCCGCCGCCCAAGCACGCGCGCCCGCGCGGCCAGAGCGCACGTCACGACCGTCTTGCCGATTCCGGTGTCGGTGCCGGTGACGCCGTATCGGATCGGACTAGTCATCCACGGGCCCCCCCGTCAGGAGCGGCTCGGCACGGGCGCCACCAAGGAATCGGTGCATCACGCCATACACGAGATCGAGCTCGCTGTCGGTGATGCAGTACGGCGGCAGGCAGTACGCCACGTTGCCGAGCGGTCGCAGCAGCACCCCTTCCTGCAGCGCATACGCGGCGAGCTCGCGGCCGATGTCACTCAGGTAGCCGGCCGGCGCGTCGAGCTCCACCGCGGCGATCGTACCGATCTGCCGGACCGCGCGCACACCCTTCACGCCGCGGAGCGCGTCGAGATGACGGGCGTGGGCCACTTCGATGCGCACGCGATCGTCTTCACTGTCGTCGTCGAACAGGTCCAGCGACGCGAGCGCGGCGGCGCAGGCGATGGGATTCGCCGTGTACGAGTGGCCATGAAAGAACGTCTTCGCGCGGTCTTCGCTGCGGAAGGCATCGAAGATGTCTTCGGTGGCCGCGGTTGCCCCGAGCGGAAGCACACCGCCGGTAAGCCCCTTCGACATGCACAGCAGATCGGGGCGCACGTCGGCGCGCTCGCACGCGAACAACGGACCGGTGCGTCCGAAGCCGGTAAGCACTTCATCGGCAATCAGATGCACACCGGCGGCCGCCGTGCGCTCACGAATGTCTTGCAGCACTTGCTCGTCCCACACGCGCATGCCGCTTGCTCCGAGTACGAGCGGCTCCACGATCACCGCCGCCAGCTCGGTGCCGCGCTCGGCGATGAGCGCATCGAGCGCCGCGATCGTATCGCCCACCGACGGATCGGGCAGCCGCGCCACCTCGAACAGCAGCGGTTCGTACATCTGCGTGAACACACCACGCCCGCTCGCCGCCATCGCGCCGAACGTGTCGCCGTGGTACGCGTTGTCGAGCGCCGCGATCAGGCGCCGGGGCGTGCCGCGATTGGCGAACGACTGCAGCGACAGCTTGATCGCGACTTCCACCGCCGTCGACCCATCGTCGGAGAAGAAGATCTTCGACAGGCCGCGCGGCAGCCGCTGCACGAGTTCCGCCGCCAGCGCTGCCGCCGGCTCATGCGTGAAGCCCGCGAAGATGACCTGATCAAGACGTTTCGCCTGCTCGGTGATCGCGTCGATGATGTCGTCGTGGCAATGCCCGTGCGTCGTTACCCACCACGACGAAATGGCATCGAGGATCGGCCGCTCGTTCGTGTCGTACAGCCAGGCGCCCTTGGCCCGCACGATCGGCACCGGGAGCGGCGCCTGATGATGCTGGGTATATGGGTGCCACACATGGGCCGCGTCGTGCAGCTGCACGAGATCGGCGCTGCCTTGCACCGCGCCGTCATCGTCATCGTCGTCGTCGCGGTCGATGCCGTCGTTGAACCCGTCGAGCTCGTCGACCGAGTTCTCCTCGAGGTCGAAATCGTCGTCGTCATATTGAGAACTCATACCGGCATCCCGCGCATGGCGTCAATGAGGTTGGCGGCGAGGTTGTCCACCAGTTCCATGGGGTGCACCGCTGATACCGAGATGCGCAGCCGCGA
>CANHNQ010000098.1 GCA_947462095.1 Gemmatimonadota bacterium
CGACCGATGTGCGGCTCATCGTCGACAACCAGGATCGTCGCCCCGGCGGCGGGCCCCACGGGCATCGGCATCGACGCGCGCGTGCTCAGACGAGCGACGCGATCTGCGCCCGGAATCGACGGAGGTCGTACAGCAACGCGGACAGATTGGCGTCAGGGCGCAGAAGCACGAGCAGATAGGCGTCGGGAGACACCGATGTCACGACGACCGTGCCGAGGCCGTATTCGAGCACCATCAGCCCGAAGTCACCGCGGCCGGCGACGGCGCCCATCTCGACGGCGGCCAGCGCCATCGGCGGGACGAAGGCGGCCAGTCGGTCGGGGTCGAGCGTGGCGTCGGTCGCGCCATCGATGAGGAGGCCGTCGCGCCCCAGCACGATGGCCGCATCCACACCGTCGCGGCGGCGCAGTGCACTGACGAGATCGCGAATGGTGGGCATCGCGGAACGCTGTCCGCACCGCGGGGTGAAGTCAAGCGAGGATCCTCGGGGGATCCCCCGAGAATCCCCACGGCAATGCGCGGCCATGCGCTTGCCCGGACACGAGTTGAGCGGTAACCTCCAGATCCGTACTGCTATCGCTTCCGACCCATGGGAGTCACCCTGCTCGCTCGTTTCCTCGGCGCGCCTCGAGTCGCTCGGCGCGCCCTGTCTTTTCCGGCCGTGATCCTCTCGGCCGTTATGCTTGCCGCCTGCGGTGACTCGAACAGCCTGGTCGGTGCCGCGTCGACCGAGAACACGGCGCGCAATTTCAGCGTCTACGCGCTCACGGGCACGTCCTCGGCGCTGCCGGCGGCGTACAGGTTCACGTCGGAACTGCTGGCCCGCCCGCAGTTGCTCTCGAATGGCGGCGTCAATTTCGACGTGGCCTTCGACCTCACGAGCGACAACAAGGTCAAGCTCCTCCCGGTCCGCTCCATCGTGCCCCTGCCGCCTGCCGGCGTCTCGAGTGTGGGCATGCTGAAGTCGACCAGCAGCTACAGCGCCCTCGAGCGCGCCCCGGAGCGCGGCTACGTCGTGGATTCCATGTTCGTGGTCGGCGTCGGGGAAACGGTTGTGCTGCAGCTCCCGGGTTCGGGCTGCATTTACGGCGAGCCGTATTATGCCAAGCTCGTCGTCGACAGCATCATCGCCGCCGAGCGGCGCATCGTGGTCGGCTCGCTGGTGAACCGCAATTGTGGTTTCCGCGCGCTGACGGTTGGCATCCCGAAGAACTGATTTTTCGCATGCATGACATTCGGTTGTTGCGCGACCAGCTCGAGCACCTGCGCGACGGCATGCGCCGTCGCGGCAAGCTCGCTGAACTCGCCCCCATGCTCGACCGGGCAGAGTCGCTCGAGCGCGAGCGCCGCACCGCGATCACCGAGCTCGAAGCGCAGCAGGCGCGTCGGAACAAGGTGACCGCCGAGGTCGGACAGCGTCGGAAGGCGGGGCTGGATGCGACCGAACTCATGGCCGAAGGGCGCGCGATTGGCGAGCACATCGCCACGCTCGAGCAGCGTCGCGCGGAGACCGAAGCCGCCGTGTCGGTCATGCTCTATGAGCTGCCCAACATCACGCTCCCCGATGTCCCCGAAGGCGATGAGACGGCCAACACGGTGGTGCGCAGCTGGGGCACGCCGCGTACGCCGGATGCGGCCATCGTGCCGCACTGGGAGAAGGGCGAAGCCTTCGGCATGATCGACCTCGCCCGCGGCGCCAAGATCAGCGGCTCGGGGTTCATCGTGTATCGCGGTCGCGGCGCACGTCTCGTACGCGCACTGATGAACATGATGCTCGACATTCACACCGAGGAGCACGGCTACGAAGAGACGTGGGTGCCGCTCGTGGTGAATCGCGCGTCGATGACCGGCACCGGAAACTTTCCCAAGTTCGAGGAAGACGCTTACGCGGTCACGGAAGACGAACTCTTTCTCATCCCGACGGCAGAAGTGCCGGTGACCAATCTGTACCGCGACGAGATTCTCGACGCGAGTGAACTGCCGAAACGCTTCTGCGCCTTCAGTGCCTGCTTCCGTCGTGAGGCAGGGGCCGCCGGCAAGGACACCCGCGGGTTGCTGCGCGTACACGAGTTCGACAAAGTCGAATTGGTGCGCTACGCCAATCCCGAGACGTCGCTCGCGGAGCTGGAGCTCCTCACCGGTCAGGCCGAGACGATTCTGCAGCGGCTCGAACTGCCGTATCGCGTCGTCTTGCTGGCCGCTGGAGACACAGGGTTTTCGAGCGCGAAAACGTACGATCTCGAGGTCTTTGCCCCGGGCGTGGGCAAGTGGCTCGAGGTGTCGAGCTGCAGCCTCTTCACCGACTTCCAGGCACGTCGGTCGAACATTCGTTTCCGGCCGGCGCCGGGTGAAAAACCGAAACTCGTCCACACGCTCAACGGATCGGCGCTCGCGTTCTCGCGTGTCATCGCGAGCCTGCTCGAGCATCACCAGCAGCCAGACGGCTCCGTCCGGATTCCCGAGGCGCTGCAGCCGTACCTCGGCCGCGCCGAACTCCGCTAAACGCCGCCGTCGATGCGTCGTCGCCGATGGCCCGTCGTCGTCATGGTCCTCGGCGTGCTGGCGCTGCTCACGTGGTATGTGGTCTACACGCAGCACGTCGTGCGTCAGCTCCGGGTTGCCGCCGCGGGGCAGGGACAGATGTACTCGCGGATCTTCCGGGCTCTCCAGGACACGAGCGCAACGCAGGATCCCACCGTCACGCTGCTGGAACTCTCCCAGCAGATTCGTGAATCGGGGTTGCCCCTCGTTCTGACCGACCCCGACGGACGCGTCTCAGCGGTGGCGAACTTACCCTTCGATGAATCGCTCGACGGTGAGCGGACGAAAGCGTTTGTGCGCGAGCTCGACCGGCAGAATGCGCCCATCCTGCAGCCCGGTGTCGGTGGCGTCCACTACGGCGACAGTCCGATGGTGCGTGGGCTGCAGATCATCCCCGTGCTGCAAGCCATCGGTATCGGCCTCCTCGTCGCCTTCGGCCTCTACGCGCTGATCGAGCGTGGGCGGGCCGATCGCGAAAAAGTCTGGGCCGGCATGGCGCGCGAGGCCGCGCACCAGCTTGGCACGCCGCTGTCGGCGATGGCCGGATGGCTCGAACTGCTGCGCGACATGGTGACCACCACCACGGCGTCGCGCGCCGTGGAAGCCATGGAACAAGATCTGAAGCGGCTGGAGCGGGTATCGCATCGCTTCGAACGCATCGGCCGTCCGCCGCGTGATGAACAGGTCGACTGCGCGGCGCTCGTCGATCGGCTCGCATCGTACTTTGCAGCGCGCGCACCCACCCTGGCGCGCACGGTACGCATCCGCAGCGAACGCCCCGACGGCCCCCTGATGACCCGCGGCGACAAGGTGCTGCTGGAGTGGGTCATGGAGGTGCTGATCAAAAATGCCATGGATGCCCTCGCCGGTCGCGATGGAGAAGTCGTCGTCTCGGCGACCCCGCTGCCGGAGGGCGGGGTGCGCATTCGCGTACAGGACAATGGCCCCGGCATTCCCCGCAAGCTGCGCAAGCGTATTTTCGACGCCGGCTTCACCACCAAGGATCGCGGGTGGGGCATCGGGTTGTCGTTGGCGCGTCGTATCGTGCAGGAGAATCACGAAGGCAAGTTGGTGCTGGTCGACTCCGACCGCGGAGCGGCGTTCGACGTTATCTTGCACGGATGACGACGACGGGTTGGTCCGGTTCCCTGTTCGACGCGGTGCCCGTGGCACCCACGCTCGATCTCGATGCACTCACGCGAGGCCTCAATCCGGGCCAGCGCGAGGCCGTGTTCCACGACGACGGTCCGGCGCTCGTGCTTGCCGGCGCGGGCTCCGGCAAGACCCGGGTGCTGACCACACGCATCGCCCGACTCATCGGCGATCGCGGCGTGGCGCCCCACGAGATCTTGTCGGTCACGTTCACGAACAAGGCAGCCGGCGAGATGCGGGCGCGTATCGCCAAGTTTCTGGGCCACGAACCGAAGGGCATGTGGTGCGGCACCTTCCACGCCCTCGGCGCACGCATGCTGCGCGGCGTTGCGCCGATCGTGGGACGCGAGCAGAACTTCACGATCTACGACGAAGACGACACCATCGGCGCCGTCAAGCGCGTCATGGAGCGTCGCAAGCTCAGCCCCACCCAGTTCGCGCCGAAGGCCATTCTCAGTGCGATTTCGAGCGCCAAGAATGCGCTCGTCTCGCCAAGCGAGTACGCCCGCACGGCGCGCGACACGTTCACGACGGCCGTGGCCGGCGTGTACACCGATCTCGAACATGCGCTGCAGCAGGCCAATGCTGTCACCTTCGACGATCTGCTGGTGTTGCCGGTCCGAGCGCTCGAGCAGGATGAAGCACTGCGCGCGCACTATCAGCGCCGCTTCAAGTACGTGCTCGTCGACGAGTATCAGGACACCAATGCCGCGCAGTTCCGTTTCGTCCAGCTCATGGGCGGCGGCTATCGCAACGTCATGGTCGTCGGCGACGATGACCAGTCCATCTACGGGTGGCGCGGCGCCGACATCCGCAACATCCTCGACTTCGAACGCGCGTTTCCGGGCGCGCGGGTCGTGCGTCTCGAAGAGAACTACCGCTCGACACCGAACATTCTCGCGCTGGCCAACGCCGTGATCGCCGAGAATACGGAACGGCGCGGCAAGACGCTGCGCGCCACACGGCCGGCCGGCGAAACGGTCACGCTGATCGAGACGCTCGACGAGCGCGACGAAGCCGATTTCATCGCCGATACGATCACCGCGCGCATGTCGCGCTCCGATCTTTCGCGGCGCGATTGCGCGGTGTTGTACCGCACCAACGCGCAAAGTCGCGCGATCGAAGACTCGTTCCGCCGCCGGAATATCCCGTATCGGCTCGTTGGCGCCGTGCGCTTCTATGATCGGCGCGAAATCCGCGATATCATGGCGTACCTCAAGCTGGTCGCCAATCCCGCCGACGACGAGGCGTTCCGCCGCGCCGTCAACGTGCCCAAGCGCGGCCTGGGCGATGCCACGATCACGCTGCTGGTCGAGCGTGCGCAGCGCGAGGGCGTGCCGTTGCTCACGATTGCGTCGCGCACCGACGTCATGGCCGAACTCCGCCCCGCCGCACGTACGGCGCTCGCCGACTTCGTGTCGCTCGTGCAACGTTTGCGCTCGGCCGCCGTCGATTCCGCCGTCGACGAGCTGCTGCGCGATCTTGCCGCGTCCATCAAGTATGCCGACCATCTGCGCGCTGAAGGGCCGGAAGGGCAGGAGCGCATCGAAAACGTGCGCGAGCTCATCGCCGGTGCCGCGGAAGTTGTCGCCGACGAAGGCGGCGAAGTCGGTCTCACACCGCTCGATCACTTTCTGCAGTCCTCTACGCTCGTCGCCGGCATCGACAAGCTCGATCCGAACGCCGACGCCGTGACCTGCATGACGATGCACAACGCGAAGGGACTGGAGTTCCCGCTCGTGTTCGTCTCCGGGCTCGAGGATGGTCTCTTCCCGCTGGCTCGCGCCGCCGAGGATCCGAGCCAGCTCGAAGAGGAGCGCCGTCTGTTCTACGTCGGCATCACGCGCGCCGAAACCAAGCTCTATCTCACCTGCGCCGAGCAGCGGCGCCGGAACGGCGAGATGATGTTCTCGATGCCGTCGCGCTTTCTCAAGCAGGTCACGCTCTCGCTGGCCGAACGCCAGAAGACGGCACGCGCCAAGTCCGAAGGGCGGGGCGGCTTCGCCTCCATCGGTGGCGGCCAGTCCTCACGCGACAGTGATGATTCGTGGGGACGCAGCAGCTACAGTGCGGGCGGCGGCGGCGCCAAGCGCCCGGCCAGCCAGTATGGCAGCGCGTCGTACGGCGCCGGGAGCACCGCATTCGGCAAGAGTGCCGGGTCCTTCTCCACGCCGGCGCGGCGCGATCGCCCCACCGAACCGGAAGACGAGTCGCAAGATGCGCCGATGTTCGCCGTCGGCGAGAAGGTGCGTCACGCGAAGTTCGGCTCGGGCACCATTGCCGAACTCACCGGCAGTGGACGCGACTTGAAGGTGCGCATCGATTTCGAAGACGAAGAGATCGGACGGAAGACGCTGGTGCTGGCGCAGGCCAAACTCGAACGCGGGTGGGAGTAGGTGTCGGTCACCAACGAAGATGTGCTCCATGTCGCGCAGCTCGCGCGACTCGCAATCCACGAGGCACGCCTGCCGGTGATTGTCTCGGAGTTGAATGGCATCCTGCGGCATATCGATGCGCTCCAGCAGGTCGCCCTTCCCGACGACCATGCGGCACATGATGTCGAAGGCATGCCCCTGCGTGCCGATGACGCGCCACCGGTCCTGCTCCAGCGCGCACGCGAGGCCTTCGCACCGGCCACACGCGACGGGTTCTTTCTCGTGCCCAGGCTGGCCACGCACGGTGACGCCGGTGCCTCGGCGACGGCCGCGGGCGAGGAGGGCGACGCATGAGCAGCGAATCGCTGAAGGCGCACACCGTTCACGCGGCCTGGTCGCAGTTCGATGCCGTCGACGCGGGCCCCACCGGACTCAATGCGTTTCTCTCCGTCGATCGTGAGGGATCGCTCGCCGCCGCCAAGGTGATCAGCACGAACGGCGATCTCGCCGGTGTGCCGGTCGCCATCAAGGACAATCTCGCCACGCTCACGCTGCCGACCACCTGCGGCTCGCGGATCCTCGAGGGATACGTAAGCCCGTACGAGGCAACCGCCGTGCGTCGGCTGCGTGAGGCGGGGGCGATCGTGATCGGCAAGACGAACATGGACGAATTCGCCATGGGGTCGTCCACGGAAAACAGCGCCTACGGCCCCACGTTGAATCCCGTCGATCGAACGCGCGTGCCGGGAGGGTCGTCGGGTGGCTCGGCGGCGGCCGTCGCGTCGGGGGTCGTCCAACTCGCGCTCGGTTCCGAAACCGGTGGTTCCGTCCGACAGCCTGCCGCCTTCTGTGGGATCGTCGGCGTGAAGCCCACATATGGACGCGTCAGTCGTTTCGGTCTGGTCGCCTACGCGTCGTCGCTCGATCATGTGGGTGTATTCGCGCGCAATGTGTTCGATGCGTCGCTCGGCCTCGAAATTATTGCCGGCCACGACCCGTACGATGCCACCTGCGCCGCGCAGCCCGTGCCGACGCTGCGACAGTCGGCGGTCGTCGCCGATGCGGCGCAGCCGCTCGCCGGTCTCGTGGTGGGGCGCCCGGTCGAGTACTTCACCGACGCCCTCGATCCCCGTATCCGCGCACACTGCGACGTAGCGCTCGAGCGCCTGCGGGCACTCGGTGCCGTGGTCCGCGACGTCTCGCTGCCACACACGTCGCTCGCAGTTCCCGTGTACTACGTGCTGGCGCCGGCCGAGGCGTCCAGCAACCTCGCCCGGTACGACGGTGTGCGGTATGGACAGCGGGTCCACGCCGATGGGCTCCGCGAGATGTACGAACGGACCCGGTCCGGCGGATTCGGTCCCGAAGTCACCCGCCGCATTCTGCTCGGGACCTACGTACTGAGTGCGGGCTATTACGATGCCTACTATCGTCGGGCGCAGGCTGTACGAACGCTCATCACGCAGGACTTCGAGCGCGTCTTCGCCGACGGAGTGCACGTGTTGTTCACGCCCACGGCGCCCACCCCGGCGTTCCGAATCGGCGAAGTGTCCGATCCCTACGACATGTATCTCAGCGACATCTACACGGTGACGGCCAACCTCGCCGGCATTCCGGCCATGTCGCAGCCGATCGGTGACGTTGATGGCCTCCCGGTCGGTGGGCAGTTCATGGCCGCCAAATTCGACGAAGCCACCATGTTCAAAGCGGCCGCGGCGCTCGAGCTTGCCCTGCGATCGGAGGGCGGCGCATGAGCACCGCAAGGCCGGCAGCTGGCGCGGCGATCGACTGGGAGCTCGTGATTGGGCTCGAAGTGCACTGCCAACTCAAGACACGCAGCAAGATCTTTTGCGGCTGCGCAACGTCGTTTGGGGAAGCCCCCAACACCAACACCTGTCCGGTGTGCCTCGGGTTGCCGGGGGCGCTGCCGGTGCTGAATGCGCATGCCGTCGAACTCGCGACGCGCGCGTCGCTGGCACTCGGGTGCACCGTGCACACCACCTCGGTATTCGCGCGCAAGAACTACTTCTATCCGGATCTGCCGAAAGGCTATCAGATCTCGCAGTTCGATCAGCCGATCGCGACCGGCGGCACCATCGTGGTCGATGAGACCGCCGATCCGCCGCGCGCGATCCGCGTCCATCGGGTGCACATGGAAGAAGATGCCGGAAAGTCCGTGCACGATCGATTCCGCGACGCCACCGCGATCGACCTGAATCGCGCCGGCACCCCGCTCATCGAAATTGTCTCGGAGCCGGAGATCCACTCCGCGGCCGACGCCGTGAGTTATCTCCGCCGCCTCAAACAGATTCTCGAGTACACCGAGGTCTCCGACGCGAACATGGAGGAGGGCTCGCTGCGCGTGGATGTCAACATTTCGATCCGCCCGCGCGGCGTCGAGACCCTCGGCACCAAGACCGAAGTCAAGAACCTCAATTCGTTCTCATCGGCCGAACGCGCGGTCGAGGTTGAATTCGCGCGGCAGCGCGCCCTCCTCGAGAGCGGAGGCCGCGTCGAGCAGCAGACGTTGCTGTACGACGAGAAGCGCAATCAGGTGCGCTCTGCACGCAGTAAGGAAGGCAGTCACGACTACCGGTACTTCCCGGAGCCCGATCTCCCCCCTCTCTGTCTCACTGACGCGTTCGTGCAGCATCAGCGCGAGTCGCTGCCTGAGTTGCCCGCCGCGAAGCGCAGCCGCTTCGCCACGCAGTACGGGCTCGGCGCAGCGGACATCGACCAGCTCATCGTCAATCGCGCGCTGGCGGATCGCTTCGAAGCGGTCGTCTCGTCGTCCCACGATGCGCGTCGTGCGGCCAACTGGATGCTCGGCCCGGTGCTCGCCGCCGTGAACGCATCGGGCGGGACGTTGGACGAGCATGCCGTCGATGCGACCCGTCTCGGCGCCCTCATCACCCTCGAAGCTCGCGGCGAGATCTCCAATACCGCCGCCCGGCAGATCTTCACCCTCATGGAGCAGGAACGCAGCGAGCCGCTGGCGATCGCCACGCGTGAGGGGCTGCTCAAAGTCACGGACGACTCTGCGCTCGTCGCGTGGATCGACGAGGTCTTCGCCGAGTCACCGATCGAGGCCGCGCGCTTCCTCGCGGGGGAGCAAAAGCTGCAGGGTGTCCTGGTCGGTCAGGTGATGAAGAAGTCGAAAGGGGCGGCCGATCCGAAGAAGGTCAATCAGCTGCTGGCCGCTCGCGCGGAGTAAAGAGCGGAGTTGGCAGGGAGGCGGCATGCCGGAGTTCCGTTACCGGCATGCCGAACATGCGGTCGGCCTCCAGCGCCGCACGGACATCGCCGCCCTCTCGCTTTGCCTGACGACGGACTTTCTTCGCATCGCGCAGCGGACTGTCCCCGGACGGATCGAAACGAAACGCGTCGCTGCGGTCCCATCGATTGAGCAGATCCACGATATAGTCGAACGAGCGCGCCATGTAACGTCCCACCTCGGCATCGCTCAGATCCCAGCGGCTCTTCTCCGATACCAGCTGAAAGATGCGCTGCCACGAATCGGTGTCGGTCACGTATACCATGCCACGGAAGATGCGGCGGTTGGTCGGCGTGCCGAACAGCGTGGGGCTCAGAATGCGATCAAGATGCTGGTCGGCCGACGAGTGATCGACGAAGAGCAGTTCGCGCGCCCGACGTGGCCACGGATCGCCCAGATGCGTGTCGATCCGGCTTTCCCAGTAGCTGTGCCCGAGCGCCGTCGTACTCGACGTCACGGCAAGCTGACGTGGCACGAAGAAGTTGTGGGCGACGACATCGGCGGCGAGATGCGCGAGATACCCGAGGCCGAACGCCCGCAGCGACGGTGGCTCCGCCTCATCATGGATTTCGAGGCCGACACGCCACGAGTGACAGTGCCGCCCGACTTCGGCGTACTTCTTGGCGATGCTGGTATCTGCCGCGATCGAACCGTACAGAAAATCCGTGGGATAGGCCGCCAGGAGCTCCGCGATCGTCGATGGTACCAGCGAGAGATTCCGGAGCAGGGCGTCGCCAAGAAACACGTGGGTGCCCGGAGTCCAGGCCCACGCGTCGGTCGGGAAGCAGATCAGCGCAACGAAGACGGCAAGTCCGCCGGCAATCCAGACGCCGGAGCCTGCGGACACGGTTCGCTCAGCCCTCGTCGGCGTCGGCATCCACGGGGGCAGGGGTACGTCGGGTGCGTCGGTGGCCAAGCCCCGCCGCCAATTCGCCGGTGCCCACGCGAACGCCCCGGATCGCCGACACCGCAGACAGTGCGGTGTCCTCCAGCTCCTCCTGTAGCACATCCAGCACGGCATTGACGTCGTCCACGCGCCGAGCGGTGGTTTCCGCCGCATCCAGCAGCTGCTCGCTCAGGGCACTGGCCGCGTCGGTCACCCGCTCGATGTCGGTCCGGATCATCGCCACGACGTCGCGTGCATCACCAACGATCGCCGACGCGTTCGCCAGAAGCGGCTTGGTCTCGGTCGTGATCCGATCGACCGTCGCATTGAACTTCCGCACGCCGGCGCGCATCGACAGGAGCAGCAGAATCGTCGCGATCAGCACGCCGATGCCGAGCAGCAGGACGACGATCTGCAGCACTCCACTCGTCCACTCGAGCACGCCACGCACGGGAACGGTGCGGGCGATGATGGTGTCCGGGAACGCCGCAGCCTGCAGGAGCTGAGCCGACAACGCACTGACATAAGTCATAGGCATGATCTAAGGGTTTCCGGCAGGGTCGGGAAGGGGTCGGAGCGGCCGATCGATCGCATCCGCCGTCAGTCCGGCCCCTGAGGACGTGCGTGACGCTTTCTGGGCTGCTATCCTTCCGATCGCCAGACCGCCTTGTTCAATCGCCGCGTTCAACCCCGAGTGCATGTCCGCCGTCCAGTTCATTGTCGAAGGGGGTCAGCGTCTCAGCGGCTCGATCCGTCCAGCTGGCAATAAGAATGCCGCGCTGCCGATCGTTGCTGCGACGCTCCTGACCGATCAGCCGGTTCAGCTGTACAACGTGCCGAGGATCCGCGACATCGAGACGCTCGTCGAACTCGTGCGCACCACGGGTGCGGATTGCGAGTGGAACGGACCGAACTCGTTGCGTGTCCATGCGAAGTCGGTGCAAGCCGCCGATCTCGATCCGCAGATGTGCGCGCGGATTCGCGCCTCGATCCTGCTGGCGGCGCCGCTGCTGGCGCGGTGCGGTACGGTCACGCTCTCGCCACCGGGCGGCGACGTCATCGGCCGACGTCGGCTCGACACCCACTTTCATGTACTACAGGCCCTCGGAGCCGAGTACGAATTGGGGGAGCGGTTCCGCTTCACCGCCAAAGCGCTCATCGGGGCCGACGTGTTTCTCGATGAGCCCAGCGTGACCGCGACGGAGAACGCACTGATGGCGGCGGTCGCCGCCACGGGTCGTACCGTGTTGCGCAACGCCGCAAGCGAACCGCACGTGCAGGATCTCGCGCGCTTCCTCGTGGCGCTTGGGGCACGCATCGAAGGCATTGGCTCGAACGTCTACACCATCGAAGGCGGACTGCCGCTCGGCGGCGCCACGCACGAGATCGGTCCCGATCACATCGAGGTCGGATCCTTCATCGGGCTCGCGGCCGTGACCCGCTCGGAGATTCGAATCGAACGTGCCGGCGTTGAGCACTTGCGCAGCACGCTCATGGGTTTCGAACGCCTCGGCATCTCGTGCATTATCGACGGCGATGACCTGATTGTCCCGGCCGAGCAGTCGCGGGTCATCCAGAGCGACCTCGGTGGACACGTGCCGAAGCTCGAGGACCAGCCATGGCCCGCGTTTCCCGCCGATGTCATGTCGATCGCCATCGTCACGGCAACACAGTGCGAAGGCATGATCCTCATGCACGAAAAGATGTTCGAGTCGCGCCTGTATTTCACCGACAAGCTCGTCAGCATGGGAGCGAGGATCGTGCTGTGCGATCCACACCGGGCGATTGTGTCCGGTCCGTCCAAGCTCCGGGGAAGCACCGTGGAATCGCCCGACATCCGCGCCGGGATGGCCATGTTGCTCGCGGCCCTGTGTGCCGACGGCACGAGCGTCATCAATAACGCCCAGCAGATCGAGCGCGGCTACGAGCGCATCGAGGAACGACTGGGCGCGCTCGGTGCCAGGATCCGTCGCGTCGAGCTGAGCGCGCGCTGAGCGGGGAAACGCCATGACGCTGAGGCCGCTCGGATCGGCCGAGCCCGTCGCGGGCATGCCCGACGGCGTCCTCGCCTGGACGACGACCCGCGCCGACGGCTCGTTCGGGATGGGCTCAGAGGAACCGGTCGGCGAGGTCATGGATCGGTGGGCTCGGCTCCAGGATGGCCTGGCCGCGCTTCGGATCGAGCGACTGGCGACGGCGCACCAGATCCACGGGGCCGTTGTCGAGCCGCACGATGGCAGCTGGCGAGGGTGGCTTCGACTCCGGGGCGTGGACGGCCACGTCACCACCACCCCGGGGACGGCGCTGGCGGTGACCATTGCCGACTGCACCCCCGTGTTCGTGGCGCACCCGGCGGGCGCGATCGCCGCCCTGCATGCCGGCTGGCGGGGGACGGCGGCGCGTATCGTGGAGGTCGGACTCGACGCGCTCGCGGCGTTGGGGTTCCCGGCCGAAGAATGCGTCGTCCATCTGGGGCCCTCGATTTGTGGCCCGTGCTACGAGGTGGGCCCCGAAGTGCTGCGAGCGGTGTCCGGTCTTCCCGCTACGGGAAAGGGGCATCTCGATGTCCGGGAGGTGCTGCGGGAACAGGCATGGCATCGTGGCGTCACCCGTATTTCCGTCAGCCCCGCGTGTACGCGATGCCACACCGACCGGTTCTTCAGCCATCGTGGCGGAGACTCGGGACGGCAGTTGGGCGTCATTGCGCTCCAGTCATCTTGACCTTGCTGGTACTGGGGCGTAGGTTGCCTATCTACAGTAGTAACTCCTTCGTGACTTTCGCCCGCCAAGCGCGGGTGGGTGAAGTGTGGGGATGGTCCCCACACTTTTTTGTTCTTAGGTGTTTGGGTTTTTCTGGTTCTTACTGGAGATGTGCAGGTGGGCGAGATAGTCGAACCCATTGTCGCACAAGAGCTTGACACGCTCGGCTTCGATTTGGTGGAGTTGCGGCGCGGGGGCTCACGCTCACGCCCCGTGCTCGAGATCCGAATCGACCGGCGCGACGGCACGAAGGTGACGATCGAAGACTGTGCCAAGGCGTCCCGCGCGGTCGAAGCGCGATTGGAGGCTCAGGCCTTGGTCGGAGAGCAGTACGTATTGGAGGTTTCTTCGCCGGGCGCAGACCGTCCGCTGAAAACCGCTGCGGATTGGCGCCGCTTCGTCGGACGCCGGGCAACGGTGACCAGCGGGGCGCTCGCGGGGGGTAAACAGGAAGTCGAGATCCTTGCGCTGGATGGCGAGGAAGGCGCCGAAGTCGCGCTGGTGCGTGATCCGAAGGGGCGGGAGTTCCAACTCCCACTCGCCGAGGTCACCCAAGCGCGATTGGCGTTTCACTGGAAACGAGAGGGGAGACGGATGGCCGGACCAGCGGAACTTCTCGCAGCATTCCGTGAACTGTCGAATCTGAAGCAGATCACGCGCG
>CANHNQ010000099.1 GCA_947462095.1 Gemmatimonadota bacterium
ATCACTGATCCGCGCCAGGACGATGCGCTGCGCGAGGCTCTGCAACGTGTACGCGCGGGTCGCCGTGGGGGAGGTGAGTGGCGTCGCGGTGACGACGCGACGCGCCTCCGCGTTCCAGACCACGGTGGCCATTGGCGCGTAGACCGGTGTCGGTGCGGTGCCCGCGCTGTCCGCGCAGCCGGCGAGGCCAAGGAGCGCGAGGCCGCACGGAATCAGCGCAGCGGAACGGACACGCGACCGTCGGGGCGTGTGGGCAGAAGGAATCGACATGGTGTCTGGATTCTTGTGGAGAAGAGGAGCGCGTGCAACAACGTCACGTGAAACGCGCGGGTGCGGCATCACCGACGCTGACGCAGTGAACCTACCCCTTGGACCTGCGTAATGGGCATCGACGGCGCTGTCCCCTTCAAGACCCCGAGCGGATGGGGTGAGGGATGGACGTTGCTCGAAAATGGTGACGTCCTCACCGGGGAACGGGCTACCTTGACGGTGCATATTCATCGGTATGAGGGCGTCCGATCGGCGTCGTGTGTCGCAGATCAACGTCCGCCCAACCTGCTTCCCTCTCCCAGCCGCCATGCACGCCATTTTCTGCGCCCCGTCCCGCTACACACAGGGGCCCGACGCCATGCAGTCACTCGGGGCCGAACTTGCCACGCTGCGGCTGGCGGGTCCCGTGCTCGTGGTCACGAGCCGGTCGCCGCGCGCGCGGCTGGAGCCCACATGGCACGCGTCGCTTACTGCCGCCGGCTACGCGATGCATGTCCATGAGGTCGTCGGCGAGTGCACGCACGCGGAGATCGCGCGCATTGTGGCGGCGGCGACGGCCGCGGGGTGTGGCGTGATCGTGGGGGCTGGCGGCGGCAAGGTGATCGACGCGGCTCGTGCGGCGGCGGTCCAGCTGCAGCGACCGTTCGTGAGTTGCCCCACGATCGCCTCCACCGATGCGCCGTGCAGCGCCATCTCGGTGGTGTACAGCGAAGCGGGCGTGGTGGTCGAGATTCTGGTGCATCCGGTCAACCCGGTGCTGGTGCTCGTGGATTCCCGCGTCATTGCCGAGGCGCCGGTGCGCCTGCTGGTGGCGGGGATGGGCGACGCGCTCTCCACGATGTTTGAGGCACGGGCCTGCATGGCCGCCAACAAGCCGAACACGCGGGGCGGTGCCGGGACACGCAGCGCGCTGGCACTCGCGGAACTGTGCTATCGCACGCTCCAGGCCGACGGCGTGGCCGCATTGCAGGCGGCGCGCGCACACGAGGTGACACCGGCGCTCGAGCACATCATCGAAGCCAACACGTTGCTCTCGGGGTTGGGGTTCGAGTCGGCCGGACTCGCGGCGGCGCACGCGGTGCACAACGGGCTCACGGTGGCCCCTGGCACGCACGATTTTTTGCACGGCGAAAAGGTGGCCTTCGGCGTGCTCGTCCAGCTGCAGCTCGAGGGGGCCGACCCCGCGCTGGTGCACGAGGTGATCACCTTCTGCCGCGCGGTGGGGCTCCCCACCACGTTGGCCGGCATCGGCTGCGCCGACCTGTCCGAGGCGCTGCTGCAGCAGGTCGCCGCGCGCGCCGTGATCGCGGGCGAGTCGATACATAACGAGCCGTTCCCCGTGACCGCCGATCTCGTGGTCGCCGCGATCCGTGCGGCCGATGCGGCGGGTCGGGCGCACGAGAGTCATCATGGCCGCGGCGAGGGCTTGGATCGGCCGAGCCAGTGATTCTCTCGACGCCGGCGGCAGCCGTGCAGCAGCCACGCCGAAGAGCCCCGTGAACACGAGGAGGTGCCGTACGCTGCCTTACGGCTCTGACCGCGCACGCGGGACCTTACGGCCGCGCCAGTACCCCCGCCACGCGCTCGGCCAGCAGGTGCAGCGTGAACGGCTTCTGCAGCAACCCCTCATCGCCTTGCGCAATCTCCGCCGCCAGCGTGGGGTCATCTACAAAGCCGCTCATGAACAGCACGCGCGTGTCGGGGCGCCCCTCCTTCAGGCGCTGGGCTAACATGCCCCCTCCCATGTGCGGCATCACGACGTCGGTCAGCAGCAGCGCGATGGGCCCCTCGTACTGTGCCGCCACGGCCAGTGCCTCGACCCCATCGTGTGCCGCGAGGATATCGTACCCCAACTCCTGCAGCCGGCGACGGACGAGGTTGAGCACCAGCGGATCGTTCTCCACCAGCAGGATGGTACCGGTGCCACGAACCGGTACGCCCGCGGTCGCCGGAGCACCGCCGACGAGTTCCCGACAGTCGCACGGGAGGAGCACCCGAATGGAGGTGCCTTCGCCAACCGCGCTGGTGATGCGGATTGTGCCTTTCGCGGTGGTGACAATTCCGTACACCGTGGAAAGGCCCAGCCCGGTCCCCACACCAGCCGGCTTCGTGGTGAAGAAGGGTTCGAACACCTGTTCACGGACCGCTTCGGTCATCCCGTGGCCCGTATCGCTGACCTGCAGTTCTACGTACTCCCCCGCCGAGAGCCCGGACGTGGGCTCGAGCAGCCGCAGCGGACGCACGTCGATCGTGATCGTTCCGCCCGACGCCATCGCGTCCCGTGCGTTCACGACGAGGTTCACCAGCACCTGCTGCAGTTGCGACGCGTCGAGGGGCACGTGCTGCGCCCCCGGCGCGCGATGTACCCTGATCTGAATGGCGTCGCTCACCAAGCGGCGCAGCATGGCGACGGTGCGGTCGAGCACCTCCATGACATCGACACTCGTGACCTGCTGTACCGACCGTCGGCTGAACGCCAGGAGCTGTTGGGTCAGATCGGCCGCCCGAGTGCTCGCCTCGAGGATGGGCTCGAGCAGCTCACGCCGCTCGTCGCTATCGTCGAGCTCCAGCATGAGGGCATCGCCACAACCGGCGATGACCGTGAGCAGGTTGTTGAAATCGTGCGCGATGCCGCCGGCCAGCCGACCGAGCGCGTCCATCTTCTGCGACTGTATGAGCTGCTGCTCCACCCGCCGGAGCTGCGTGAGATCGAGGCCGTATCCCAGCACGCGCTCCACCGTGCCATCGGCCCCGAACATCGGCACCATGTGGCGCTGGTAATGGCGGGTGGCGCCGTCGGCGTCCCGCAGCTCCTCCTCGTACTCGTCGACCTCACGCCGCTCCACCACCCGGCGGATCGAGGCCTCACGCGCCTCGGCGAAGCTGGCCGCGCGCCCGCGATGCGCCGCATACTCCCGATCGGTACGCCCGATGATCCATGACCGCAGCGCCTCGTCGCGGATGGCACTGGGCGTGACGAATTCATAGCGACCGGTGGGGGAGAGGACCGCCATCTGACCGGGGAGCGCCGCGAAGATCGCCTCGAAGAGCGCGAGCCGTTCGGCGGAGCGGTCATCCGGTAAGCGCGCCGCGCCGAATTGCCACAACGTGCCGGTGAGCACGTCGCCGTCACGGAGCGGCAGGTACGTGCGCTCGAGCGTGTGCCCCGCGGCGGTGGTCAGCAGCTCACGGTCTACCGCCGCACCGCGGCTGCGCAGGAACGCGATGCCGTCGAGGTACCCGGCGCGATCGAGAAAGGCCGTGGCGACCACTTCGTGGAGCGCGCTTGATGGGCGGCCACGGTACTGACCCGCCGCCTCCGGCAATCCCAGATGCCGCAGCAGGGACGGCGTGCAGTGCTGCACCACGCCGTCGGCATCCTCGAGCAGGATGCCGAGATCGTCTGCCATGAATATGCCGACGTCGGAAGATGATCTCGGGTTCATCGTAAGCTGGCACGTTAGCATCGGGATTCTCCCGCGTCCAGCGACTGCGATGCCACTCGTGGCGCGCGCGCGGTCGGGCGCCGCCAGCAGCGCGTGGCGGGAACCGGCGCCGTGATTACCGCTGGCCGATGGCGATGGGCACGTACCCGCGACTCAGCGCGGCTGGCGGCGTGACCAGCATGCCCGGATCAAAGGAGGCCAACTGCCCGCCCGTGGGCGGCGCGATCGTGAGACCGTTGGCGCCCTGCGCATGCAGCGACTCCGCCCACGTCTGCAACTTCGTGCGGTCCGCCGCACTCAATCCCAGGTTGACGATGGCGGGCTGATCGATGAAGCGATACCACACATAGTCGACCACGGAGCCGTTGTTGAGCGTCGTGGTAAAGGGGCCTGCCGCCCATCGCGCCGACGACCACGCCGAGGATGGCGTCGTGTTGAGCGTGGGCACCGCGATCTTCGTATTCCGCCGGAACGTTTGGTCGGTGAGCCAAGTGCGACGCGGCACCTCCGAGGCCGGAATGGCCGTCCAGACGCCGTTGACGAGCTTGTAGTACTCGGGCAACGTGCCCGCCGGCAACGTGTTCCCCCACTGCAGACCCCAAGCTTGTCCGCCACCGGATGTCAGAAATGCGCTGCTCCGAACGCCGACATCCATCGAGGTCGAGGCATCGGTGAAGCGCATGCTCTCGCCTTGCGCGCTGTGTTTCGGCTTTCGAATCCCGGACGGATCGGGCTGCGCGACCGGCACACCGCCATTCACCCACGAACCAACGCTACTCCAGAGCGCCCCCTTCGAGTACGCCTGAAAATCCTGGATCAGCACCGTGCGCTTGTTGTTGTCCACGCCGAACGTGACGCGAGGGACACGACGGTACTCGGTGCCCGACGAATCCTTTGCCCACATCCCGACGGTGTAGCCCACTTCGAGCGCGATATTCGAGAAGATGGCCGGGCGCGTGTCGAGACCGTACCCGATACTCCCCGGATTGACCACGTTAATGGCGGTCCAGTACGCCGGCGTAAAGAATCCGACCGCGCCTTTGAAATTCTCGGCGTGCATGAACAGCGTCCAGCTATTCATCCCCGTCTTGATCCCGTACGGGGACGCATTCGCCGGAATGATGGGAAGCGCAATCCACCCGTAACCAAGCAGCTGCGGAACGGTGGGGGGCTGGATGGTCAGCGACCCCGGCGGCGCGAGCAGTCGATTGCTGAGTTGCGCGAAGTAGAGATCGTTGTCCGGGAGTGGCGCCGACCCGATCGGCAGGTATGCCGGGCCGGCCACGCCGGACTTGTAGCAATTCGCCGTGGCCATGATCAGATGGTTCGGACCTGCGGTGGGAAACGGCAGGTTCGCCCACGTTCCCACGCCCCCTTCGATACTCTGAAACGATCCGAGTTCACCATTCCCGCATGGATTGGCCGGCTGGCGATCCATCACATTGTCCGCGTTCTCGTAGGCGTTCGGTATCAACCAGTTCCCTGCACCCAACGCCATGAATGCCTGATCCGGATTTTCCGGATAGACCGCGCTGTAGAGGCTGTATCCCCATCCATACGGCAGGCGCCCCGGTACTTCATCCGCGTAGGACTTGAAGTAGCCGGTGAGCCCGTAGCGCGTGGTCGTGGTCGCGTTGACGGGGGCCTGCACCGTGATCGTCGCGCTGCCGCTCGCGCCCTCAACCGTGGCGGTGACGGTCGCGGTGCCCGGCAACACCGCGGTGACCCGGCCGTCGGTCGACAGCGCCGCCATGGTGGTATCCGCGCTGCGCCACGTCACCGCGCGTCCCGTAAGCGTATTGCCGGCGCTGTCCTTTGCCACCGCAGTCAGCTGCGCCGTCTGATCGACCGTCAGCGTGGTCGCGGCGGAGGACACCGTGACCGTGGCCACCCGGGCCACTGGCACCGCCGGGGCCGAGGCCGGGGCCGTGGCCGTCGTTCCCTGCTCACCCGCACAGGCGCTGAACGTCAGGGACCACAGCAGGGCCACACCGAGGCGAGCGTGCATGATTTCGACTGAAGTGAAGAGCCCGCGGAACGCGCTCCGCAATGGCGTCGAGTGGCGGTTCCGTCAGCGCGCAGTATGCCACATCCGAGCGCGTGCGGCGAGGGGCAACGGCGTCGCTCAGCGCATCCGGTAGAACTGGAGCCCGTTGCCGTCAGGATCGCGCACATGGAACTCGCGGGTTCCCCATGGCGTGTCGCCCGGACGGTGCCATGGGCTGTCACTGCGGAGCGCCTCGTGAAGCGCCGGCGTGCCTGCGAGTTCGGCATAGAACGCATCGACGTCAGACACCACGAAGCGATAGGTCGGGCGATCCACCGGGAACGCCCATTGATGCGCGTCGTGCCACTGCAGGTGGACTTCGACGTTGTCGCGCCGAATCGCCGCGTACCTGGGCTGCACGGGATCGTCCTGAAAGGTCGCGTGAAATCCCAGCTGCGCGTAGAAGCGAACGGAGACCGCGACGTCGCGGGACATCAACACCGGATGAACCGCTTCGATCCTGACGTTCATGATCGCTCCGTGCTGTCTGAGATTCGGGCTCGAGCCGCCGTGCTCGAGGGTGCTCGCGGCGCGACGCGCGGTGCGTACGGCTACGCCGCCGCGTACGCGGCCTCGAGGGCGGCGACGTCGAGCTTCACCATGGTCATCATGGCGTCCATCACGGCCTTCACTTTCCTGGGGTCCGTGTCGCGGATCAGCTCTCGGAATCGCCGTGGCACAATCTGCCAGGAGAGGCCGAACGGATCCTTGATCCATCCGCACGCGGTCGGCGTCGCGCCGGCGTTGACGAGCGCGTCCCAATACGTGTCGACTTCCGCCTGGTCCTCGCAGTCCACGTAGAGGGAGAAGCCTTCGGCGAACGTGAAGTACGATCCTCCGTTGTAGCCCATGAAGCGCTGACCACCCACCACGAACTCGGCGGAGGTGACCGGACCGTCCGTGCCCGTGCGGGCCACACTCCCGATGTGGGAGTCCGGGAACGTGGCGGTGTAGAAGTCGATGGCCGCCTCGAGCCGGTCGGCGAACATCAGGAAGGGGGTCACCTTGCTCATGGACAACGCTCCAGTGTTTCGGGGGAGATGGTACGACACCATCGCGTATCGACACCGTGATGAACGGCTCAGCGCATGCCGAGCCGTCCCATGATGATGCCGTGGAGCGTTACGACGTGGTCGGCACGGTCAGCACACGGCCGCCGTAGCGATCGACCCACAGGCTGCCGAGTAACGCGATCGCCGCGCAGCCGACCATCAAGAAGGCGGGTGATGTCTGCTGCCCCGTGTCGCGAATGAGCGTGGTCGCAATGAGCGGCGCGGTTCCGCTGAAAATGGTGAAGCTGATGTTGAATACGAGGGCCACACCCGTGAAGCGAATGCGGGTGGGAAACAAGTCGGTGAGCAGCACGGCAAACGACCCACTGGCGAAACCGGCCGCCAGGCCAGCGATCCCGAGCAGCGGCGTCAGGGGGACCGAACGCGACGCCAACGCGTGATAGAACGGATACGCGCATACCAAGAGCACCGCCACGCCGCTGCGCAGCAGGTAGCGCGGCGGAACACGGTCACCGAGCCACCCGGTGAATAGCGTGCCGATGGCCACGGCAATCACGCCGACGGTTTGTGAGAACACGGCCTGCCGAGGGTCGTACTGCAACACCTGCGAGAGGTAGGCGGGCAGGTGAGAGAAGAACAGGCCGTTGAAGCATGCCGTGCCCGCGAGCAGCGCGCAGCCGACCAGCACGTGCGCACGGTGCGTGCGGAGGAGCTCGCGAAAGGGCTGGCGTGCGGCCAGCCCCTTCAGCCGTTCAAACTCGGGTGATTCCTCGAGCGACTGCCGTAACACGAAGCTCAGGACGCCGCCGAGGCCTCCGATGATGAACGCGATCCGCCATCCGTACACCGGCACCAGCGCGGGCGCGAGCCAGGTGCGTACCGAGAGACTCACGGCCGTGGCGACCGCGACGCCCATGGTGACGCAGGAGAACACGACACCGCACACCATGGGCGCGATCCGAGGCGCGGTTTCCACCACGTACGTCAGGGCGCCCGGCAGTTCCCCGCCGATGCAGAAGCCTTGCAGCAACCGGAGTGTCACCATCAACCCGCTCGCCGCGACTCCCCACGAGGCATAGGACGGCACCAGCCCCATGCCGAGTGTGGCTGCCGACATCACGAACACCGACCAGAGGAAGACCTTCCGGCGGCCGTGGCGATCGCCATAGTGACTGAGGACCACGCCGCCGATAGGCCGGGCCAGATAGCCAACGGCGAACGCCGCGAACGACGCCATCAGCGACACGATCGGCGACGCGTTGGGGAACACGGCGGCGGCGATGTCGCGCGCGAACACGCCGAAGATGACGAAATCGTAGAACTCGAGCGTGCCGCCCAAACTGGCAAGCAGCACGATGCGCCAGCTGGCAGAACTGATGCGATCGGACACGGGAGGGTGTGCCTGAGGGGTCGACGCGAATGCCTGTCGTCACGTCTCCAGTATGACGGCTGGATCGAGGACAGGCGATGGCAGTGGGGACGGGTGAGTATACGACGCGCTCACCGACGGCGCGATGGCCTACTTCGAACGCACGGCTTCCAGTCGGCGTGCGCCGGTGCCGAAGACGAACCCGGTTGCGCGATCGGCCTTCACGTCGAAGGTGAGCCGGCGGCGAAGGGGAGCATTGTGCCGATGTCGTCGGCATTGACCAGCCCGGTGGGCGCACGATCGTAGCCGTTCGCGCGCTGCGGGATGATGCGCCGCGTGTCGCAGTAGATCGTCTGCGAGAGGCCGGCCAGCGTGAACATCGTGCGCTCGAGGTAGTCGCCGTACGTCGCACCCGTGGCCTTCTCGAGGATCATGCCGAGCAGGTAGTAGCCCGTGTTGTGGTAATACATGCGCGCGACGAGCGACCGATACCGATCGCGTCAGACGGCGGTCCATCGAATACTCCTTGGCGAGTGAGCGGCGAGCGGTGTGGCGGTCAGCGCGGCGTCGAGCCGGTGCGACGATTCGTACGGATGTTGGTGCGACCGTGTACCGCGCCGGTGAGCGGCAGCATCCCTTCGATGCGCAACTCCACCGCCGGGGGCGATCCGGCCGCGAGCGGGTCCGCGCCGTCAACGAGCAGCGTGAAGGCGCGTTCGTCGCCGCCCACGAGCGCGCGGCCGGTCACGGTCAGCCAGTCGGCGCCGGGCTGTATCGTGCCGAAGGAGATCGCGCGTACCACTTGACCCGCCGCGGTGGTGAGACGCAGCTCCCCCGAGGCCACGCGGGCATTCGCGCCCTGTGCGAGTTCGATCGTCACGTGCGTCGCGATGACGTCGGCGGCGGCGGTTGCACCCATGGCGTTTGCGCCTGACGCACTGGCACGGCGCGCATGCAACGTCCCGCGCACACTCACCGCGCGCGCTGCATCGAGGTGCAGCGGACGGCTCGGCATGTGCCCGCTGCGCCGCAGCGTCGTGCCGCCGCGCACGCCCGTCACCGCACCGTCGCGCAGCGCGATCGCGCCGTTGACCAACACCACGCGAATGCCCTCCGACTTGAGTGCCGACGACTCGTAGGTGGCGTGATCGATGACCGTTGCCGTGTCGAACACCGTGATGTCCGCCGCCATCCCCGGCGCGACCAGACCGCGATCCACCATCCCCACGATCGCGGCCGGCAGGGCGCTCATCTTGCGCACCGCCGACTCCCACGTGAGCGTGTGCGTCTCCCGCACGTAATGCCCGAGAATACGCGGGAAGGTGCCGAAGCCGCGCGGATGCGCGCGGGGGTCCGTCCACGCGCCGCAGTCGCACGCGATCGACGCATCGGGATGTTGCAGAATCTTGCGCAGGTCCGACTCCGCGCCGAACGACAGGATCGCCGACGGTGATTCCGTCTCGAGCACCGTCACCACGGCGTCGCCCGCCGACGTCGCGCCCTGCTGGCGCATGATGTCGGAGAGTTTTCGTCCCGATTGATTCAGCAGGATCCCTTCGGGGCCATTGAAGCGGGCCGCGATCGCCGCATCTGACTCCGCGATGATACGCGCGCGCAGCGCGGGGTCGGCGAAGCGCTCGCGCATCTTCGCGATGCCGCCGTCCTGCGCCCACCCCGGGATGATCAGCGCGGCCAGCGACGTCTGTCCGGCGAGATACGGATAGACGTCCGCCGCGACCCAGCGCCCCGCGGCGCTGGACCGCCGCATCATCGCGAGCACCGCGTCGGCCGTGCCCTGTTCGCGTCCCTGCACCTTCATGTGCGTGAACACCGGCACCAGTCCCGCCCCCTCGCCAATCGCCATCGTTTCTTCCATTCCCTTGCGCGAGCTGAATCCCGATTCGGGGGTGAGACGATCGTGATTCGGGAAGAACGTGCGCCAGGGCCGCGCGACCGAGAGCACCGCGATCGCTTCGGGGACGGTGGAGAAGTAGGCCGGCTTGTAGTCGAGTCCCGCCGAGATGCCGAAGGCGCCGCGCTCGAGATTCGCGAGCAGCATGGCGCGCATGCGGGCGATGTCGTCGGGGGTGGCGCGCGTGTTCGAGGGGCCCATGACCGCGGCCCACGCCGAATTGAAGCCGGCGCTCGACGCCACATTGACCGCGAGACCGTGCGCCGCGAGGGTGTCGAGTTGCGCGCCGATGTCGGCGGGGGCACTCCCGTCTGCGTTGAGCAGTTCGGTGGTCACGCCCTGCGTCAGCATGTTCTCCGCCGTCGGAAGCGCGGCGGGGACGGCGTGACTGTGGATGTTGATGAATCCGGGCGCCACGAAGAGGCCGCGTACGTCGATCTCGGTGCGCGCGGTGGCACTGGCGAGGTCACCCACGCGCGCGATGTGCCCGCGCGTGACCGCGACGTCAGCGCGGTAGCGGGGGGCGCCCGTGCCGTCCACGACGGTGCCGCCGCGCAGAATGAGGTCGTATGTCGTCGGCGTGCGCGTTGGCGTCTGCGCCACCGTCGCGCCGAGTGGAATCAGGACCGAGGCGAGCACTGCCGAGAGGAGTCTTCGCATGGGCCAATCATGCCGATCGAACACGGGGGCGGCAAGGAATCGGCGCGGCGGTGCCCTCTGTGCACGCCGCCGCGATGTGTTCACGCACCACACCACGAGCGCGGCGTTGCCGCCGCTCGCTCCATGCGTGGTAGATTGCGCGAGAACGCGTCATCCTCACCTGTTCGGCTGATCGCATGGCATTCTTTGCAGGATGTGTGGACCCCGATCCCCATCGCCGCGCCGCGTTTCTGGCAACGGTCACCGCGACGGCCGCGGCGTTTACCCATCATCCGCCGCGGACGTGGGGCGTTGGTCACGCCGCCGCGCTGTTCGCGGCGCCGCCGCACGCCCCCGACCGGCATCATCGGCTGCCCACCGCCGAGGTCTGGCAGTGCGGTGAGCTGTTCGACGAGGCGGGACCAAGTGACCGAGTGCTGGCCGAGGCCGTGGCGCGAAACGGTGCACACGGCGCGCATGGGCTGAACGGCGTGTACCTCGCCCTGGTCATCGATCACGACGGTGCGGCGACGCTGGCCACCGACTGGTTCGGACAGATTCCGCTGTACGTGTGGTCCAACCGCGAGGTGTTCGTGTTCGCCTCGCAACCGGAACTCGTGACCCGTCACCCCGCCTATCAGGGAGGGCGGTCCGTGTCCGGCTTGGTGGGCATTCTGATGCACGGACGTATGGCGAACGGCCAAACGCTGTGGACGGGCGTGACGCAACCGGAGATTGGCCACGTAGTGCACTGGCGCCCCGGCACGCTCGCGCGTGAGGATACGGCCACGCCCATCCCGTCGGTGGCACCGGATCCTGCCCGATCGTTTGAGGAGGCCTGCGCGGAGGCGGAGCGTGCGCTGGCGCGCGCCGTGCGGATCCGCAGCGCCGATCAGCCGGTCTCCCTGCTCCTGTCCGGCGGGCTCGATTCGCGACTCATTGCCGCGCACCTGCATGATCCGTCGTCCACGAGGGCGTTCGTGTTCGGCGATCCGGCCGACAACGAGTCGCGGTGTGCCCGGCGCGTCGCGCGTGCGCTGCGTATCCCCCTCACGGTGGTGCCCACCGACTTCAGCGGATACGCGGAGGGGGCACGTCGCACCGTGATGAGCGAAGGGCTGTCCAGTGCCGCGCGCGATTTTTCGTGGATGGCGTCGCGCGAGGTGTTGGCGCGACGCGGTACCCCGGTGTTGAGCGGCCTCCATGGGGACGCCATCATGGGAGCGAGCAGCATCAGCCGCTTTCAGGACCTGCACACCGAGCCGTTGTCACCACGCGCGTACTACACCCGGAACGAATCGCGGAAAGGGCTCACGCTCGAGGAGATCCGGACCGCCCTCGAGCATCCGGGCATCGAGGCGATCGTGGACGAGATCCTCGACGAGTCGCAGCGTCGCTTCGATCGGTTGCCGGGCGCGCCATTTCAGCAAGCGATCCTGTGGACGCTTGCCTCGAGTGACCGGCACATCGTGGGCGCATCGGCGTGGCGCCTTGCCGATGCCGCGTGGCCCCGCACACCCTACTATGACGTCGCGCTGGTCACCAGCGTGCTGCGGTGCCCGCGCGCGTTTGTCGAGGACCGTCGGCTCCAGGAGACCGTGCTCCGCACCCGCTTCCCTCGGCTGGCGCGACTCCCCCTCGACGCCAACGCCCACGACAATCCGCCGCTGATCCCGTCATGGTACTGGCGTGCCCGCGCACTGTTTGCGCGCATCCAGCGCCGCATCGCGCCGGTCACCTCGGAGCGACGGACGTACTACCGCACGCACGATCTCAACAACGCCGGGTGGCGCGCCGTGCGCGAGGCGGCCGAGCCGGGGCGCCAAGCGGCGACGGCGTTCGTGAGTGCCCGTGCGTTGGCCGATCTGGTCCCGTCGCCGTCGGCGACATTGCAGCTCCGGGACGGCATCCTCGACGCCGGTCGGCACAAGATCGGGTTGGCGCTGATGCTGTTGGCGCAGCACCACACGCACCTTCTTACCGCTTCGGGTAGAGATCGTCGCCGAGTGTGATGTCGGCCCCGGACCACGCGGCCACGAACGCGCGCTGCGCCGCCGTCGCGTCCCGGCGCTGCGCCTGGAGACTCTTCCACACGCCGAAGAGCGCTCGTGGATTCTGCGGATGCTTGGCCAACTCTGCACGAAAGACCGCCTCGGCCTCGGGTGCGCGGCCCGCCGATAGCAGCGCGACCCCGAGTCGCTCGCGCTCGGGGAGCAGCCAGTCCGGCGGCTCGTTGTATCCGAGCTTGTCCTCGGCGGCCACCGCGTCGGTGAATGCCGCAATGGCGCCCGTGTGGTCGCCCTTCGCCTCGGCGATCCGGCCAGTGAGATCGGCGATCGCGACGGCGAGTACGTCACCGCCCCAGTTCACGGGCCCGACCATCGCGTCCTTCGGCACGCCGCGTGCTGTGCGCTGCAAGGTGGCGAGCGCCTGCTCCGCAGTCGCCGCCTGCCCGGTGGCGGCGAGCGCCGCCCCGCGCGCCCAGTGGAAGAAACCGGTTTGCAGCGTGCGGGTAGCCGTGGGCGGTTGCGTGGCGTTGGCGAGGATGTCGGTCCACTGCCCGAAGCGCACGAGCACGAAGAGCTCCAGTGCCGCGAACGGTTCGAGCATCGCCATCTGGTCCGCGACGGGATCGGCGACCTTCACGGTGCGCTCGGCGCTGGCACGTGCTTCGGCCAGGTTGCCCGCGAACATCGCCGATGCGGATTCGAACTGCAGGTTGTGGCTGTAGTAGCTCATCGCGTAGAACGTCTGCGCACCGTTCGGCCCGAAGTACGCCTCATCGATCGCCGCGGCGGCGGCATTGGCCTTCGCGGAGCGCGCGTACTCTCCGGTGCGGATGTAAATGTGCGACGGCATGTGCACGAGATGCCCCGCCCCGGGGACGAGC
>CANHNQ010000100.1 GCA_947462095.1 Gemmatimonadota bacterium
CAGGACCGCATCGACGGCTCCCGTCGCTTTCTCGCCGCGCGCTTTCCCGCGCTCGCCAATGCGCCGCTGCTGGAGACGCGTGCCTGCCACTACGAGTCGAGCGTGAACGGCAACTTCATCATCGATCACGTGCCCGGCACCTCGAACGCGTGGATCGCCGGCGTTGGTCAGGCCGAAGGATTCAAGTTCGGTCCGGTCGTTGGCGAGTACGTCGCGCAGCGCGTTCTGGGAATCACCGGCGACCCGAAGCTGGTCGCAGCGTTCAAGCTGCCCACCGACGAATACGAGAAGCCCCCCGGTTGATGCGCCGCCCTGCCCTCCTCGTGTTCGCGGCGCTCTTCTTCGCCTACGAACAATGGTCGTTCTACACCTGGATGCAGATGCACGGCTCGGCCACCGCCGGGCTCGCGCATGCGTGGATGACGCTCCGTCAGGACCCCATGGTGTTCATGGCCTGGAACGACATGGGTGTGTTCACCGCCATCGTCCTCGTGTGGCTGGCGCGCGACCTGCGCGCCCGCGGCCGGGCCATCTGGTGGTGGCCCGCCACACTCATCATGGGATGTCCACCGCTGCTGGTGTATCTGGCCACCGGTAGCGACGCGTCTCCCCGTGCCGCAGCAGCCGGAAGCGATCCGGCGGGACCCCGCGCGCCGTAAGCGCCGCGTCGAGATCACGCGGCGGCTGATCGAGGGGCTCGTCCGTCAGCGCGAACGTGCCCCAGTGCACACCAATCGCTTCACGCGCGTTCACATCGAGCATCACCTGCACCGCCTCGTCGGGGTTCACGTGCTGCGTGCGCATGAACCAGCGGGGCTCGTACGCGCCGATCGCGATCGCCGCCACGTCGAAGTGGCCAAACCGTTCGCCGATCTCGCGCGGTTCGTCCGAGTAGCCAAGATCGCCCGAGTACCAGAAACGGAAGTCGGGGTGCACGATCGCCCAGCTCCCCCAAAGCGACTGGTTGCGATCGAGCATCGTGCGATTCGACCAGTGCTGCACCGACAGAAAGTGCAATTCGATCTCTCGCGTCCGTCCCGGCCAGCGCACCACATCGTCCCACGCACAGCCGATCACCTGGGCGTCACGCGCCGCACGCGGCAGGTTCGCCGCAAACCACGACTCGGTACCGCGCGGTACGATGAACGCCGGCGCGCCACCGGTTTGCACCGCCACGTCGCGCATGGAGCGTCGATCGAGATGGTCGTAGTGGTTGTGCGACAGCACCACCGCGTCGATGCGCGGCAACTGGTTGGCGCGCACGCCGGGAGGCTGATGGCGCTTGGGGCCCGCAAAGCGTACCGGTGAGGCCCGAGCACTGAACACCGGGTCGATCAGCAGGTTCACGCCGTCGATCTGCAGCAGCATCGACGAATGACCGATCCACGTGAGCGCCGGCTCGCTGCGATTGGCGTGAATGAAGGCGAGATCCGGCGCGACCCCGACAATCGGCTGGGCCGGCGGACGCGGCAGGCGCTCCCGCGTCCGCTGCACCATCCACCGACCCACGCCGGCGCCATCCACCTCGATGCCGGAGCGATTCGCGTACGGCGGTCCGTCGGAGGTGCTCAAGGCTTCCGCTTACCCCACACCGGCGGCAACGGCTCCTTCGTGGCGCGATCGTTCTTCCAGGACGACAGCAGGCGCATCGCTTCCTGCACCGCCCGCTCCAACTGCGGGTCGCGACCGGCAATCACCTCCTTCGGGAAGTTCTCGACATCGATATCCGGCGCCACACCTTCGTTCTCCACGGCGAACTTGTCGTCGCGCGAGAAGAATCCGAAACGTGGCGCGATCATCGAGCCGCCGTCGACGAAATTCGGCGTATCGGTGGTGGCCACCAGTCCGCCCCATGTGCGCGCACCGACCAGCGGACCGAGCTTGCGCCGCTTGAACATGTACGGCATCAGGTCGCCGCCCGATCCCGCCATTTCGTTGATGATCATCACCTTCGGCCCCCAGATCCCGTTGGCGGGGCTGGTGAACGGATAGCGATCGCCGACCGGGTTGTTGAAGTAGCCGTCGTAGTCACGCCCCAGCAGATCGACGATGTAGTCGGCCGCCGAGCCGCCGCCATTGTAGCGCTCATCGACCACCACCCCCTGACGGTCCTGCTGCGCGAAATAGTAGCGATTGAAGCTGGTGTATCCCGGCTGGCCGGTGTTCGGGAGGTACACGTATGCCAGCTTCCCCCCCGACAGCGAATCGACCGTGCGCCGGTTGGACTCCACCCAGGCTCGGGTGCGCAGCCCCTGCTCGTTGCCGATCGGCAGTACAGTCACGGTGCGCGCCCCCTGCAGATCGGGGCGCGAATTCACCGTGAGCACCGTCTGCCGGTTGGCTGTGCCGTCGAGCAAGCGATAGATGTTCTCTGGCGCACGCAGTTCGACGCCGTTGATCGCCAGCACATAGTCACCCGTGCTCACGTTCACGCCCGGCACCGCCAGCGGCGCCCGCAACTCCGGATTCCAGCTCTCAGCGTCGTAGATGCGCGCCAGACGATAGCGCCCGTTCTCGATCGTGAAGTCGGCGCCCAGCAAGCCGCCGGTGTTGGCCGGCACGTCGGGGATGTCACCGCCGCGCACATATGAATGCCCGATGGCGATCTCGGCGCCCAGGTTGTCGATCAGGTAGTTCAGATCCGCGCGATGATTCACATGCGCCAACAGCGGCTCGTACATCTGCTTCATCGCCGGCCAGTCGGCGCCGTGCGCGTTCTTCACGTACAGGTTGTTGCGCTGGTTCCGCCACCCTTCGTTGAAGATCTGCCGGAACTCTTCACGCGGATCGATATACGCGCGCAGTGTGGCATTCAGGCGACCGGTGCCGGCCGCCGGGACCACGCGATCGGCATCGACCAGATAGAGTCCGCCCTGCGCCCCCCCGGTGCGATACAACAGCTTGCGGCCATCGGCGCTCACCACGTACTGCGACACGCCGGTGGCGAATGGCACCGCACGACGCATCGACAGCTGAAAGCGATGCAACGTCGTGCCGCCACCGTTCATGCCGGTGCCGGTGGTCGGCACCGACTCGAGGAAGAACACCGAACCGGCCGTACCGGCGCGCAGCTCGGTGTAGTCGCGCTCGGTCACACCTTGCACCGCAATGATCCGCTGCGCGATGCCGTCGAAATCGATTCGCATCGGGCGGGGGGCGGGCGCCGCGGCCGGTCGCGTGCTGTCGGCACGCACCGCAGCGGCTGGCGCCGTCGCACTATCGCCGCGCGTGCGCGCCGCTTCTTCATCGCTCTCCGGCAACAACGGCGACGCATCGCCCTTGGCCAGCACCGCCAGATACAACGACCGCGTGTCCGGACGATCATACTTGGACATGTCCAGCAGCGACGAGTTCAGCGCGAAATTGGTCGACGCCAGGAACCACAGATACTTCCCGCCGGCATCCCACGCCGGCGCGGTCGCATCGGCGAGCCCGTCGGTGATCTGCTTCACCGCGCCCGTCTCCGCGTCGTACACGAAGATCGCGCGGAACAGCGACTTGAGTCGCTTCGGATACGCCATGTAGCGCGAATCCGGGCTCCACACCGGCACGATCGAACGATCCGCCATGAAATACGGATCGGTATCGGCCACCTTGGCCTGCCCACTCGCGACATCCACCAGCCAGATACGGAAGTGCGTATCCTGGAAGGCGATGCTGCGGCCATTCGGCGACCAGCTCGGCGAATACGGACGACTCGGCTCAGGCAGCGCGATCTCGCGACGCGCGCCCAATCCATCCTGCGGCGCGATCACCAGCTTGTACTCGCCGCTGGCATCACTGAAAAACGCGAGCGACTTACCGTCGGGCGACCAGATCGGCGCGATCTCGGCCGCGCCGCTCGTGTTCGTCATGTTGCGCACGTCACCCTTCTCGGCGGGGATCGTGAAAATCTCACCGCGCGCTTCGACCGCCGCCCGCTTGCCCGTGGCCGACAACGCGAGGCTCGTGATGCGCGACGACACATCCTTCCACGACGCCATCATCCACGGGAAGTCGCCCGTCGCCGTGATGTTCACGATGCGCGCGCGGCCCGTCTTCGCATCGAGCTCGTGTACGTAGCCCGCCTGCTCGAACACCACCGTGCCCGCCGACGCATCGAGCGACTTCACATCGAAGTCGCGAAACGTCGTGACCTGCGCCAGCTGCTTCGACTTCGTGTCGTACGAAAACACATTCGACACGCCATCACGATCCGACAGGAAGTACACGGCGTCGTTCACCCACACCGGGTCCATCTCCTTCGAGTTCGTGAACGGCGTGGAGTCGAGCGCGAAGGTCTTGAGATCGAGAATCCAGATCGGCTTGTTCTGCCCACCGCGATAGTTGCGACGCTCTTCATCCCACGAACTCGGCATGCGATATGCTACGCGATGGCCGTCGGCCGAGAGCTTGCCCTGATACGCGCGCGGCATCGGCATCGCGGTTTCCACGCCACCGGTCACCGGCACGGTCCAGAAGCGCGGCGCCGCATTCGGCGCCCACGTCGCCCGCGGGCTCGCGAACATCACGGCCTTTCCATCGGGCGTCCACCCTTGGACCATGTCGGCCGTCGGATGCCACGTGAGTCGTTTCGGCTGGCCGCCACCGACCGGCACGGTGTACACGTCGGTGTTGCCCGCGTATTCGGCGCTGAAGGCGATCAGGGTGCCGTCGGGCGACAGCTTGGGGTTCTGCGTCTGCCCCTGAAAGCTGGTGAGACGACGGGCGGCGCCACCGGCGCGCTCGACGACCCAGATGTTATTCGCATACGCGAACGCGATGTGCTGCGCGCTCACACTTGGCGTGCGCAGCAACCGGGTACCGGACTGCGCAGCAACGGGCGCCGTGGATACGGCGAGAAGAGCGAGCGCAGGAAGCGCTGCACATGAGCGGGCGATCAATCGTGACATAAGGACGCCTGAGGGAGCCGCGGGATCGGGAGGGCACACACCGAGCACAAGCATGAATTTTATGCGGAGCGTCGGCGCGCAGTTAGCCCGTATGGCAAAACGGCCCTCCGTAGTCGATCGCAGGCACGTACCGTGGGGGGGGACCGTTGGGGGCACCGGCGAAGGCAATCGCAAGGACGGGCCCGCCAGCCACGGGCGGCGCGGGCGCCGGGGGGGGGCCGAAGGGGAACACGGGCAACCACTGACGGGAATAACAGGCGATGAATGACGCGCATCATCGTAGGTCGGGTAGCGCGGGACGGGATGCACATGCTACGCTCACGACTGGACCACACAAGCCCACCGCTCGGTTGCCCATGCCCCACTGCCCGTCCCACCGGACCGTTGCACCTCCCACGTGGCGTCTGCTCCTTGCGCTGGCCGCCGGGGCGTTCGTGCCGCGCGCCGACGTGGCCGCGCAGGTCACGACGCCGGTGCTCACCGGCATCGTGAAGGGCACCGTCGTGACCGAAGGGCGCACGCCACTGGTCGGGGCGCAAATCCGCCTCGGCAATGCGGCCGATGTGGCTGAGTCCGACGACGCCGGCCAATTCACGGCCGCCCGGGTCAATGCCGGCGCGCTGTGGCTGCGCGTGCGCCGCATCGGATACCGGCCCGAATCGCTCCTGGTCACGGTCGTGGCCGGTGAGTCGATCGAGCCTACAGTGGTCATGAAGCAGATCGCCCAAAGCATCGCGGCGGTACAAGTGATTGGCCGACGCGACCTCACCGGGCCCATGGCGGGCTTCTACAAACGGCTGCAGGCGGGCGGTGGTCGCTTCTTCACACAGGCCGATGTCGTCAAGCGTCAGCCATCCCGGATGACGGATCTCCTGCGATCCGTGCCCGGCATCCGGATTGAATCGCGCGGCTTTGACAACAAAGTGCGTATCCGCGGCAGCCGATGCTCGCCCCTGATCTGGCTGGATGGCCAGGGACTCTTTGCCGGGGAGTTCGACCTCGATTCGGTCGACCCGTATTCGTTCGAGGGCATCGAGGTGTACAGCGGCCCGGCCAGCGTGCCGATCGAGTTCCAGGGCAACCAGCGCGTCAGCAGCAGCTGCGGGACGATCATTTTATGGTCGCGTCGTGGTGAGCTTCGCGCGAAGAAATTGAAGAAAGGCGATCCCACGCCGTCCGCCATCATTGCGCAGCTGCTCGAAGAAGCCCAGATCTTCACGATGGCGGATGTCGATAGCGCGGCACGGATCGACTCCGCGATGGTCGTTCGGCCGTTCTATCCCGACTCACTGTTCGACGCGCAGGTCGCGGGCGAGCTCATTGCCGAATTCGTCGTCGGGACGAACGGCGAAGCGGTCATGGAAACGTTCAACGCGATCACGACCACGCACCGCTCGCTCGTGGAGCCGGTGCGGCGTGCCGTCCGTGAGCAGCATTTCGTCCCCGCGATACGTAAGGGGCGCGTCGTCCAGCAGGTTATGCAGCTACCGTTCACCTTCGTTCCCGACTCCACCGCCCGCCGCCGCCGCTGACCCTATGCACCGACTGCTGTCCGTCACGTACCGCTGCACAATCGCCGTCGCCGGCTCCATCGTGCTCGCCTCACCGGCCGCCGCACAGAAACTGCTGGACATCGGCAAGACGTCCGCCGGCACGCCGGTCTTCCTCGAGACCACGTCGGTGTCGCGCGCCAACGGCATCGTGACCGCCACGGTGCGAGTGCGGCTCGCGCCACCGATCAAGCACGCGTCGGGCGATCTCCGCAGTTCGCGCACGATCGCGATGATTGACTGCGCCAAGCAGACCGTGGCGACGAAGGAGAGCTGGTACTATCTCGACGACGCTGGGAAACAGGTCGGCATGCACAAGACCGTAAAGCTCCCGGGCTTCGGCCCCTCCTTCAAGGGCTCACTGTCCGACGTGGCGATGCGCCACCTCTGCGCGGCTCCCCCGCCGCGGTAAGCAGCACGCCGGCAATGACCGTCGCCGCGCCCCCGAGGCCGAGTGGCGACAATCGTTCGCCCCAGACCACGTAGGCGGCCACCACCGCGACCACCGGTTCCAGCGTGGCAATCGTGGCCGCGCGCGCCGAGGGGAGCCGTTTGACCCCCTCGGCGTAGGCCAGATACGCCGCGTACGTGCTCACGATGGCCAGACAGGCGATGCCGCCCCACGTGACCAGACGCATCGACACGAAGGTGACGAAGGGGAGCATCGCGACCGCCCCGATGCCGAGCGCCCATGACAGGACTCGCGCCGACGCGTTGCGCGAGAAGAGCCGCCGACCCACGAGGTAGTACAGCGCATAGGTCGCGCCCGAGAGCAGTCCCCACCCCACGGCGCCGGGTGACCAGTGCATCGCGCCCTGCGCACTGGCGATCACGACCACGGCCACCCCACTCAGTGTCAGCGCCAGGGACAGCGCGGCGCGGGCGCTCACCCGCTCGTGGAAGAACAGGCGGCCGCCGATCGTGACCCAGATCGGCGCCGAGTACAGGAGAATCGCCGCCAGTGCCGCCCCGCCCTGCTCGATGCTGTTGAGATAGGCGAGATAGAACACCGCCACGCCAGCGACACCCAGGAAGAGCGCGGCGGGACGATCGGCGCGGCGGAGTGGCTCAGCCCGGATCATGGCCGCATGAACCGTGAAAAGCACCGCGGCCATGGAGGCGCGCCAGAACGCGATCGTGAGCGGCGGGACACCATCCGCCAACGCGACCCGCGCCATGACCCCCAGCAGCCCCCAACAGCACGCCGCCACCACAATGGCGAGCGTGCCGCGGCGCTGGGAGTCGGAAGTTTCGGGCGTCATCGCGCAGAATCTAGCAGCCGGCACGGGGGCGCCCCATGTTGCATGGATCCCGCCCCTCTTTCCTCCGCTCAGCCCCCGTGCGTATGCCGCGCTCTCTGCAGGCTCGCTGCTCGCTCGTCCTCTCGCTCGTGACCGCGCTCGTGCCATTGGCGCGCGCCCTCCCGGCGCAAACGGATCCCGGCTTCCGCGCCCTCCATTGGCGCGCGATCGGCCCCGTGCGCGCCGGCCGCGCGCGCGCCCTTGCCGGCGTGCCCTCGCAGCCCAGCGTGTTCTACGCCGGCTTCGACAACGGCGGCGTGTGGCGCAGCACGGATTACGGCTCGAACTGGGTGCCGCTGTTCGACGATCAGTCCACGGGCTCGATCGGCGCGATCGCGGTCGCGCCGTCAAATCCGAACGTGATCTATGTGGGGAGCGGGGCTGGCATCATCCGACCCGATCTCGCCGTCGGCGACGGCATGTACAAGTCGGTCGACAACGGGAAAACGTGGGCGCATCTGGGGCTGCGCGAATCGCAGATGATCGCCATGGTCGACGTGGATCCGAAGAATCCCGACCGCCTCTTCGTGGCCGCGCTCGGTCACCCGTACGGTCCCAACAGCGAGCGTGGCGTATTCCGGTCACTCGATGGTGGCGCCTCATTCCAGCGCGTGCTGTACAAAGACGAGTACACGAGCGCGAACGACGTGCGCATCGATCCGCAGAACCCCGACATCGTGTACGCGACGCTCTGGCAGCAGCAACAGAGTTTCATCGAGGGTCAGGGGTTCGGCGGGGGCGGCAACGGCATCTTCAAGTCCACCGATGGCGGCACCACGTGGAAGCCGCTCACGGTAGGACTACCCTCGGTGCTGCAGGCGAACATCGCCTTCGCCCCCGGCAACCCGAAGGTGCTGTACGCGATGGTCGCGGCGGCGCCGCCCGCCGGCTCGCCCGCCGGCGCCTCGGGTCCGATCGGGTTCTACAAGTCGACGGATGCCGGCGAGCACTGGTATCTCGCGGTGAATGGTCCTGAATCACCGGCGGGCGCCGCGCCGAAATTCGTGGACAATCGTCCGCTCGCCCGCATCGGCGGTGGTGACCTGCCCACGATCACCGTCGATCCGAGTAACGAGAACGTCGTGTACAGCGCGTCGACGGTCATGTGGCGCACCGAAGACGGCGGACTCACCTGGTCGGCCGTGCGCGGCGCGCCCGGCGGTGACGACTACCAAAAGATCTGGGTGAATCCCGCCAATCCCGATCTCATCCTCGCCGTGGCCGATCAAGGCGCGGTGGTCTCGGGCAATCGCGGCGCCTCATGGAGCAACTGGTACACGCAGCCCACGGCCGCGATGTATCACGTGACCACCGACAACGCGTTCCCGTATCGCGTGTGCAGCGGACAGCAGGACTCCGGCTCGGCCTGCGTCAACAGCCGCTCCGACGACGGGCGGATCACGTTCCACGATTGGCATCCGGTCAACATTCAGGAGTACGGCATCGCCGCGCCGGATCCGCGTGATCCCGATGTGGTGTTCGGCAGCCAGCGCACGAACGTGTCGAAGTACGATCGCCGCACCGGGCAGACGGTGCTCGTGGGTCCCGACCTCTCGGTGCGCGGACCCAACGGCGAGAACTTCGGCCGCAACGTGCGCACGATGCCGTTGCACTTCTCGCCCGTGAACCCCGACGTGCTGTACTACGCGTCGAACGTGGTGTGGAAGACGCTCGACCGCGGGCAGAGCTGGACGCGCATCAGCCCCGATCTCGCGCGGCAGACGTGGGAGGTTCCGGCCACCGCCGGCCAGTACACCAGCAGCGTGACGCCCGCACCGGCCGGTGCGATCACCGCGCTGTCACCGTCACCGCGCAGCGCCAGCGTGTTGTGGGCCGGTACCGATGACGGAAACGTGCAGATCACGACCAACGGTGGCACCAGCTGGAAGAACGTCACGCCGGGCGCGATCAAGGCGTGGACGCGCATCTACAACATCGACGCCGGCCACTTCGACGCCGGCACCGCGTACATCGCGGCGAACACGTTCCGCCTTGATGACCTGCGCCCGCACTTTTATCGCACGCACGACGGCGGCGCCACGTGGACCGAGATCAGCAACGGGCTGCCGGGGAATGCGCCGGCCAACGCCATCCGCGAAGATCCGAAGGTGAAGGGGCTGTTGTATGGCGCCACCGACACGCAGGTGTGGGTGTCGTTCGATGACGGCGATCACTGGGAGTCACTGCGTATCGACATGCCGGCCATCGCCGTGCGCGACCTCCAGATCAAGGACGACAGCACCTGCCTGTGCAGCGACTTGATTGCCGGCACGCACGGCCGCGGCTTCTACATTCTCGACAACGTCACGCCGCTCCGGCAGATGGCCGCCTCGCGCGCGGCGATCGCTGCCCGAAACGCCTATCTGTTCAAGCCCGCCACCGCGGTGCGCGTGCGATTTGCGACCAACGATCCCACGCCGTGGCCGCCGGAGATGCCGTCGGGCGAGAGCGCCCCGTCGGGCGTCTTCATCGACTACATGCTGCCGTCGAAAGCATCATCGCCGATCACGCTCGAGATTCTCGATGCGTCCGGCAAACTAGTGCGCTCGTACTCCAGCACGCAGAAAGCACTCGACCCGCATCCGTACCTCGATCGCGCGCGCTACAACGAGGTGTGCAAGACGACGCCGACCGCGCCGTACTGTGGACTCCCGCTCTATTGGCCCGGCCCGCCGCAGGCGTTGTCCGACGACGCGGGGCTCCACCGTTTCACCTGGGATCTCCACTTCGATCCCGTCACCCCGGAAGACGCCATTCCGCAGGGCGATGATGACGCCACCGGCGCCGTGCCGGGACGCACGTTGCCGGTCGTCAACGCCCCGTGGGCGCCGCCCGGCCGCTATACCGTGCGCCTGACCGCCAACGGCACGCGCTACGAGCAGCCGCTCACGCTCCGTCTCGACCCGCGCGTGAAAACGCCGGCGGCCGGCCTGGCGCGTTTGCATGCGCTCAGCACCGAGATGTACCGCGGCGCGGTGGACACGCACCGCGCCTTTGTGCAGGCCCGCGGGCTGATCGCGCAGCTGAACGGCATGAGCGGCGCCGATGTCGACGCCCTCAAGGGGCAACTCGAAGCGGTGGCGCCGTCGTCGGCCACCGCCCGGAATATCCGCGGCTTCCGTCGTCGCGGCGCCACCGCCGCGGCCGCCTCGCTCGAGAGCGCGAGCACGGCGATGCTGGCGGCCGCAATGGCCATGCACAACGCCGACGTGGCGCCCACGGCCACGCAGGTCGCCGCCTGCGCCGCAGCGCGCGCCATGGGGGTAAGCGTATTACCAACGTGGAACGCGCTGCGCACCACGGGCATCGCCGCCTTCAACGCCAAGCGCAAGACAGCTGGGCTTCCCACTCTCACGCTCCCCTGATCCATGTCTGCACGCGCTACGCTCCGCCATACGCTCCGCGTTGCCGTTCTCGCGTCGGTCACCCTGCTCGGCGCCTGCGCGTCGAGCAGCGCCGCGCGCCCACTCACACCGGCGCAACTCGCGGCGCAGGACGGTGGCATTCCCCCGTACACGAAGGCGGACGTCGCCTTCATGCAGGGCATGATCGGCCACCATGCCCAGGCCGTGACCATGTCGTCGTTTGCCGATGCAAACCGCGCGAGCTCAGAGGTGCGCGTGTTGGCCGGGCGGATTACCGTGGCCCAGACCGACGAGATCGCCTTCATGAAGACGTGGCTGAGCAAGCGCAAGCAGACCGTGCCGGCCGGCGACATGGAGGCCATGGCGCATGCGCATCATGCCGGCATGGACATGTCGAGCATGGGGGGCGGCAGTATGAGCAGTATGATGCCCGGCATGCTTACCACCGCCCAGATGGACACGCTCAAGTCGGCGACCGGTCCGGCCTTCGATTGGTATTTCCTGACGTTCATGATCCAACATCATCGCGGTGCGATCAGCATGGTCGATGAGCTCATGAGCGCCAAGGGCGCCGCCAATGATGACGATGTCTTCAAGTTCGTGTCCGATGTCGTGGCCGATCAGAGCACCGAGATCGACCGCATGGAGTTGATGCTCAAGTCCCGCCCGCGTCCGTAATCCCCGCCGCTCGCCACCATTACTCACTCCACCAGACTCCGATGCCAACGCCACTTCGATCGCTGCTCGGCGGCGCCCTGCTCCTGACCGTCAGCGCGACCGCTGCCAGCACGCTGCACGCACAACCCAAGCCCGACCCGCGCGTCGGCCTCAAGGCCGGATGGTTCGACGCCGGCGAAGCCGCGTGGAACGTCAAGCTCGTGTCCACCACGAAGCCCTCCGAATCCTTCCTCAACATGAGCACGCCCGGTGACGCTCGGCTCAAGAACTCCGATCTCGCCTTCAGCGGCAATCTGGTGTTCCAGGGCAACTACAGCGGCTGGCAAGTGTGGGACATCGGCAATCCGCGCAAGCCCAAACTCCGCACCGCGTTCGTGTGCCCTGGTTCGCAGAGCGATGTCACCGTGTACGGCAACCTGCTGTTCGTGTCGGCGGAAGCCGTCAGCGGGCGCATCGACTGTGGCCTCGGTGGCGTCGAAGCCGAAGTCAGCAAGGAGCGCGCACGCGGCATCCGCATCATCGACATCAGCGATGTCGAACATCCGAAAACGATCACGACGGTCCAGACCTGCCGCGGCTCGCACACCAACACGCTCGTCACGGATCCGAAGGATCCGGAGAACGTGTACGTATATGTCTCCGGCTCGGCCGGCGTGCGTTCCAGCGAGGAACTCGCTGGATGCTCGGCGCTGTCGCCGGACGTCGACCCGAACTCGGCGCTCTTTCGCATTGAAGTGATCAAGGTGCCGGTGAAGAATCCGGCCGCAGCGGCGATCGTGAGCTCGCCACGCATCTTTGAGGGACTCACCGAAGCAACGCGTCATGGCGAGGCGGCGTCCGACCGTCGCGAACGTCCGGCCGGAACGCCGGCACGCCCCTCGGTGGCCGGACGCGGTCCCACGCAGTGTCATGACATCACCACCTATCCGGCCGTCGGTCTCGCCGGTGGTGCGTGCAGCGGCTACGGCATCCTCCTCGACATCCGCGACATCAAGAACCCGAAGCGTATCTACGCGGCCGCCGACACGAACATGTCGGCGTGGCACTCGGCCACGTTCAGCAACGACGGCAGCAAAGTGCTCTTCTCGGACGAGTGGGGCGGCGGCTCATCGCCGCGCTGCCGCGCCACCGATAAGGTGGAATGGGGCGCCGACGCGATCTTCGTACGCAACGGCGACAAGCTCGACTTCAAGAGCTACTTCAAGCTCCCTGCCGCGCAGACGAGCAACGAGAACTGCGTCGCGCACAACGGCTCGCTCATCCCGATTCCCGGCCGCGAAGTCATGGTGCAATCGTGGTATCAGGGCGGCATCAACGTGTTCGACTGGACCGATCCGAATCACGCCTTCGAAGTGGCGTTCTTCGACCGTGGACCGATGGACTCCACCGCGCTGGTCGGTGGCGGGCACTGGTCGGCCTACTGGTACAATGGCCTGATCTACGGTTCGGAGATTTCCCGCGGTCTCGACGTCTGGGAACTCACGCCCAGTGAATTCCTCTCGAAGAACGAACTCGACGCCGCGAAGCTCGTGACGTACGCGTATTTCAACGCGCAGGAGCAGCCGAAGGCCGTGTGGCCGGCGGCGTTCGTCGTGGCGCGTGCCTACACCGACCAGATGGC
>CANHNQ010000101.1 GCA_947462095.1 Gemmatimonadota bacterium
CAGCAGGAGCAGCGGACCGGGCTGCGTGTCGGCGTGCCAACGGCGCACGGCCGCCGCCGCATCGGCATCACGCACGACGATGGCGTGCATCGTGGCGCCGAGGTAGCGCTCAACGAGCTTCGCGGCATCGCCATCAGCCGTCAGGAAGTCGGTAAGCGGACCGAGAACGGCCCCGTCGCCGAAGCGTTCGCGTTCCTTCAGCAGCTTCGCCGCCGACGGGGCCAGCCCGACGCGCTCACGCTCGAGGGCGGCCAACGCGTTCAGGCGCCCTTCCAGCGCCGTGCGCGACTGCACGGCAGTGGCCAGCGCGCTGCGTGATTCCGCGTCGGCTGTGCGGGCGGTGGCGGCGGCCAGGCGTGCGCCTTCGAGCGCGTGTAGGGCATCTTGCGCACTGGCCTGCGTAATCGACACCTGTTCGCGCGCAGCGATCAGCTCACGTTCGGTGACATCGAGCGCATCGGCCAGCTGCTGGCGCTCGATCTCGAGCGCCTCACGGCGGTTCTGCGTTTCGAGGTGCTCGCGCGAGGCCCCGTCGCGATCGAGTTCGATCCGACGCGCCTGATCGCGGTGTTCACGCACCTGCCGCTCGAGCTGCTCGAGCACGGCACGCGACTGTTGCACGGCTTCACGCGTGGTCTGTTCGGCCGCGAGACGCTCCTGCAGCGCTTCGCCGGCGTCGGCCAGTTCCTGCTCGAGCGTGGTGCGATCGCCGAGGGCGCGCTCGCGGTCCTCGCGCAGGCGACGGCCGAACGCTTCATTCTCCTTCCGCTCTTCCTCGGCGCGCTGCTTGCGCATGGTCGTGCTGCGCTGGCGCTCCTCGCTCACGGCGAGCTCCCGCTCGAGCTTCTGCGTTTTGTCGCGCTGCTCCGTGGACAAGCGCGCGAGTTCGAGTCGGCTGGCCTCGGCGGCGGACCGTGCGCCATGCGCCTGCTCGCGCAGCATCTCCGCGTGCGCAATCGCCTCTTCGCCACCGGGGACGTCCTGCTGCAGCTCTTCGAGACGACCGTCGAGGGCCGACAGCTCCTCGCGCCATGCGGCCATCTCGCGCGTGGCCAGCGAGATTTCGACCTGAAACCGACGCGACATCAGTTCGGCATGCCGTTCGGCGCGACGACGCTGACGCGCCAGCGACCGCACCTGGCTCTGCACTTCGTTGATCAAGTCATCGAGCCGCGCGAGGTCGACGGTGGTCTCCTCGAGACGGCGTTCGGCGCTGCGTCGGCGATCGCGATACAGCCCCACGCCGGCCGCTTCTTCGAACAGTTCGCGACGTTCGTCGGGGCGGTCGGAGAGCAGGGCATCGATCATCCGGCTTTCGATGACGACACCGGAATCGGCGCCGAGTCCCGTGCCACGCACCAGGTCCTGGATGTCACGCAAACGACACGGCGCGCGATTCAGGAGATATTCGCTTTCTCCTGAACGCAGCAGGCGCCGTGTGATGACGACTTCCTTGAACGGGACCGGGAGTTCGCCTTCGGTATTGTCGAAATGCAATGAGACTTCGGCCATGTTCACGGCCTTGCGCGCCGACGACCCGTGGAAGATCACGTCCTCCATCTTGGCGCCGCGCATCGCGCGCGCGCGCTGCTCACCCAGCACCCACCGCACGGCGTCGGAGACATTCGACTTACCGCTGCCATTGGGGCCGACGATGGCCGTCACGCCCTTTTCGAACACGAACTCCAAGTGATCGGCAAAGGCCTTGAAGCCATGGACCTCGAGCTTCGTCAGACGCACTAGAACGCTCTCCCAGTTCGATAAACCAGCACAGGCGCGACGCGCAGGGCGCGCAAAGAATCCGCAAGCGGGGTCGCTTGCGTCGGCGATTCGAACGCGCCGGTATAGACGGTCGCGCTACCATCAGGCTGCAGCAGCGCGTACGCGATGATGCCGCGACTCGCCAACTCGGCGAGTCGCGTGGGGACCGCGGTCGGCGTGACGTTGCGTGCGAGACGCAACGCAAACGGCACCGACACGATGCTCCCCGATCCCACAATCTTCTGTGCGCGCAGCCGGGTCAGCAGGCTCTCGGCCTGCACGCGGGTGCCCGATGCGCCGACCGTCACGCGGAACCACTGTTCGTTGCCCTCTGCCACCGGCGAGATCGCCACGGCATCGAGGGCACGGACGCGCACGTCCGGCATCGCGGCCGCCCGTGTGTTGGCCGTCGCGAAATACACGGCATACCGTGCGGCGGCGGCCGAGTCGGCAGCGTTCTCTACGGCGAGGGGCGGACCGGCAGGGCGTACGCTGTCCGGCGCCGGCAGCATCGCGCCGGTGGAATCGCCTAGGAGCGAGTCGCGCTGGGCGCTGTCGCTGCGCACCGACGTATCCATCGGGGTGGGCGGCACGACCACAGCGGTGCTGTCCTGCTCGCGCTGCCGGCCGGTGATCAACGCCGCGACCGGTTCCGGCAAGCGCGCCACGAGCTGCGGCCAGTAGGCGCCGACGGCAACGGCGATGGCGCCAAGGAGCGCCACGATCGCGATCAAGCGACGAGTGCGGCTCGACTCGTCCTCGGCGGCGGCGGCGCGCGCACGCGCGGCATTGGGCCGCGGCGTGGGCCACGCCGTGGGCGACGGCGGCTCGGGCTGGGGCGGTGCCGGCGGCGCAATGCGTGGCACACCGGGCGGCGTGGGGAACACGGTGTCACCCACAGGCATCAGGGCGCCCACGTAGCCACACAACTCGGCGAAGCCCGGCGTGGCCGGGTTCGCGACGACGATCAGCAGCGCGCCAACTTGATGAAACCCGGCGGCCAGACGGCGCCACCGTTCGTTCGCATACACGGCATCGTGCGCCACCGCCTCCGTGCCGCTGGGCATCAGGAACACGTTGTCGGCACCGCGCATCGGGCGCGCGATCTTGTTGAGCGACACGCCGTAGAGGAAGCTGTCGGAGATGCCATGCGGATCATCACCCGTGAGCAGTGCCTCGATCGCGGGTGCCTCACCGAGTAAGTCGGCCACCGCCACCCGCCGGCGCAGTCCCTGCGCCTGCGCGATCCCCAGCGCCATCGACGTGGCCAGCGCACCGTCGGTCGCGGCCACCACCACCGCGCAGATCCCGTCGAGCAGAGGCGCCAGCCGGCGACCCTCCATCTCCCACGAGTCCGTGAGACCAAGCGGCGTCACGGTGCTCCCTCGAAAATCCAGTAGCTCTGTCCCGACGCCTTGCCGACGCGCTCGGCGTCCGCTCGCGTTGGGTACGGACCGAGGACAACGCGATACAGCGTTTGTCCGGCTCGATCGGCGGTCGTAATGCGTGGCGATTCCCCGTCCACGCGGATGCGCGCGGCGAGCTGACGCGCCTGCTTCTCGTCGAGCACCGCCGCGAACGAGACGGTGAACGCCGTCGCGATGGCGGTGTCCCGGTTCGCGGGGGAGGCCGCACTGTCACGCGCGGCCGCGCTGTCCGCGAAGTCCGCCGAGTCGCGCGGGGCGCTGGTGCGGAACTGCACGGGCTGATCGAGGCCGGCGGCGCGGGGACGGAAGCCGTTCCAGCGCAGCGTGTACCAGAACTGCCCGGCGCCTCCGGCGACGGTACGCATGTCGGCCAGCGACGTTGGATGGGCGAACACCACGTCGTCTCCCCGGGTGGTCGCGATTGCCCCATCGGGCAGCACCAGTGGCAGATCGCCGCGCCACTCGCTGCGCACCACGCCGATCACGGCATCGCTGCCGAGGCTGATCACGTACACCGAGTCGGCACCGCCGCGCGCCAGCAGCACGCGCCCCAGCGGGTCCATGCGCAACGCACGGGGCACGCCGGGCAGCTTGATCTTGCCCTTCACCCCTTCTTCGAACCGATCGACGACGCGCAGCAGTGCTTCGTCTTCGATGGCCACGAAGAGGCGGTCACCACTCGGCGTGGCCGTGATTGCCGTAACGGGGTCGCCGATGTCGACTTCGAGTGCCTTCGCGAGGTCGCGTGTGCGCACCGCGATGACTTCTTCGTTCCCGCCGAAGAACACACGATCGCCGACCGCACCGGCGGTGGCACCGAGCGACTTGCGCAACGTGGCTTCGTTGCCGCCGATATCGAACGACAGGCTGTCGGTGACCTGCTGGCCGGGAGGACGCACGCGCCACACGATCGCGCGATCGCCCTTGGCCCCCGCCACGATCAGCGAGCCGTCGGTTTGGGCATACAGCGCGTGGGCCGGCAACGCGGGCCTGAAGCGCCACTCACCACCACTCGGCGTGTACCGCGTGATTTCACCCGAGGTGGTCAGCACATAGATGGCGCCGCCGTCGGCCGAGGAGGCCACCGCGACGTCGTCGGTGCGCGACGCGGTGACGGTGCCGAGGCGGATGTCGATGCGGACGGGCGCCCCGCTCGTGTCCACGGCGGCGAGATACCCGTCTTCGGCGCCGAACGCGATGATGCGATCGAGGGCCGGGACACGGGAGCCCGAGCGCCAGAGCGTCGAATCGAGATCCGGATAGCGGGTAGCGCGCAACACGCCGCCGTCGCGCGAAACGCGCAACACGATCGGGTCGGGACCACCGGGAATACTGGGAGTGGCGTCGGCTCCGGAGGGGCGGGACGAGCGATCGGCACAGCCGCCGGCAACACCGCACGCGAGGAGCACGAGCGCCATGACAATGGGCGTGCGCACGAGGGAAAACTACCTGTCCGGGGCAGGAGCGGGGAGGGGGGACGACGGGGAAATCCCCCGTCGTCCCCCCTTGCTCTCAACCGACGTGTGAACAGGGGGGCGACTCAATAGCTCGCGCCGAAGAACCACGTCCCGAAGCCCTTCGCCCCGGGGCGGCTGATGGGGACCGCCCAGTCCCACCGCACGATGGCGATGTTGAACAGGTTCAGGCGCACCCCGAAGCCGTAGCTCTGCAGCAACGCGCGTTCGCGGGAGAAGTCGTAGCCCGCGGGCCGGTTCCCGACGACCTGCTGTCCCTTCGACCACGCCACGCCGGCGTCATAGAAAAACAGGCCGTCGATCGGGGGGAGTCCGATGGGCAAGCGCCCGCCGCCGAAGCTGCGGATGATCGGGAAGCGCAGTTCGGCGTTGCCGAAGGCCACGCGGCTGCCGATCAGCTCGACGGAGTTACACGAGCTGCCGTCGCTGGTGGGCAGGCCGGTGCAGGCGACCGCCCCGAGGTCTTCGCGGTTGTAGCCGCGGATGAAGTCGGGGCGCCCGATCCACTTCGGGAACCGCAGTTCGTCACGGCCGACCGACATACTGGTCGTGAGCCGGGTCGCGAAGGTGACGTAGTTGAAGAGGATCGGGTAATAGCCGCGGATGTCGGCCAGATACTCGGTCCACTTCCAGGTGCCGGCACTGGGTTCCACTTCGAGGCGCACGCGTTTCCCGGAGATCGGCCCCGTGTATCCGTACAACGTGTTGTCGGTGACGAACGCCAGATACGGTGAGATCGTATTCGCCGACGCGATATTGCGCGTGGAACCGCGCTCGAAGCCCGTGGCGTAGCCCCGCTGGTAGTCGACCACGCGCGTGAACGGGAACATCTGCTGGTCGATGTTCTGGAAGCGCGCGCCCAGCTCGAATCGCGTAAAGCGATTGAGCGGATAGAGACCGGCCGCGAACACCTGCCGTAGCACAAGTCGCGTGATCTCCTGCGACTCCGCAAACTGGTCGTTGCCGAGGGGCTCCTGGATGTAGTTCGAGAGCAGGTAGATCGGCTGCTGAATCACCCCGGTGGTGTACTGCAGCCGGCGTCCGAGACTGGTGTAGCCGACGAACACCTGCGCGTCGCTGAGCTGCCCGTTGATCGCACCGGAGAGTGCGAGTCGCCGGTCGCCGAGCAGGTCGCTCAGCACGACCGTGGTGCCGCCGAACGTGCCCTGGCCGAAGCCCCCCTGCTGATAGCCGATGGAGGGCTGCGCCACATACTCCGGCGTCAGGCGCGCCTTGTATCGGTATTCTCGGAACTTGGTGGAGTCCGGGAGATTGAAGTCGAAGCTGTCCATCAGCGCGCGCACGCTCACCGTTTCGGCGAGCCGGGCGGCCACGGCGACGGGTAGGTCGTCCGATGCGCGGGCGGCGGTGCCGACGGTGGGGCGGTAGAAGGACTGACGGGCCGCCGCGGTATCACTGAGGGTCGCGCGCGCGAGATGCGCGGTGGGGTCGACCTTCACCGGCGTGATGGGACCGGCGGGCGCCTTCGCCGGCATCCCCGCTTGCGCCACCACGACCGGGTCGCGATACGGCTCCTTCTTGAGCGACCGCGGGTTCTTGATCTTCCAGATCGCGTGGTCGGTCTTCTCGTAGTACACAAAGGCCAGCACGTCGGCGCCGCGCGCCCACGTGATCGCCGGCGACTGTTCGGCCACCGCCGTCACGGCCCCCAACACGTTGGTGAGCTGGTAGTGCTGCTTCGCCTCGAGGTCGTACAGGAAGATGTTGGCGATGCCCGTGCGGTCGGTGATGTACGCCAGCGACTTGCCATCGGGCGCCCACTGCGGATTCAGGCTGCGTCCGCCCTGGCCCTCGACCACGGTGACTTTCTGGGTCTCGAGATCGAGCAGCGACAGCTTCCACGCGCCGATCTTCAGGATATCGAGGTCGGTGTCGTCGCCGCGGTCGCTGGTGAAGGCGATCGTGCGGCCGTCGGGCGACCACTGCGGCTGTAGATCGCCGTAGGGATCCTTCGTGACCTGCGTGTAGCCGTCGGTGTCGAGCGACGCGATGTACAGATCACTGGATCCATGGCGCATGCCGCTGAACACAATGCGACGACCGTCGGGCGAGAAGCTCGGGCTCAACACCTGATCGAGTTCGAAATCGAACTTCCGCAGGATCCGCCGCGACTTCACGTCCATGACGTACAACACGTCGCGTCCGCCGCGCTGTCCGGTGAAGGCCAGCATCTTCGCGTCGGGCGAAAACGAGGGCTGCGAATAGATGTAGCGCAGCTGCTCGTAGTCGGGATTGGTGGTCGTCTTGACAAGGCGCGCGATGCGCTTGCCCGTCTCGGCGTTGGCGAGGTACATGTCGGGGAACACTTCCCCGCGCAGGAAGCTGCCGTAGGCGATGTACGTGATGTACTTGCCGTCGTTGGACAGCGCCGGCGCCACGAACAGGCTGGCGATACTGCCGGAGCGCTTCTGCGAGAGCAGGGGCTCGGCGAAGCTGCGCGGACGCTGCAACTCGGCCACGGTGGGCAGATACCGGCTTTGCATCGCCTGCTTCCACTCGGCGCTGAGTTCGTCGAGGGAGAGGCCGATCTCGCGACGGAAGGCGCGGTCGATCCCGACGCTGGGCACGGCGTTCATGATTTCGCCGATGACCTCGTCTCCCCACCGGGCCCCGACGTACTGCCACACCGACAATCCGTAGCGATACGGGAAGTACTTGTCAGGGCGCTCCGTCATCTGGGCGATGGTGGGGAGCGCGTTGTTGGTCACGGCGTCACGCACCCACGCATCGGTCCATGGGTGCTTGTCGCCGATCGAGAAATACTCGGCGAGTCCTTCCATGAACCAGAGCGGCGGATTGACCATCGCCAGATTCTGCAGGCCGGCGCCGGCGCGCCCGCGCGAGAAGATGTCGAACTGGAACACGTGCACCATTTCGTGCTGGAGTACGTGTTCGAAGCTGGCCAGATCGCCGCTGTAGAACTGCGCCATGCGCTGACGCAGCGGGTCGGTCACACCACCGGTACCTTCGCCAAGATCGCCGAAGACGTTGCTCTGGGCGAAGTCGCCCGACGAGCCGAAGATCAGGACCGGCTTCTTCTCGCGGAACTGGTGGGCCATCAGGCGCGAGAGCCGCGCGTACGACCGTTCGGCCATGCGCGCGGCGTCGGGCGCCACGTCCGCGATTTGCGGATAGTAGTGGAGCCGGAAGTGCTCGGTTTCAATGACGCGCCAGCGCAGCCGATCGTACTGGACCTGGTTCTGCCCGAAGTACTGAGCATGAAGCGGCGAGGCGATCGCGACGATCGCGACCACGAGAGCGGCTCCCCATCGTGTCCAACGCTGCGCCTGCGGCATTTACCGGGCTCCCTGCGTGACTGCGGTGTCCAATGGTACCGGCGTTGCGTCGCTCCACAGCCGTTCCAGCTGATAGTACTGGCGCAACGTCGGATGAAAGACGTGGATGACAGTGTGCGCGTAGTCGAGCAGCGCCCAGCGTCCCTGCGTCAGGCCTTCCGTCATAGTGGTAGACACGCCACCCTCCTTCAACCCTGCCTGGATGTGCTCCGCGACGGCGCGGACGTGCGTGTCTGAGGTCCCGCTGGCAATAACAAAGAAGTCGGTCATATCCGTCACTCCACGCAAGTCGAGGACGAGGATATCGTTGGCCTTCATGTCACTGGCGAGGGCGGCGGCCCGGCGAGCAATGGATTCGCCGGGGCTTGGCGGACGTTCTGCCATGTAATGGAGTCGGGAGAAAGCGAGTGATGGACGCCGCGGTCCTTCTGCAGTACCCCATCGAGTGAATGAAGGTTGCGCGTTGGACGGCGACTCGGACAGGGGCAAAAAAAGGGGAGTCCGAGTCCGGACTCCCCCCATCCCGGCAAGGTGCTGCCGATTACTGCTTGATGATCCAGACCTTGATTTCGGGCTTCACGTCGGCGTGCAGGCGGATGCCGACGCGGTAGACGCCGAGGGCCTTGATCGGCTCGTTGAGTTCGATCTGGCGCTTCTCGATGTGGAAGCCCTGCGCTTCCAGCTGGTGGGCGATGTCGGCCGTGGTGACGGAGCCGAACAGCTTGCCTTCCTCGCCAACGCGCGCGGCGAAGGTCACGGAGACCTCGGCCAGCTTGTCGGCGATGGCCTGGGCGGCGGCGACGCGCTCCGACTCCAGCGCCTCGAGCCGACCCTTCTCAAGCGCGATGCGCTTGCGATTGCCCGTCGTGGCTTCGAAGGCGAAGCCGCGGGGAATCAGGAAGTTGCGGGCGAAGCCGGCGGACACGGAGACGATGTCACCAGGATGTCCGAGCTTGTCGACGGCGTTACGAAGGATGACTTCCATGGGAGCTCCGGGTCCTGCGAGAAAGGTGTGTGAAATCAGCGCGGCGACGATCGGCGCGGTTGCGCGCCGGCTCGGAAGTCACGCCAGGTGTCACCCAAGCCCAAGCTGAAGGTGACCGCCAGCACGGCGACCACGACCAAGATCGGACCCAGGATCGGGACCAGCACCACCAACGCGAGCAACGCCGGAACGGCGAGTCGGTCGGGGATCCACCACGTGAGGACGCCGGCGCCCCGAAAGGCGTACAGCGACCCGAAGAAACAAACCAGATTCGCACCGACCGTTCGCCACTCGGCGAGCGTCGGTAACAGCAGTACGGTCACACCGACCACCATCCCCCAGACGAGCTGGTCGTTGAAGCGCACGTCGCGCAGCGCTCCCAGCGGCGGACCAATGCGTACCCTCGACAGGCGGTGATACGCGGCCCACCCCAACGCCAACGCCAACAGCGATTCGAGCGCCAACAGCGCCGGCGCAATCGACACCAGCGGCCCCGGGATCAGCCCTTGAACCGAACCCGCTCCGGAAAGCGGTTCCGCCAAGGCGGCCAGCAAATTTTCCATCCGCGTCGCACGGTCGGCGGCGGCGGGGAAGCGCTGCGCGAACGCGCGCCACGACTCCGTGTCCGACCGACTGCGCCAGCTTTGCAACGACTCACCAAGTCGGCGCTGATACTCCCGGGAGAGCATCTGCGCCGGTCCGTCAAACAGCGTACCACCGTCGCTGGTTCGGGTCGTGAAGCCGGCCGCCGTAATGATGGCCGCCAGTCCGATCGATCCCAACGCCCGAGTGAGCAGCGCCTTGCGTGGCGACGCCAGGCACACGAGGCCGAACGCCGCACCCAAGGTGAGCGCCCAACCGCGCCCGAAGGCACCGTAGCCCGTGAACGGGAGTGGCACCTTCCAGATCACGTACCCAGCACCGACGACCCACATGACGGCCATCGTGAGCCGGCCACCTGACCACCAACCGACGATCGCGCAGGACGCGATCGAGACCAGGACGAGCAAGGCGAACTGTTCCACCGGCAGCAGCAGCCGGATCGCTCCGGCCAGCAGCGACAGTGACGCGGGCCAGGCCGGTGCGGCCGTGACGAGCACCATCAGCACCAGCGCCAGCACGAACCACCGCCACCTCCGCTCATACTCAGCCCGTCTGTCCCTTCACGTACGGAAGGAGCGCCAGGAAACGCGCCTTCTTGACGGCCTTCGAGAGCTGACGCTGGTGGCGCGCGTCGACGCCGCTCAGGCGGCTCGGCAGGATCTTGCCGTAATCCGTGATGAAGCGGGCGAGGAGACGGTCATCCTTGTAATCGACGTAGCGGATCCCCGCTTCCGTGATCGGGCAGGGCTTCTTTTGGCGGCGCATGATTTAATCCTCGTCGTCGTCGTCGTCATCGCCCGCGCGACGGCGCGAAGCGAGCTCTTCATCGCTGAGCTTCGGGGCACCCAGCTCATGCTCGGCCAGCGAGATGAGATAGCGGATGATCCCTTCGTCGAGCTTGAGCGCACGCTCGAACTCGGGAAGCACGGCGGGGGTCGTTTCAAAGCGCGCGATCGCGTAGTAGCCGGTGTCGTGGCGGCCGATCTTGTACGCGAGCTGGCGACGGCCCCAATGCTCGATCTCAGCCGGTGCGGCGAGATTCAGAAGGCTCTGCAGCTTGTCCAACTTTTCCAGAATGGCCGCATCTTCGATCGCACTATCGACGATGTACACGGCTTCGTAGCGCCGCGTAGGGTTGCGGCGGATTTTGAGCTTTGCCACTCGGCAATCCTCCCTGTGGTCTAAGGTGCCCCCCGAAGTGCCGATCCGCGGGAGGAGGGTCAGAGGAACAGTGATCCGTTCCAGATGAGCCTCTAAGCCTAGCCCCACCGGGGATGGAAGGGAAGGGAGGCCTGCCGTACATTACGGGCATATGTGTGGCAGATACGGCTTCGGTAACCCCGCGCGGCTCGGGACGCTCCCTCTGGGCGTCACCCTTCCCGCGCTCGCTCCCCGCTATAATGTGGCGCCGTCGCAGGCGGTGCCGCTCGTCCTGCAGGAGGGCGGCTCGCGGGCGGTCCGCCTGGCCAAGTGGGGGCTGATCCCATTCTGGGCCGACGACCCGGGGATCGGCCATAAGCTCGCCAACGCCCGCGCCGAGGGGATCGCGTCGAAGCCGTCCTTCCGGGCGCCATTCAAGACCCAGCGCGGACTCATGCCCGCGGACCTGTTCTACGAGTGGCAGGTGGTGCCCGGTCACCAAGGGAAGCAGCCGTGGTGCATCCGCCTCCCCGACGACGCGCCGTTCGTGATGGCGGCGCTCTGGGACCGGTGGCAGCCGAAGCATGATCCCATTGCCGACCCCGTCCTCACCTGCTGCGTGATCACGACCGACGCCAACGCCACCATGGAGCCGATCCACCATCGCATGCCGGTCATCCTGCCGCTCGGCGACGTGGACGCTTGGCTCGACCCGGCGACGTCCCCCGCCGATGCGGCGCGGCTGCTCCGGCCGTACGAGGGGCCGCTGCACGCGTATCAGGTGAAGACCTGGGTCAACGCCACCCGGAACGACGACCCGCAGTGCGCGACCCCACTGGTGCGCTCGGACACCCATCGCGGTGAACAGTTCTTCGACGACTGACCGCGACGGGACCGACGGCTCGGTGCGCCGCTACTTCGTGCCGGTGGCGCTGCGCAGATACAGGTTGAGCGAGCCGAAGCTGAGCTTCGACTTCATCTGCACCATCATCCGACGATCATCGTCGGTGATCCACACTTCGGCTTGGCCGTTCTTGCTGAAGATGCCCTTCGATTGGAACGTGGGCTGCAGCACCACGGTCTTGAACGTCCCGGCCGGCACCGTGATGGACTCTTTGCGGACCACCCGGATGCGCACGGGATTGCCGGCCGCTTTGAAGTAGCGCGGGTACTCGTACAATTTGCCCACCTCGAGCGGCAGCGTCCGCACAAAGTACAGGAACGATCCGTCGTCGAGCGGATTCGCCACGGTGGGCTCCTCGGGACGATCGTTCTCCTTGAACATGCCGCGGTCGGGGAAGATCTCGTAGCGACGCGTCCGCTCGTAGCTCCCCTCGTCGACGTCCTGATGGTAGCGCAACGAGTTGAGCGTGGTCACGTCAAACCACGACTCGTACAAGTCGTTCACGCGGTACAGCGGAATGCCACCGGTGATCGTGAACACCGTGTGCCACGCCGGGCGGCCGCGTACCTCGGCAAGTTCCCGAACCTCCATGCTGCCTTTGCCGACCTTCAGCGAGCCGAAGCGGACGTCGTAGTCGAGTCGCTCGCCGACCTTGAACGGCACGGCCCGCGCGTCGGCGGGAAGGCGCTGTACAACGCGACTCCCCGCGGTGTCGGTGGTCCCCGTGGTCTGCGCCGCCAGCCCGGACAGCGCGCCCGCCAGCACCAGCAGCAGTGTGGCGACCCGCGTCGGGCGTCTCGATACGATCCTCATGGCGACGTGCTACCCATGTCGTGAAAAAAGGGTCGGTCAGACGTTGAAGCGGAACAGCAGCACATCGCCGTCCTGCACCACGTACTCTTTCCCTTCCGATCGCACCGCGCCCTTCTCGCGCGCGCTCTTCCAGCCCCCGTGCGTGATGAAGTCCGTGTAGGCCACGGTTTCCGCGCGGATGAAGCCTTTCTCGAAATCGGTGTGAATGACGGCGGCGGCCTTCGGCGCCGTGTCGCCGCGGTGAATCGTCCAAGCGCGCACTTCCTGCTCGCCCGCCGTGAAATACGTCTGGAGGCCAAGCAGGTGGTATCCGCCCTGAATGAGTCGGTCGAGGCCCGCTGTTTCGATGCCGAGCGAGGCGAGGAACTCGCTCCGTTCTTCGGGCGGAAGTTCCGACAGTTCGGCTTCGATCTTGGCCGAGAAGGCCACGATCTCCGCGTGCTCACCGGTGGCTGCCACGGCCTCCCGCAACGCCTTGAGATACGGTCCTTCGTCACCCGCCAACTCGGCGTCGGTCACGTTGGCCGCATACAGCACCGGCTTCGCCGTGATGAGCTGCAGCCCAGCCAACGAGAGCATGTGCTCCGACGACAGTCCGCCACGAAGCAACGGCATACCTTCAGACAGCGTCGCGAAGGCAGCTTCCAGCGCTGGTAACTCCGCCAGCGCCTCTTTGTCATTCGCCTTGGCCGCGCGCTTCACTTTGTCGAGGCGCTTCTCCACTACGGCCAAGTCGGCGAGCGCGAGTTCGAGCTCGATCGTTTCCTTGTCGCGCGCCGGATCGGGCGAGCCCATCACGTGCGTCACGTCGTC
>CANHNQ010000102.1 GCA_947462095.1 Gemmatimonadota bacterium
ATCACGCTGGCCATCGGCACCGACACCGCCAACGACACCACCGCCATTCCGGGAAGCGTCCGCCTGCCGGCTGGTATTCCGGTGCAACGCGTGGCGTCGGCCCTGCACGCGGTGCGCACCCCGCCCAACGAGATCGCCGCCATCTTCGCGGCGCTCCGCGAAGTCGGCGCCATCACGGCCGAGGTCATTGTTCGATGATCGATCGCATCGATGGTCGGAGCATGAAGAGCGCCGGCGCCCCCCCGGCCCCGGTCTCTGCTCGGGAGCAGCGGGACGCCACGCTGCTGAAAACCGCCGGTCAGCTCGAAGGCATGTTCGTGCAGCAACTCTATAAGGCCATGCGCGAGACCGTTCCGCAGCAGGACGGCATCGTTTCAGGAGGCGCCGGTGAAGACATGTTCACCGGACTCCTGGATCAGCACCTTGCTGCCGAGACTCCAAAGCAGTGGGAGCACGGCATGGCGCAGGCGCTCTACCGACAGCTGCGTCACGGCACGCCCGCCGACGCAACCCAGACTTCCTCGACCACTCCTGATTCCAATACCCGCTGATGTCGATGATGACACGCTACGAACAGGAACCCGCCGCGCGCCTTGGCGTACCGACCGGCGCATTGCTGGACGCGCTGCACGATGCGTTGATCAGCGAGCGCAAGCTGCTCGATGATCTCATCGGGCAGATGCGACGCCAGCGCACGGCCGTCGCGAGTGATGACATCGAGAGCGTGAACGAGAGCACCTTTGCCACGCATCGCATTCTGGCCACGCTCGGTCAGGCGCGCACCCGTCGTCGCCAGCTCAACATCCTGCTGGGCGGCTCCGAGGAGTGCACACTGCGCGAGCTCGAGGACATGCTGGGCGATCAGGTCGAGACGCGCCTGAGCGACGCGCGGCTGCGCCTCACGCAGGCCGCCGATCTGCTCACCCGCGAAGTCGGCATGAACCGCAAGCTGCTCCGTGAAGCGCTGACCAATACCGACCAGCATGTGCGCACCTTGGTGGGCGCGCCGGCCGTACCCAGCACGTATGCCACCGAAGGGGTGGCCGCGCCCACCAGCGGCGCCTCCCGTGGTGTCCTCGTGAACCGGACCGCCTGACATGTCCTCCGGCCTGTTGAGCATTGCGCGCACGGCGCTTCTCACGCACCAATCCGCGCTCCAGACGATTTCGCAGAACATCGCGAACGCGGAGACGCCGGGCTACTCGCGCCAGGAAGCGGTACTCGCGGCCAACACGCCCGTTCGGATGTCGTACGGCAATGTCGGCACCGGCGTCCACATCGACACGATCATCCGCAAGCGCGACCTGCTGCTCGATGACAGCTATCGCTCCGCCAGCACGCTCGCCGGCAGCGCCGAGCTGCGGCGTGATCTGATGGGCCAGGTGGAAGGCGTGTTCGGCGAGCCCAGCGACGCCGGCATGGCCAGTGCACTCGACGCCTTCTGGGGAGCGTGGAGTAATCTCTCCGCAACACCGAACAGCCTCTCGGCGCGCGCGGTCGTGCAGCAGCGCGGCCGGCAAACGGCGCAGCTCTTCAACGAGTACGACACCCAACTCACCCAGCAGCGGAACGCCACGTTGGAACGGCTGCAGAATACGGTGAACAGCATCAACGCGGTCGCCGCGCAGGTCGCCGAGTTGAACACGCGCATCGTTACGTCGGAAAGCAACGGCAACACGAGCAACGATCTGCGCGATCTACGCGACATGAAGCTCGATGAGCTGTCGAAGATCGCCGGCACGAAGGTGATTCCGCAGGCCAACGGCAGCATGTCGGTGCAGATCGGCAACTCCACGCTGGTGCAGGGGGATACGGCGCGTCCGCTCTCGCTGAAGCTCGAAGTGCCGAACCCGATGCCGGCCACGCCCCTCACCGACGTGAACGTGCGCATTCAGCTCGGGACATCGTCCGACCGGCTCGCCCCGCTGGATGGTGAGCTCAAGTCGATGGTGGATGTGCTGAACGTCGACATCCCCAACGCCCGCAGCCGGCTCGATGCCATGGCCGCGCAGTTTGCGACGGCCGTGAACGCCATCCACATCACCGGCTTCACGTTCAGCGGCAACACCGTACCGGGCACGACCGCCGGCAACTTCTTCAACGTCGGCTCGGCTACCAACCCGGTGTCCGCCGCCACCCTGAAGCTCGATAGCGCGATTCTGAACGACCCGTTCAAAATCGCAGCCAGCGGCAACGCCAACGGCCCGACCGATAACAGTGTGGCCCAAGGGCTCGCCGGACTGCGCATTACCGACAACACCGTCACGTGGACCTCGAGCACCGGCGCCACGGAAACCGGCTCCTTTCTGAGCTTCTTCCGCAGCATGGTCACGCGCATCGGCGTCGACTCCGCGGCCGCGACCGACAACGCGACAGTCTACCGCAGTCTGGCCGATCAGGCCGACGCCCGACGCCAATCGGTGAGCGGTGTCAGCACCGACGAGGAACTGGTGAACATGATGCGCGTACAGCAGTCTTATCAGGCGGCCACCAAGATGATCAAAGTGGCCGATGACATGATGCAAACGCTCCTTTCACTGGTCTGATACGCGATGCTCATTCTCGGACGTCGCGAAGGCGACTCGATCATCATTGACGGCGGGATCCGGATCGTGGTGGTCTCCTGCGACCGCGGGGGCGTGCGCATCGGCATCGACGCGCCCAGCCACGTCAAGATTCTGCGCGGCGAAATCGCCGATCAGGTCAAGTCGGAAAACGAACGCGCCGCCGCCCCCGTGCCCACGGAATGGCTGGCCGCCCTTGGCGCGCCCGCGGGCACGTCGGCACCGTCACCCGCACCGGACGCCTGATGTCAGCGCGTGCGGCGCGAGGCCAGCAACGTAGGGAGTTCGAGGCCGCAGCCGTACGGCATCGGATATCCGCGGCCGTTGCTGCGCGCCAGCAGCCAATCCAGCGCGCCCACGTCGAGCGCGACGGCCGCAGCATCAGCAGCAGCATCGGTATCAGCATCGCCGGCGCTGCCATCGCTGGACACCTCGATCCGCACCACGTCCCCGTCGGTATACAGGGCCATGCGAACGGGAGCGTGGCCGCCACCCACCCGGCACGCCGCCGCCAGCGCCACGCACAGTGCATGCAACAGCGCGGTGGGATCAGCGCGAACCGGTTGCACGTCATCGCCGGCCACCACGGTGCACGACACATCCCGGTAGTCGGGATGATGCGCGAACATCGCCAGTGCGGCGCGCACACTGTCGCCGGGCATCATGGGTTCCGGGTCGGCATCACCACGTCGCGGCAATTGTCGCAACTGCTCCAGCAATCCATCCAGACGGTCGGCATCGGTGCGCAATCCGGAGAGCACGCGCTCGTCGGGATGGTGTGCCGGATCGAGGAGCGCGGCAATGGCTGAAACGGTGGCGACACGATTGCTGAACGCATGTGCCAACCCCCGAAGCAAGTCGTCATGTATCGACAGCCAGCGCGCCGCGCCGGCGTCGCCGCTTACGTCTGATCTTTCCACTCGCACTCCAGGATCTGCCGCGTGTTTGTCATCATAGGCCTGGTCATCGTGTTGGGCTCTGTCATCGGTGGCTACGTCATGCACCATGGCGAGCTCGCCGTGCTCATCCAGCCCAACGAGTTTCTGATTCTCGGTGGCGCGGGCCTTGGCTCCATGATCGTGGCCAATCCACCGGCGGTGCTCAAGGGTGTCGTGTCGCAAGCGCTCGGTCTGCTCAAGCCGAATCCGTTTGGCGCCACGGCCTATGCCGAACTGCTGCAGGTACTCTACGAGATCTTCCAGAAGGCCCGCAAGGACGGACTGGTCGGCCTCGAGTCGCACATCGAAAATCCCGAGTCCAGCGACATCTTCCAGAAGTACCCGTCGTTCATGGGCAACCACCACGCGGTCTCGCTGCTCTGTGACACGCTCAAGGTACTGCTCACCGGTACCGTGGAAGATCATAACCTGGCCGAAATTCTCGACGTGGATCTCGAGAAGCACCATCACGAGGCCATGCTGGTCCCCAGCGCCGTGACCGCCGTGGGCGATGCCATGCCGGGCTTCGGCATCGTGGCCGCCGTGCTCGGCGTCATCATCACGATGGGCTCGATCGGTGGCGCTGCCTCCGAAATCGGTGAAAAGGTTGCCGCCGCCCTCGTCGGCACGTTCCTCGGCATCTTGCTGGCCTACGGTGTGTTCGGTCCGATCGCGAAAGCGATGGAGAATCGCATTGCGGCCGAGCATGACTACATGCTGTGCGTGCGCACGGCGCTGCTGTCGTTTGCGCGTGGTGATGCGCCGATGACCGCCGTGGAGTTCGCCCGCCGCAATGTGGAACCGCATGAGCGCCCGAGCTTCACGGAGCTCGAAGAACTCACGCGCAAGAAGGCCGCGTAACCGTATGGCGCCGCGCGGTGGCAAGAAGATCATCATCGTCAAGAAGAAGGTCGCCGGTCACGGCGGCCATCACGGCGGCTCATGGAAGGTGGCCTACGCCGACTTCGTGACCGCCATGATGGCGTTCTTCATGGTGATGTGGATTCTTGGCATGGACGACAAAACGAAGCAGGCCATCGAGGGATACTTCGCGAATCCGGTCGGCTACAAGAAGGGGTACGGCGCCGGGTCGAGCCCGTTGTCGACCGGCACCGCGCCGACCAACGTGCAGAAGACGCCGCTCCGCATGATCGTGCGCAGCACGGAGCAGCGCACGTTCGAGCAACTCAAGAACGCCATTCTCGCCAAGGTCGCCTCGAACGATTCGCTCAAGGCGCTCAAGGCGCTGGTCGACGTGCAGGTCACGAAAGACGGCCTCCGCATCGAGCTCGTGGAAACCGGCAGCGGCGACGTGTATTTCCCCACGGGGTCTGCGCGTATGAAAGCACCCACGGTGCTCGCCCTGCAGCTCATCGGCACCGAACTCGCCACGCTGCAGCATCCGGTGATTCTCGAAGGGCACACCGACGCCGCACAGTTCAGCGCCGCCGGCGGCGAGTACGGGAACTGGGAGCTCTCCGCCGATCGCGCCAACGCCGCCCGCCGCGTGCTCGAAGGCGTGGGCCTCGGCAACGGACGCATCGTGGAAGTCCGCGGCTACGCCGCCACCAAACCGCGCGTCATGGATGCGCCGTTCTCCGCCGCCAATCGTCGCATCTCCATCCTGCTACCGTTCAGCGTCGCCCCCGATGGCCCCGCGGATGCCGCAAGTATGGCGCAGTACAAAACGGATTCGATGCGGGCGAACATTTCGAAGCGGGTGGCGCAGTAACGGCGAAGTAGGGGGTATGGGGTAGGGTGTACGGAGTACGCCCTACTCCCTACTCCCTACGCCCTACTCCCTACTTCGTACTTCGTACTTCCTACTTCGCCGTTATCGACACTTAGAGTTCGCCCAGCAGCTGTTCGCGTGTAATGTTCACGAAGGCGGTAGTGTCGGCGTGACCGGGGTTCGCCATTCCACTATCGACTATCGTTGTCACCATGCAGCAACGTCAGGACGGACAAATGGCTGGGACGAAGCGCGTCGCCGTGCGCCCCGTACTCGCACGGGGTGTACTGCTTGCAATGTGTGTGATGGCCGGCTGTCGCGATCGTGCGGCGCAAACGTCGGCCGGTGACTCGCTGCGGTCACGCGATCTCACGCTGGCCGACGGCGACGCGCCCATCCGCGCGATCCCCGCCGTGGGAGACACGGCCATTGCGACGCCAACCACGCCGCGCGCCGCCATTCCCCAGGCCGTTGCGCCATCCGTTCGCCCGGCGTCGCGCCCCTCGCCAACACCGCCCCCTTCGCGCGAGCCAACGGTTTCTGCCCCCGCACCGGCGCCGGCGGCCGAGGTGCCGGTAGCCGCTCCCAGCCCGGCCCCCGCACCCACCCCTTCGCGCTCCCTGGCCTCCGGCACCGCGCTGTTGGGAACGACCAACGCCGCCATCTGCTCGCTCGCCAATCGTCCCGGTGACCGCATCGTGGCCGCACTCGCCGCGCCGGTCAGCGGTCCCGACGGTGCCGCGCTCCCCGCCGGGACCCCGATCCTCGTGGAGATGGCGCCCCCGTCCGCCGACGGCAGCTTCATGTTCCGCGTACGCAGCGTGCAGGTGAACGGCGAGCTCGTGCCTGTGCAGGGCACCGTACGCGTGAGCGACGACGTCGCCGTAACCGAACGGCAGGTCGCGAAGGGCGGCGACAAAGGCAAGGTCATCACCGGCGCCCTCATCGGCGCGATCGCCGGACGCGTCCTGGGTGGCGGCACCCGCGGTGCGGTGATCGGCGCCGCGAGTGGCGCCGCCGCGGGAACCATCGCCGCCGCGCGGAATGCACAAACGGAGCGCTGTCTTCCCGCCGGCGCCGAGCTGAACATCATCCTCTCCGCACCACTCGTCTTCCCGTAGCACGCACACCCCGTACTCCGTACTCCGTACTCCGTACCCCGTACCCCGTACTCCTTACTGTTGTCCTTATGATTGACGTCATCGAGTACACCAAGCTGTACGGCGATACCGTGGCCGTGCAGTCGCTGTCGTTTCGGGTGGCGCCGGGCGACGTGCTCGGTCTGGTCGGCCCAAACGGCGCCGGCAAGACCACCACGTTGCGCGCGCTCGCCGGCATCCTGCAGCCTACGTCGGGGAGTATTCGCATTGCCGATATCGATCTGCACGCCGAACCGGTGGCAGCCAAGGCACGGCTCGCGTTCATCCCCGATGAACCGCAGCTGTTCGATTATCTCACCGTGACCGAACACCTGCAGTTCGTGGCCCGCTTGTATAGCGTGCCCGACGCCGCTCCGCGTATTCCGTTGCTGCTCGAAGAACTCGAGCTCACCGCCAAGCGGGATGCGCTCCCCACCGAGCTGTCGCGCGGCATGAAGCAGAAGCTGGCGATCGCCTGCGGACTGCTGCATCAGCCGTCGGCATTGCTGCTCGACGAACCGCTCACCGGCCTCGATCCGGTCGGCATCCGTCGCATGAAAGAGACGATCGCCGCGCGCGCCCGCGAAGGCGCGGCCGTGATTCTCAGCTCGCACTTGCTGCATCTCGTGGAAGAGCTGTGCACGCGTTTGCTGGTGATCCGCAAAGGACAGGCGGTGGCGCTGGGCACCATCGCCGAGATCGTCGCGTCGCGCCCCGAGCTCGCCGGTCGCTCGCTCGAGGAGATGTTCATCGCGCTCACCGGCGACGACGCGCTCTCGTGAGCAGGCCACAACCGCCGGCGCCCATCCCGGCCATGCTGTTCCTGTATCGACGCACCGCCGTCAATCGGCTGCGGCGGCAGATGGCGCGCGCAAAAAGTCCGCGCTATCTCGCCGCCGTGGTCATGGGCATGCTCTATCTCTGGTGGGCGCTCTTCCGCAATTCGCGACTCGGCGGCGGACCGCTGGCGTCCATCGTGAAAACCGACATCGCCGTACCGATCGCGAGCGCCTTCATGCTGCTCTCCGCGGCGCGATGGTGGGTGTTCGGCGGCGAACGCGGCGCCCTCGCGTTCACGCCGGCCGAAGTCCAGTTCCTGTTCCCCGCACCCGTGAGCCGACGACAGCTGGTGCATGCGAAGCTCGTGCGCATGCAGCTCGCCATTCTGCTCAACACTCTGATCTTCAGCGTGCTGCTGCGCGGTAGCGGCGGCTCGGTGGAAGGGTGGCAGCGTGGCCTGTCGTTGTGGATGGTGTTCTCCACGCTGGCGTTGCATCGCCTCGGCGCGTCCATCGTGCACGCGAACGCCAAGGAGCACGTGGGGAAGGCGCGTCGCCGGCTCATCGTGCCGTTCATCGTGTTCGGTGCGGTGCTGGTGGCCGTGATCTACGGCGTGGTGACCGCCTGGCCAGTGCTCCGCGTGGCCAGCCTGTCGGGCATCAAAGCGGTGCTCTTGGCGATCACCGAGGCCCTTCGCGCCCCCGTGCCGGCCGCCGCCCTCTGGCCGGTGCGGGCCGTGCTCGAGCCGGTGTTCATCGGCAACGGCGCGCAGTGGCTCACGGCCATGCCGTGGGCTGCCGCCATCCTCTTGCTGCACTACGCGTGGGTGGTGCGCCTCGACACGGCGTTCGAAGAGGCCGCGCTCGAAGCCACGCAGCATCGCGCCGAACGGTTGCTCCGATTCCGGTCGTCGCAGATGGGAAACTCCCGCTCGCGGAAGGGCAAACTGGCCAAGGTGCCGTCGCTGGCGCTCACCGGTCGGCCGGAAATGGCCATCGCGTGGAAGAACGTGGTGGCCGCGCTGCGCGGTGGCGCGTGGCGTACGCAGTTGATCACCTTCACCGTCGGTCTCGCCGTCCTGGCCGCCGCCGCGCATTCGGCCTCCGACCGCGCCGGCGATGTATTCATGGGTGTGACCTTCGGGTGGGGCGCGATGCTGCTCTTCATCGGGCCGCTGTGGATGCGCTTCGACCTGCGTCTCGACCTGCCGCGCCTGGCGATGCTCAAAACCATGCCGCTCCCCGGATGGCGCATCGTGGCGGCCGAAATCGCCGCGGTCACCGCACTGCACTCGGTGACGGTGTGGTCGCTGATGATCGTGCCACTCGTGATGTTCGTGCAGGAACCGACCTTGCTGGCCGAAAGCGGTGCCACGATTCCCATGATCGTGTCGGTTGCGGTGGGCGTACCGGTGTTCAACGCGCTCATGTTCACGATCCAGAACGGCACCGCCCTCCTGTTTCCGGCGTGGGTGCGCCTCGGCACCGAAGCCCGCGGCTTCGAGACCATGGGGCAGAATCTGCTCACCACCGGTGCCACCACGCTGGTGGCCGCCACGGCTCTCGTGTTTCCCGTGGGGCTGGGCGGATTGATGCTGTGGATCACGAACGATTGGGGCGGCTGGTCGGTGCTCGTCGCCACGATCCTCGCCTGCGCGGTGGTGCTGGCGGAGCTGTGGCCGCTCCTGCTCTGGCTCGGTGGCGTCTTCGAGAAGATCGACGTGAGCGAGGTCGCCGCCGCGACCTGATCACCATACGTCCCGAACCCGCGCCCTTTCGTTGCGCTGGTTTGGTGCCTAACCTGCCATGCCGGGGTATCGCCCCGATGCAGGATTCACGAACCGTGTAGATGAGCCATGCCGGCTGACGAATTCAAAGCGCCCGACGACGACACGCCGGACGAGACGCCCAACGACGAGACGCCCGAGTCCCCCGACGACGACGAAAACGGGGACGAGGACAAGGACGACGACGAAGACGGCGACGACGACTACGGCATCACCGACAGCATCGGCACCGGCGATGTCGACGGCGAGGCGAAGCCCGCCGTGTTCGTGACCACGCGCGAGCCGATCGCGCTGGTCGTGTCGCGTCTGGACGATCCGCGCGCGCCGGAGTCGTCGGCACTGGCCGCCTACATCGACGGACGTATGGTGGCGCGCAGCGCGATGCCGCCGGAAGCCATTGAACGCCTCGTCGATCTCAAGCTCTTCGAAGCGCCGGTCGCCCTCGGACTGTTCGCCTACGAAGAAGCGCCCGGATTGCAGTGCCGTCTGTTCGCACTGGTGCCGCGTGCCTCGCTCGAGGCCGATGCGCACACGGCGGAACCGTGGAAGGCCAGCGTGCCGAGCTACGAGGCCATGCGCGACGCGGAAGACATGGACGATGACATGGACGATGACGACGAGGAGGACGATGACGACGAGTCACCGTTCGAGACGATTCTCCTCGGCCACATCGTGCGCTTCGACAAAGACCGCAAGTATCCGGACAACCTCGCCGAGGAAGCCGTGGATATTCTGCAGCGCATTATTCACGGCGCCGAGCCGCTGGAAGATGCCGACCGGAAAGCCATCGACGACCTGCTGGGATCACTGTAACGCGAGCGTTCGGCCGCCGGCACATCGCCTCTACCCACCATTCACCCTCGTTCCCGTATGCGCGCCATTCGCTTGTTCTCCACGACCGCGGCCATCGTGGCCCTTGCGGTGTCCACGCCCCGCGTCTCGTCGGCGCAGCTCGCCGACACCAAGATGCTCACCGCCGATGCGGTGAAGAGCCTGCTGGCGAGCGCGGAAGCCACGGCGAAGCAGAACAAGTGGACCGTGTCGATCGCCGTCACCGACGCCGCCGGCGACCTGCTCGGCTTCCTCAAGCTCGACAACGCCAGCACCGGCTCCGTGCAGATCGCGCAGGGGAAGGCCCGCACCGCCGCCCGCTTCGGCCGGCCCACCAAAGTGTATGCCGACCGGATTCTCACCGACACGCTCACGTTCCTGTCGGTTGACGGACTCGTTGCCCTGCAGGGCGGCCTGCCCATCATCGTGGGCGGCAAGGTGATAGGCGCCGTTGGCGTGAGTGGCGCCACCAGCGCGCAGGACGAACAGGTGGCCGCCACCGCGATCGCCGCGGTCATCAAGCCGTAAACGAAGCCCTCAGCGAAGCCCTCACGCGCGACCTATCGCCGCTCGTCGTGTCCGCGAAAGCCGAGGCGCCGATTCACGGCGCGTCGTTCATCGAGCGTCATCCGCGACCAGCTCCCGATTTCGCTGAGCGTGCGGCGACAGCCCCGACATTCCTGGCCCACGTCGAGCAGACATACCTTGAGACAGGGCGACGTGGCCGGGAACGCGGACAACGGTAGCAGCGGATCGCTCACGGCGCGGCCTTGACCGCGTTCCACGACGGACACGACGGCGCCTGACCAGCGGGACGCGGCGGTCCATCAGGGCGCGGCAGCGTATCCGCCACCTGCATCAGCTCCACGTCGAAAATCAGCGTGGCCCGCTCCGGAATCACCGGCGGCCGCCCCTTCTCGCCGTAGGCCAACTGCCACGGAATGATGAGCCGGCGCGACCCGCCCACGTTCATCCCCTGAAAGCCCAGATCCCACCCCGCAATCACGCGGCGGAATCCCTGCGGAAAGCTGATCGGGTCCTTTACGCGTCCCGCATTGGTGGTATCACGCGACGAGTCGAACTTCTTGCCGTCGGTGGTCCACCCCGTGTAGTGCGCGTACACACAGCGCCCCGCGGTGAGCGGTGTCCCCGTGCCGACCACCAGATCGATCCCATCCAGCGAGAACAGCGGGACCGCCTTCCCCTCCACCGCCGGAATCGGCGGCGCATAGCGCGGGGCCCGAGCACACCCCGCCAACATTGTCGCCACCGCGACCCCAATCAGTGTTCTCATAGTCTGAACACTAAGAACCGCGCACTGATTTGCGACCCACCACCCGAAACCCACTACCCAATACCCGCGGCCAAGAGCCCGCAGCCCTCACGAAATCCGTTCCAGCCCCGCCACCCGATCAAACCCAGCATCCAGACTCATCAGCCGTGTCACTCCCCTCCGCCTCATGACCGCCGCATGCACCGCATCGCGTGCCGACAGCCCTGTTACCGTGAGCACCAGCGCTTTCGCCTGTTCGACATCTGCCAGCTCCACCGCGAACACCTCGTCGACCACGCCATGCAACGCGTCGAACGCCGCCTGAATCGCATCAGGACGCCGAACCGCGTAGTAGCGATGCAGGATCTCCTGAAACACCTCCGCATCGGTGACCAAACGATCACCACGGGCGATCGCCGACTCGAGCATCCGCCGCACCGTCTCCTTGTGCGGATGCGGCGCGCCGATGAGATACATCGGCACATTCGAATCGATGAAGACCGTGTTCGCCGGTTCGAGCAGGTCGCGGCTGATCATGCGCCGGAGCCCGTGGCGTCACCGAGCTGCTCCACGTCGTCCAGCACATATCCCGACTCGATGTCCCTGAGCATGCTCGGCAGGTCGCCCACCGGATACGCCCCACGCGCCGCCTCGCGCACGACCGACAACTTCCGACCCGGTTCAGCCACCGGCGCATCCTGACGCGCCGCCCGCAGCGCCTGCCGGACCCATTCGGCCACCGTCATCCGCTGACGCTCGGCGACCCGGCGGATCTCCGCAAACTCCTCGTCATCGAGCAGGACCTGCAATCGTTGAGTCATCGCATGAGTATATATGACTCATAAGAATGAGTCAAACAGGCATTGCCAGAATAGTCTGACCAGACTAGTCTAAATACATGCCAGACGAATACTCACTCTACGAAGCCAAAGCCAAACTCTCCGCGCTGGTGAAGCAGGTGCGTGAAGGCCGCACCGTCATCATCACCGTGCACGGCCAGCCGGCCGCCGAGTTGCGTCCCATCGACCCGTCCGCGCGGCCGCAGTCGCTTCACGAGCGTCTCGCCGAACTCACCGCCCGCGGCATCGTGCTCCAACCGAAACGCCCCGACAGCGGCAGCTATCCCATCGGACCGCGAAACGCCGGCGCGCTGCAGCGCTTTCTCAACGAGCGCGAATGAGCACGGCGTATGTCGATAGCTCCTGCGTGGTTGCGGCGGCCTTCGGAGAACCAGGCGCACGGCCGATGATCGCGCGCCTCCGCACCTTCTCGCTGGTGATCTCCTCCACGCTGCTCGAGGCGGAGCTGTTCAGCGCGCTGCGTCGTGAGCAGTGCGAACTCACCGACGCGTTTCATGCGGACATTGCCCTCGTAGCGCCCGACCGCGCGCTCGCCGACGAGATCGCGCGCGTACTCGAGGCCGGGTATGTGCGAGGGGCCGACTGTTGGCATCTTGCAACGGCCCTGTATATCGCGCCCGACCCATCGGAGCTCACCTTCCTCACGCTCGACCTCGCGCAGCGGAAGGTGGCGAAGGCGCTCGGTTTTCAGGTGTAGGCGTCGCGCCAACGCCCCCCCACCATTCCGCGCGCACGAACCACCGCCTACAATAGGGCGTTCCCTCCCTCCCCCCTCTCGAGGACGGCATGACCCGTTTCGTCGTTCGCCCGCTGCTCCTAGCGCTGTTCGCCGCGCTCGCCCCCGCGCCTTCTCACGCCCAGGACGCCCCGCCGGCTCGCCGCGGCGTCGTGATCACCGATACCGCCCGCGCCCGCGCGCTGTTCGTGAGCAAGGACCCCGCCGACCTCGCCGGCTGCGGCGCCAACTGTGATCGCGACATCAAGTCGCGCATGGCCACCGACAGCGCCTACGAAGCGCGCGCCAAGGGCGTCGTGGAGTTCAAGAAGGTCACCTACAAGAGCCGCGCCGACGGCCTCGAGATCCCGGCCTACGTGTTCGCGCCGCTGGTCAAGAATCCCGCCGGTCATGCCGCGCTGGTGTGGGTGCACGGCGGCGTGCACTCCAACTGGGGACTCGGCATGTGGCCGTTCGTGCGCGAGGCCGTGCAGAAGGGGTACGTCGTGATCACGCCCAACTATCGCGGCAGCACCGGCTATGGCAACGACTTCCAC
>CANHNQ010000103.1 GCA_947462095.1 Gemmatimonadota bacterium
ACCGTGGCGGTGCAAACACCGAACGGTACGCGCGAACTCTTGCGCGATGTGAGCGTGGTGCTCGAGCGCAATGAAGTAGTGGCGCTCGTGGGCCCGAACGGCGCCGGCAAGAGCACGCTCATCAAGACGCTGGTCGAAGAGCATCCGGCGCATGCGGGTCGCGTGAAGATGGGGCCCAGCACCACGGTGGCGTATTACCGGCAGGATGTCGGACACCTGCCGCTCGACAGCACGATCTACGAGGCGATCGCCACCCAGCGTCCGCTCTGGGAGCGCCGTCAGGTGCAGGGGCACTTGGGTCGTTTCGGGTTCAGCGGCGACGAAGTCCAGCGCACGGTGGGCACGTTGTCGGGTGGTGAGCGCGCGCGAGTGGCGTTGGCGCTGCTCACGCTGTCCACCAACAACCTGCTCATCCTCGACGAGCCTACGAATCACCTCGATGTCGAAAGCATCGAGGCGCTCGAGGATGCGATCGAGGAGTACGAGGGCAGCTGCCTGATCGTGAGTCACGATCGCGCCGTGCTGCGCGGTCTGGCCACGCAGGTATGGGAAGTGAAGGATCAGAAGCTGATCATCTTCCCCGGCAGCTTCGTGGAGTGGGAAGCGCTGCGGGCCGAGAACAAGATCAAGGCCGAGAAGGACGCCCGCGAGATTTCACAGCGCGAGTCGGAGAAGAACGCCAAAGTGCGCGATCGCGAACGCGAGCTGCAGCGGGAGCGTGAGCGGGCCGACAAGGCCAAGGAACAGGCGTACGACAAGTCGCAGGGGAAGCACGGCGCGAAGCCTGGCTACGCCCAAGCGGCGCCCGCGTCGAACGATGTGCGCAAGGCGCAGCGGGCGGCTGATAAGGCGTTGGCTGATGCCGAGCTGCGGGTGTCGATGCTGGAAGCCAAGATCGCGGGCATCACCGAAGAACTCGACGACGCCACGTTGTATGACTCGCCGGCCGGCGTGAAGAAGGCGGCCGCCTTGGGCAAGGCGCTCGACGACACGCGCGATGAACTCGATGATGCGGTGCATGACTGGACTGCGGCGGCCGAACGGGTGCAGCAGCTGAAATCGTAAAAGCAACGGCCAGAACACGGAGCACACCGATGGCACGGAACCCACACCGATACGCAAACAACGCAGTCTACTTATCCGTGTTGGTTCTGTGATTTCCGCGGCATCCGTGTTCTGGCCGTTGGCGATCGCGCCGTGCGCGTAACCATGCTGGGGTGCAACTTCCGATGCATCCCTGCGTACCACATGGACATGCGAATTCCCTTCTTCCTCGTTGCCGCCGGCGCGCTCGCGTTGCTCGGCGCGCCCAGCACCGTCGCCGCTCAGACGGATACCACCACCGCCCCGCGTGCGCTGCGTGAGCTGCTGGCGGATGCCGGCAAACGGAATGTCCTGCCGCCCAGCTTGATCAGCTTCCGGTCGAACGTGGAGACCGAGATCTCGGTGCTGCTGCGCCGCGAGGAGGGGACCGAAGCAGTGACCGCCGTGGAGCAGGTCGCGAGTACGCTCAAGTGGAATCGCACCGGCTTCTATGATCAGCGCATTGTCGGCTATCGCGCCCAGCAGATGGGTCCAAATGTTTCGATGCTGTCGGTGTTCCAGACGGGATGGCTGAATCCGGTTTTGTACGGCAACCGGCTTCGCGTGCGCACCGACGCGTCGCGCCGCACGCCGCCGCGGCGGGGGGGCTCGGACGGTGCCGATACGCTACCGGCCGTGCATCCGCTCGCGGTCGATCGCGATCAGTACTATCGCTACTCCGGCGGCGATACCGTCGTGACCGTCCGCGCCGGCGATCGCGTGATTCCGATCGCGCACGTGCGGGTGCAGCCGCGCACCGACATCACGGGTTCGGTGGTGGTGTTCGACGGCGAAATGGATCTCGATGCCTCGCGCGGCACGCTGGTCCGTTTACGCGGCTACTTCGTGCGCGCCAACGCGCCGCGTCGCGGCCGTATCGCCTCGCTGGGTGACGCGGTGGCCTTCGTGGAATACGAGAATGGCGAACGCAATGGCGAGTACTGGCTGCCGGCCAAACAGCGCATCGAACTGCAGGCCACATTCCCGGGATTGGGCGACGGTCGCGCCGTGGTCCGCATCGTGTCGCGCTTCTCGCAGATGCAGGTGAACGATACGGTGCTCGACGCCACCACCCTCGCCGCCGCGGACTCTCTGCGCGCGCGCTCGCGCCGTCGGTTGTCGTTTGCGAGCACGGACTCTCTCGGTCGCTACGGCGCCTGGCAAGCTGATGTCGGCGCGCTCTCGCTCGGCATGCACTCCGACGATTTCACCGACATCGGCCCCGACCGCTGGCGCTCCACCGGCGCGCCGCGCCTCGACTACACGGTGCCGCGCGCCAGCGACGCCTTTCATTTCAATCGCGTAGAAGGCGTGTACACGGGCACGGGGCTCAAGTGGTCGCTGCGCGATCTTGCGCCGGGCGTCGTGGTGCGCGCGAATGCGGGCTGGGCATGGAACGAAGGCACCGCCCGCGGCCGCGTCTCGGTGGAACGCACGCGCGGCAACACGGCGCTCGAACTTCGCGCCGGCCGCTCGCTCGACAACACGAACGACTTTCGTGTGCCGCTCGACTCCGGCAACAGCATGGCGTCGCTGTTCGCGTCGCAGGACCCGTACGACTACGTCGATCGTCGTAGCGCGACGATCGCCGCCGTGCGCACGCTCGGTGCCCGACGCCTGCTGTCCCGCGTGGAGTTTGGCGTGGCTGACGATCGCTATCGCCCCGCGTCGTACCGGCGCAGTCCATTCGGCGGCGAGTCGTATCGTGAGAATCGCCGCCTCGACCACGGCAGCTATCTGCGCACCGCCGCGCTGGTCGAGTGGCATCCGGATTTCAGCGCGGAATTCGCCAAGCCGGGGGTCGGCGCGCGCCTGTCGTACGAGCGCGGCGACGGCACGCTGCACTGGCAGCGTGCTGAAATCCGCGCCACGGCGCGTAAGCCATTCGGTCCGTTCGTGGCGTTGGCGCGCGGTGACGTGGGCGCCGTTTTCGGCTCGCGCATTCCGCCGCAACAGCTGTTCGAGTTGGGCAAGTTCCAGAATTTGCCGGGCTACGACGACAAGGAGTTCGCCGGCTCACGCGCCGCCGTGCTGCGCGCCTCGCTGCAGTACACGAGCCCATACTTCCGTCAGCCGATTCGCGCCGGACGATTCTTCTTGCCGGCGTTGGCCCCGGGTTTGAGTGTCGGCGTACAGAGTGGTTGGGCGGACGCCGTGACCAACGCGGCGCGCACGAGTATCGAACGACTCGGCGCGCCGATCGATTCCACGCTGCTGGCCAGTTGGGCACCGGTCGCACGCCCCACCGAAGGCATTCGCGCGTCGCTCACGGCGGGCTTACGTCTGTTCTCGGGGGGCGTGTTTGTCGGTGCCACGCGCAAAGTGGATCAGGCGGCGCCATGGAAAGCCCTGATCACGTTTGGACAGCAGTGGTGATTATGTGCTACGAACAGCTTGGCCGCGGATTGCACGGATGACCGCGGATGAGCACGATGTGGGCGACGAGCACTCGTCGTAGTCAACGTGCTCATCCGTGTGAGATCCGCGAAATCCGCGGGAAAGCCGTTTAGTTGCTCGCGTTTCAATTCGTATCTGAACCCGTCGATCCATGTCGGTAGAACGCACCGTCGATCTGCACATCCGCCTCAAGCGGCATGCGGATGGTTCCGCCTCGGTCACCTGTACGCGACGCGATGGGTCAGTCACGTGGCAGCGGCAGAACGGACCGACCGCACTCGTGATGCCCGCGCACGATCTCACACACTTCGCGGTGGAGAGCACGCTCGGATTTCGCCGCGGCTTTTACGGGCTGCTGGCCGATGGTTGGGAGATCGGCGACTTCGCGAAGCCGTGGCCCCGTGGGCCGATCCCCGATGAAGCGTTGGTGGTCGAGCTGATCGTGGGATTTCTCGACGCGGAACGACGGCAGGGTGAGGCGATGACCCCCGACGCGTTCCAGACACAGGCGGAGCAGTACGTGGCGTCGCGACTGGCCGTGGGCAAGACGATGCCGGACGGGTTGCGTCCGCTCACCGACGACGAGCTGGCGCGCGTGCGCGCGCGACGGGATGATCTGCTGGCGCGATGGGCTGATGTGCCCGTCGGTGGTGATCTGGAATTGGCGTTCGAGGTTCCTCGCTGAGCCGCCGCCGATCACCGCGTTAGCTTAGAGGATGCGCACTCATCTCCTCGACTCGCGCCAGGGCTTCGCCGGCGACGATCTGATCTTCACGCTCAACGCGGCGGCCCAGCAACGGGCGGCCACGGGAGCGCCGGTTATCAACGCCACCGTTGGGGCCTTGCTCGACGACCACGGCAAGCTGGTGGTGCACGACAGCGTGATGGCGCTCTGGCGGGAACTCACCCCCATGGAGATTGCCCCCTACGCGCCGATCGCCGGTGATCCGGCGTTTCTGCTGGCGCTCACGCAGCGGCACTGGCCGCAGCTCACGAGCCCCGGCGTGGCCGTGGCCACGCCCGGTGGCTCGGGGGCGCTCGCCCTCACGCTCAAGAACTTCGTGGAGAGTGGACAGGCCATCCTCACCGCCGCGCCGTTCTGGGGCCCGTACGCGACGATCACGGCCGAAGCGGCCGTGCGTCTGGAAACGGCCCCGTATCCCGCACCCGGCGACGCACTCGACGTGGGGGCGTGGGAAGCCAAGGCCCGCGATCTGCTCGAGGAGCAGGGGCGGTTGCTGGTGTGGCTGAATGACCCATGTCATAACCCCACCGGTCGCAGTTTGTCGCGTGACGATCGCCGAACGCTCCTGTCGATGCTGCGCGACATCGCGTCGCAGGGTCCCGTGACGCTGCTGCTCGACTTCGCCTATCTCGACTACGCGCGCAATCCGGACGACGTGCGGGAAGCCCTTGAGGATTACGCGGCGTTCGGCGCCGAACAGGCCGTGCTGGTGTGCGCGAGCCTGAGTCTCAGCAAGGCGTTCACGCTGTACGGCTCGCGCGCCGGCGCGCTGGTGTTTCCGTGGAGCGGCGACCCGGCCCTCAAGGGCGCGCTGGTCTCGAGCTGCCGCGGCACGTGGAGCAATTGCGCGCGTGCGCCGATGAGTGTGCTGCTCCGCATGACCAAGAGCGAAACGGCGCAGGCTGCCTTGGCCGCCGAACATGCGCATTGGCGCCGCGTGCTGACGGAACGCGTGGCGGCACTCGATGCCGCGCTCAAGGCCGAAGGACTGCCCGGAGCCCCGTGGGACGGTGGCTTCTTCGTGACCTTGCCGGCGCCGCCGGATCCGTTCGCGGTGTGCGAGGCGCTTCAGGCCGCCGATGTGTTCGTGGTGCCGATGCCGGAGGGACTACGGGTTGGCGTCTGCGGGATGAAGGCCGCGGATACGGGGCGGTTCGCCAAGGCGTACGCGGCGAGTATTGCTTAGGCGAGATAGATCGCGAACAGCGAACAGCCAGAACACGGATGCCACCGATTGAAATGAAACAACACAGATAAGCCACAAGCGCTTTGGGCTTATCTGTGTTGTTTTCGTGTGATCCGTGGTCTCCGTGTTCTGGCTTTTGCAGTTGCAGTTGCGACCTATCCAGAACTCAGTAGCTCCCACCCAGCAGTACCGCATTCGCAAAAACCGGCAGCGTCCCACGCAGCTGATCCCGGTACACCGGATCGTGTGCGAACATGATCACGCGTCCGCGCCCGGCCCGCTCAGTCCACAGGTACGGCGAGCCGCCAAGCTTCGCCGCGGCTTCGGGCCAGTAGTAGCCCGCGATCCGTACCCGCGCCGCCGGGGCGAAGCGCATCACGGCGTCGCCGGCCGCGAGGTCCCTCGGGATCGTGAACACGCGGTCGCTGTTCACGAACACCGGCATCTCACGGGTCAACACGCCCGCCATGAGCGGTGACAGCGTGTCAATCGTGGCGCGCGCCAGTACCCCCGGCAGGCTGCTCGGGAGTGGTGCGCCGCCGGTGCTGTCGGCGCGCGTGGAGTCGCGCTTCACGCGCGTGCGTACCAGCCCCACCCGTTCCTGTGCCACCCACGCGCTCGCCGCGTCGATCGTGATCAGCACGCCGCCAGTGCGAACCCACTCAGCCAGACGCGCGCGACCCGCATCGCCGAGCACCCGATCGAGGGCGCCGGCCTGTACCGACGGCACAATGAGCGTGTTGAAGGCGCTCAGGTCGCCGCTGGCGACGAAGTTCCCGTCCACGAGCGTGCTGGCGTAGCCGATGCGCTGATCCATCGCGTACCAGGCGAAGCCGAACGACGTGCCGTTCACCGGCGCCCCACCCAGCAACGCCACCTTCGGGCGCTGCACCGGGATCACCGAGTTACTGCCAAGGTCGGTGCCCTCATCCACACCGGCCGACGGAATCGATGCCAGCTGCGCCCCCGCTTCAGCGGCGCGACGCATGACCACGTCGTGGACATCCGGGCGATTGAGCGCGGCGCGAATCACGAAGGCGCCGTTGGGAAACTTGTTCGTCTTCGACGTAAACGAATACGGCGCGTACCACACCCGGACCGAGTCGGTGAGCAACGACGCCAGCAGCCGAATGCTCGACTCGCTGCCCGGTGCGAACGCGTAGCCGTACACCGAGCGCACCGGCGCCACGAACGGGCGCGGCATGTCGGTCACCATGGCCAGCGATCCTGGCAACGCCGACAACGTGTACGCCTCCACGCGCCACGCCAACGGCAACGACCACGCGGTCATGTCGTAGAAGCGATTGCGCTGCCCGGTCCGACGCAGCTCGAGTTCGAACTTGAGGAACGCCGAATCGAGCGCGGCATCGGGCTCGAGCAGCGCCTTGGCCAGATGGCCCTGCGGTTGCGCGAGGTCCACCACATAACTGCCGGCCTTGGCCGTCATCGTGGGGAGCGTGCCACCGGCGTATTGCGTGGCGTTGGCCACCGATACGTCCGCCGTGAGCCGCTGCACTTCGATACCATTGTCACGCAGCTTCTGCACCAGCGAATCAGCCCGACCCTGCCCATCACGCGCCAGCATCACCGCCCGCAGCGGTCCCTTGGCGTGCATCGTGATCGCATTCGCCCGCGCCGCCGCATAGTCGCGCACCAAATCCGTGCGCCGACGCGCCGACGTCTTCACCGTGGCCCACTCGGCCGTGAAGTGCTCGAACGCCGCTTGGCGCAGCGTGCGCAGCGTGCCGTCGTTGCGCATCACGGCGCCGCCCGAACTCGACGCGCTCTCGAACAGCATGCCGACAGAGCCGGTGAGCATGGGCCATCCTTCGCCGTAGCCGGGATAGAACGAGTCGTAGCCTTCACGACGGAAGTACGACCAGCCGTGCACATCGAACGCCGCGCCATGGGCGGCCGCGAAGATGTCGAACCACTTCGGGAGGTGCGCGGGATTGTTCTTGTTGTCGGGCTCGCGCGGCGGCGCAAAGTAAAACGAAGAGCTGCTCCCCTGCTCGTGCAGGTCCACGGCCACATGCGGCCACCATTTCATGTACGTGCTGACGCGCCCCTTCGTCTCGGGGTGCGACTGCGCGTACCAGTCACGATTGAGATCGAAGTAGTAGTGCGACGTACGCGGCCCCGGCCACGACCCGGCATTGTTCAGCGCACCCGGCTCACTGGCCACACCCTGCGCGCTCCAGCTGCGCTCGATGTCGTGCGTGTGCCGCTCGCGTCCGTCGGGATTCTCGTTGGGGTCGATCAGCACCACCGTGCTATCCAGCGCCAGTCTGGTGTCGGCATCGGTACCGGCCGCCAGCTGATACAGCAGCGCGAGTCCGGCTTCGGCGCCCGACGCTTCGCCACCATGCACGGAATGCTCGAGCCACACGATGCTGGGAATGCGCTTCACCGCGGCATCGATGTCGGCGGCACTGGCCCCCCGCGGGTCGGCGATGCGCTTGGCATCGCGCTGAATCTCGGCCAGCCGCGCCATGTTGGCTTCGCTCGAGATGGTGATGATGAGCATCTCGCGCCCCTCGAACGTGCGGGCTACGGTGTCCACCTTCACCCGCTTCGAGGCAGCGGCAATGCGCTCGATGTAGCGCATCATGGCGCGCTGCGGCGTGAAGCGGGCGCCGATATCGTAGCCCAGGATCTGCGCGGGAGTGGGCACGCGCGGATCGAAGGTGGCGCCGGGGTCGGCGAAGGCATGCTGTGCCTGCGCCGGGCTGGCCGCGAGCCCGCCGGCGAGTGCCGCGGCGGTCAGGGTGGAGCGGAGAATGGATGAGGTCGACATGCGGTGAACTTCGCGCCACGCAGGCGATCTGTCACGGGGGGCTCCCGCGGCATCCCGACACGCCACCGCCAACAGCCACCGCCAACAGCCACCGCCAGAACACGGATGACACAGATGAAACGGAAACAACACGGATCAGCCAATCGGCGTGTCATTCACGTTTCGTTCAATGATCGCTTTTGCTTATCCATGTTGTTGTCCGCGTGATCGGTGCTATCCGTGTTCTGGCCGTTGTAGTTGTAGTTGCTGCTCGCGGTTGCCGTTCCTACCGCGCTACCTTCACCTCGACCGGCGCCACACCGGCACCCGTGTACATCGCCACGGTCAGCCGCCCACTCTCGAACGCTATGCGATCGGCATACGTGAGTGGGAACGATCCGCTCCCCGCCGTCTGACCAGGCCCGAGCAATCGCGCGCTCACCCGGCTGGCTCCCGCCGGAATGGCGATGCTGGCCGACGTCGTGCCGCTCGCGACGGCACCCGAGATCGGCCCCGAGATACGACCAGCATCGCCCGTGCGTCGCAGCACCAGCGCCGACAGCGGCGCGCCGCCGGTGTGCTGCACGGTGCTGGACCAACGGAGTACGCTGTGTACACGATCGAGCGTGATGCGCGTGGTGGCCACGAGGCCGCGGGCGCGCGTCGTGACCACGATCAGCGCTGCTACCGGCGCCTTGCCCGCCACCAGCGATGGCGTGGTGCTCGGCGCGAGTCGTCGCGCGCCCGACTGCTCGAAGGCGTACGCCATCGCCACCAAGCGCGTATCGGTGAAGCCCTTGCCCAACAGTTCGATTCCGATCGGCAGTCCATCACCCGCGAAGCCGGCCGGTACGCTGATACTGGGCAGTCCGCTCTGCGCGCCCAGGTTGCAGGTGCTGCCGTTCTGCACCTCACCCACGAGCGTGGGCTTCTGCCGAACGGTGGGATAGGCGATCGCATCAAGCTGCAGGCTGTCGAGGATCCGCTCCATGCGAGCGCGCAGCGCCGTTTGCCGCGCCAGCGCCGTGCGATGCTGCTCGCTGTCGGCGTTGCGTACGGTGTCGATCACGCGGAAGCGCACTTCCAGCTGTCGGTCGTACAGGCCGCGATCGAGAATGTCGCGCATCGATTTCACCGGCGCGTTGGGGATGGTGCGCAGGTAGTCGATGAGGTCGAACTTCGTTTCCAGATTGATCACACTGGTGTTGGCCATCAGCGTGTCGAACTCCGCCATCGGCACGTCGACCACCGTAGCCCCCTGCGCGCGCATGGCTGCGATGGCCGCCCGCACGGTGTCGGCAATCTCCGCGTCGGTGTCGCGGAAGTACGGCAGGAACACACCAATGCGCGCGCCACGCAACGCGTTCTTGTCCAGCGACGCCTGAAACGTCGGCGCCGGCTTGTCGCGCAGCACACTCGTGACGGCGTCCTCGCTGTCATAGCCCACGCTCACATCGAGCGCGATGGCGAGATCAGTCACGGTGCGCGCCAATGGCCCACCGATGTCCTGCGTGTGCGACAACGGCACGATGCCGCGTCGGCTCATCATGCCCTGCGTCGGCCGCAATCCCACCAGCGCGTTGAACGCACTCGGAATGCGAATGGAGCCGCAGGTATCCGAACCCCACCCCACCGTGGCAAAGCTGGCCGCGATCGCGGCGCCCGTACCACCGCTCGACCCACCCGGGCAGCGCGTGGGATCGTACGGATTGCGCGTCTGTCCACCGAGTGAGCTGATGCTGGTAATGCCGGCCGCGAGCTCGTGCAGGTTGGACTTGCCCAGAATGATCGCCCCCGCGTCGCGCAGCTTCTTCACCACGAACCCATCGCGACTCGGCTGACTGGTGGCCAGCGCCAGCGACCCCGCGCTGGTTGGCATGTCGCCGGTGTCGTAGTTGTCCTTGATGATGACGGGGATCCCGTGCATCGGCCCGCGCACCTTCCCCGCCTTCCGCTCGGCGTCGAGGGCCGCTGCTTCCGTACGCGCCTTGGGATTGATGCGAATCAGCGAGTTCAGCTCCGGCCCCGCGTGATCGTACGCCGCAATGCGGGCGAGATACTGCTTCACGAGCTGCACGCTCGAGATCCGCCCCTCCGTAAGCGCCGCCTGTACGTCGGTGACCGACGCCTCGGTGATCTCGAATGCCGCACCACCCTTCGCCGGCTGCGCACGGGCGATCGTTGTGGCGCCGAGCAAGCCCCCCACCATCATCATCGCACGAATCTTCACGGTCACACCCTCAAAAGAAAAATCGGTTCTCTGCGTGCTCTGCGCCTCTGCGTTCCCTGCGTCATCATTTCCACACGCTTAACCCGACGCCGCGAACCGATCACGCAGAGCACACAGAGGCGCAGAGCACCACAGAGAACTGCCTAAACAGGAAAAAACAGCGACTCGTATCTCACGTTCGTGCGCGGCGACGCCATCATCGGTTCCACCGTATCACGCCACCGCGCGTAGTGCGCCGTGGCCTTGTGCTCGGCCGGGGCGCTGTCGGTGAGATACGCCTCGATCAGCGTGAAGCGCGTGGGGTCATCGGCCTGTTGGAGCACATCGAAGCGCGCGATGCCCGGTTCGAGCACGCTATTCGTGGCGTTGTCGAGCGTGGCAGTCTTGAACGCGGCGACATGCTCGGGGAGCACGTGCACAAACACCTGGACGACGAGCATGGCGGGGAGTCGGTATGGTGGAGAGCAGGAGGACGACGTCGGATATAGTCTTCAGCAGCCCAGAACACTATATCGGACTTCATGCCTCACCCGCCGATGCTCATGCCCCTCCGTACGTCTGCTGTGCTGGCCGTGCTCGTGGCCCTCGCGCCGTCGGCCCTCGCGCCGTCGCTACAGGCCCAGCCCGCGACGCCGATCGCCGACGCGATCTACACCAACGCCCGCATCTGGACCGGAAACGCCGCCCGCCCGCAGGCGCAGGCCATCGCCATCCGCGACGGCACGCTCATCGCCGTAGGGAGCGCGGCCGATGCGCTGAAGCACCGCGGCCCCGCCACGCGCATGGTGGACCTGCAGGGGCGACGTGTGGTGCCCGGCTTCAGTGATGCCCACTGGCATCTCCCCACCACCGATCAGGCCGACCTCACCGACGCTAAATCGCCCGCCGAGATCGTGCGCCGCCTCAAAGCGTGGGCCGCCAAGCGCCCCGCCGGGGCGTGGGTGCTGGGGCGCGGCTGGACCCCGTCTGACTTCCCGAATAACGCGCCACATCGCCGGTTCCTCGACGTCGCCTTCCCCGGTCAACCCGTGGTGCTCACCGACCGCGACGGGCACCAGTCCATCGCCAACGGCCGAGCGCTGGCGCTCGCCAAAGTCACCGCCACCACCCCCGACCCCGCGCGCGGGGTGATCGAACGCGAAGCCCAGGGCGTGCCCACCGGCCTGCTGAAAGAGGGCGCCCGCCAGCTCGTGGTGCGCCTCGTCCCCGAGCCGACCGTGGCCGACATCGCCCGTCGCATCGACGAGGAAACGCGCAAGGCCGCATCGTTCGGCATCGTACTGCTTCAGGACGCCAGCGGTCGTGCTCCGGAACATCCCGTATTCACGATCCTGCGCGCGGCGGCCACCGCCGACACCATGCGCGTGCGGTACCGCGCCGCCTTTCCGTTTACCCCCGACGCCACCGCGGCAATCGTTCGGCGCTACACCATGCTGCGCGACAGTACCACCGGCCCGTGGCTGCGCGTCGGGATCGCCAAAGGCATGCTGGACGGCACGGTGGATGCCAAGACCGCCGCGATGCTCGAACCCTATGCCGGATCAGACGATACGGGGCTCCCTTTCTGGCCCGCCGCCACGCTGAACGCGGGTGTGGCGCGCTATGACTCTGCCGGCATTCAGGTGGAGCTCCACGCCATCGGCGACCGCGCTGTCCGCACCGCGCTCGACGCCTACGCCCACGCCGCCAAGGTGAACCGCACCCAGGGCCGCCGTCACCGCATCGAGCACATCGAAGTCCCCGCCTTGGCCGACCTGCCCCGTTTCAAGCAGCTCGGCGTCATTGCCAGCACCCAGGCCATCTTCGCCACCCCCGACCAAACCACCCTCCAGAACTACGCCCCCTTGTTAGGTCCCGAGCGTAGTTCGCGGGCGAACGCATTCAAGAAGTTCGACGACGCGGGCGCCCTCCAGGCCTTCGGCAGCGACTATCCGGTGTTTCCGATGGATGTGTTGTTGGGCATCTATACGGCGGTCACGCGCCAGACCCCGCAGGGCACGCCGAAGGGCGGATGGTATCCCGAGAACCGGATCACGGTTGAGGCCGCCTTGCGGCATTACACCCAGGACGCCGCGTATGCCGCGTTCATGGAGAAGGAAACGGGCTCGCTGGTGGTCGGGAAATTCGCGGACTTCACAGTCCTCTCTGCTGACATCCTGACCATCCCACCGGCTGAGCTGCTCAAAACCAAGGTGCTCCTGACGATCGTCGGTGGGCGCGAAGCCTACCGGTCCGCCGGCTTTCCGTGAGTTCGGCGTGCTGAGTTTGCACCCACGGCCCAAGTCCCACGGCACACGGTCGAGAACCCCCAGCGCTCGCACTCCCCGCAACGTTTCTTTATCGAAGCCGTTCCAATCCAACCCCCAAGACCAATCGTGATCCCCACCTCCCGTCTCCTCCTTGCTGTCGGCTGCCTCGCATCCGCAGCCACGGCGTCCGCCCAGCGCGGCCCTGGCGGCCCTCCGCAAGCCCGCGGCGCCGACACCACCTTCGGTGTCTCCTGGCGCAACATCGGCCCCAACCAATCCGGCCGGATGGTCGCCGTGGCCGGCTCAACCCAGCGCCCTGACGAGTACTACCTCGGCACCACCGGCGGCGGCGTCTGGAAGACCACCGACGGCGGCAAGACGGCGATGCCCGTGACCGACAAGTATTTCGGCGGCACCATCGGCTCGATTGCCGTGCAGACCACCAAT
>CANHNQ010000104.1 GCA_947462095.1 Gemmatimonadota bacterium
CTGGAGATCGCTTCTGCCGCCGCCACGTCGACCGGTACCGTGAAGGCGATCACGCTGCCGAACGCCGACACCGGATCGCACGCCAACGCCTTTTTGTAGGCCGACAGGGCGTCGATGCCCGTGGCCACGCCGCACGGCGTCGTGTGCTTGATGATCGCGCACGCAGGCTGCTCGGCGAACGGCTCGATGGCGAGCAACGCGCCCTCGAGGTCGAGCAGGTTGTTGAACGACAATTCCTTGCCCCCCTTCTGTACCAAGGCGCCAAGTCCGGCTCCCGGCTTCTCCACGTAGAATGCCGCGCGCTGCTGCGGATTCTCGCCGTAGCGCAGCGCCTGCTGCTTCTCAAAGGCGATCGGATAGCGGTCGGGGAACGGCTCGCCACGCTGCTGCGCGAACCACTGCGCGATCGCGGCGTCGTAGCTGCTGGTGTGGGCGTACACCTTCTCCGCCAGCAACGTGCGGAAGGCGAGGTCGTCACCGCCCGACTGCACGAGTTCGAGGACATGCGCGTAGTCGGTCGGGTCGACGATCACCCACACCGACGCGAAGTTCTTCGCGGCCGAGCGGAGCATCGACGGACCGCCGATGTCGATGTTCTCGATCACTTCTTCCGGGTGCACGTTCGGCTTGGCCGCCGTTTCGCGGAACGGATACAGGTTCACGACCACGAGATCGATCGTGCCGATGTCGTGCGCCTTGATCGCCTCCATGTGCTCGGGCAGGTCGCGTCGCGCCAGGAGGCCGCCGTGAATCACGGGATGCAGCGTCTTCACGCGTCCGTCGAGCATCTCCGGGAAGCCGGTGATCTCACTGACGTCTTTCACGGCGAGCCCGGCCTCACGCAGCACCTTGGCGGTGCCGCCGGTGGACACGAGCTCGTATCCCTGCTGGGCGAGGCCGGTGGCGAATGGTACGAGACCGGACTTGTCGGAAACGGAAAGCAGCGCGCGCATGGAGACGGGATCAGAAGAGAAAGAAGAGCAGCAGAGAACGATCAGCGCGGGAAGAGTCGCGCGACATCGGTGGCAAATGCCGGTGACGGACCGGCGGCGTCTTCGGTCAGCGTAAAACGCCATTCGGGTGCGTGCACCGACACGGGGATATCGAGATGGCCGTGCACGCGATGGTCGTCGCCGAGCACGATCGCGCCCGATGCCACGGCGGCCACGCAGAGCGGCAACAGACGATGCTCGCTGCGCAGCACCCGTGCCGCGAGCGCAGCCGCATCGTCGCCGGGGAGCACCGGTACCGGCCACTGCGCGATGATGGGCCCGCGATCGAAGTGCTCGTCGACGAAGTGCACCGTAACGCCGGTGAGCGTGGCCCCGTGATCAAGCACCGCCTGATGAATGCGCCGGCCATACATGCCCGGCCCTCCGAACGACGGCAGGAGGGCGGGGTGCACGTTCAGCATCCGTCCACGGAAGGCGCGCACCACGGCCTCGGGGACCAGCTTCAGATAGCCGGCCAAGACGAGCACATCGGTGTTGGCCGGGTTGAGCAACGAGAGCACGGCATCGCCGTCGAGCGGCGCGTCGAGCACACCGGTCGCGATACCGGCGGCGCGGGCGCGATCGAGCGCCCCCGCGGACTCGCGCTCGGAGGCCACGAACGTGATCACACCGGCGCTGGCGGCTGGACCGGCAAAGTGGTCGATGAGCGCCTGCAGATTGGATCCACCGCCAGAGGCGAGCACGGAGATACGGGCGGGTGACTTCATGGCGCCCAAGCTACTGCAGATCCGAGGGCGGCTGCAGGGGCGCGCGGCTGCCGATCATGGCCAGCGCGATCGACACCGCCTCCGCAATGCTCTCCGCCATGAAGAGGCGGGCGGAGAGCGCCGAGCGGGCTGCTTCTACGTCGGCGGATGGGGTCTCGATGCCGGGCACCAGAATTCCGATACCGCCGGTCGCGAGCGCGGGCTGGACGTCACGCCACCGATCGCCGATGTACGCGCTCTGCATCAGGTCGAGCTGATGGGCGGCTGCCGCCTCGCGATACATGCCGAGCCCCGGCTTTCGGCAGTCACACGGCTCTTTCGGATGTCCCCAGTGCGGACAATGGTAGGTCGCCAGTACGGCCGCCCCCCCGGCGTTCAGCAGCGTGTTGGTCTGATCGCGCACCGCTTCGTACTGCGCATGGGTGATCAGCCCGCGGGCGATTCCCGACTGATTCGTGACCACCACCACCGGCACCTGTGCCGCATTCGCCTGGGCCACTGCGGCCGCTGCGCCCGACAGGAGCTGCACACGACTCGCATCCGCCAGGTAGTGCGCGTCGGCGATCAGCGTGCCGTCACGGTCGATGAACAGCGCGGGCACGGCCGACCGCGCATCCCCGAGCGTCATCAGGCGCCGCCGAACAGCGCGCGCACGCGCACCCGCATCGCGCCGGCGAGGGTATCCGGCGGGGCGGCCGGGCGCGGCGTGGCTGGCGGTTGGGCGCCCCGTCCTGCGGCCGCACTGTCACGTTTGGCGCTGTCCAGCTTGACGGCGCGGGGCGTGGTGAAGCTGCGCGCCGGCGAGCGCACCGTACCCGAGAGGCTTTGCACGTTGGTGACGCTCAGCCGGTACTGTTTCTGCGGCTCCAACGGCGTGTCCAACGCGATATAGATTTCCTTATACACCCGCGGACGACGCATCTTGGGCGGCGGCGTGGTGTCGATCGGTGCACCGGGCCGGCCACGACGCGCTGCCGCGCGGGTACGCGCGGCGCGCTCGGCGGTGGCCACGGCGGCGAGGCTGTCGGCGCGCCTCACCCGCGCCAACGAGTCGGTCCGCGCTCGCAGCGCGGGCGTCGAATCACGGGCGGACGCCGCCCGCGCCACCGAGTCGGCGCGCGCCTTCGCCTTCAGCGAGTCGGCGAGATTGCGTTCGGGCATCGTCTGCACCGCGCGTACGCGGACCCGAGACGAATCCGCGCGCGTGATGATGATGTCGTCGGGGGTGAACACGCGTCCCGGCGCATACGGCTTATCGAAGACCACTCTCAGGGCCAGGCTATCCTGCGGGGTCACTTCCGCCACGCGCAGCCCCACGGTGTCGTGCGCAAACCCATACAGTTCGAGGTCCGCCGACTGCGTCAGCGTGACGTTCGCCGCGTCCCACACTTCGATGGGGTCCAGGGTGCGATTGGCATTCCGGTCGCCGAATGCCCGCACCAGATACGGGCCGGGCGGCAGGTACTGCAGCACGTAGCGGCCAACGGAGTCGGCGACGACCTGATACGTGGTGCTGTCGGGCGCCATCGCTTCCACCAACGCGCCGGAGAGCCCGTTGCCGGCCGCCCAATCGAAGGCGACGCCCGCAATGCGCGTGTTCGGGATCGCCCCGCCGGTGCTGAAGACCAGCCGGATCGTGCTGTCGATGGCATTGTTGCGCAGGTCCTGCAGGCCGCGCTTGATGACTACCGAATACACGGTGTTCGGCTTCCATCCCTTCGAGGGGCGGATCTCAATCTTGGAGCGTCCCCAGTCCACCTTCGGCGCGCCACTCTTGGGACTGATAAAAACGAGCTCCGCGAGGTCCTTCGCGCCCTTGGGCGTTTCGCTGACCACTTCATCGAACTGCAGCGTCACGGCCTTCGGTTTGGCGCCCACCGCGTTGTTCTGCGGCGTCACCGTAAGGATGAGCGGTGGCGACAGATCCGGCCGTCCGCCGGGCGGCGCCGTCTGGTTCGCACAGGCCGTCAGCAGCAACAGCGCGGCCGCCGGCGTCACGGCGGCCCGCCTCACGACGGCCTCGATCACGGTATTCACGCGCCGAAGGTCCCGAGCTTGGCGCGCATCAGGGCACACCGCGACCGCCAGTCCTCGGCCTTGGCGCGCTCCGCCTCCACCAGCGCCGCCGGTGCCTTCGCCACGAACTTCTCGTTGGCGAGCCGACCGTCGAGCGCGTGCAGCTGCGTTTCGAGTTGCGTGAGCTCCGCCTGCAAGCGCTGCTTCTCCTTCTCGAGATCCACCATGCCCGCCAGCGGCACGACCAGTTCCACGCCGTCACGCAGCAACAGCTGCGCCGACGCCCCCCCGGGGTTCTCCGACGCCATCGCCACGCGCGCACGCGCCAGCGAGCCGATCGTCTCACGCTGCGCATCCAGCAGCTCCGCAATTCCTGCGGGGGCCACCAGCATCGCCTCCACCCACGCGCCCGGATTCACGTTGTACTCCGACCGCACGCTGCGGATCGCCTGCACGGCGTCGCGCGCGTACTCGAAGGCCTGCGCCTCGACCGACGCAGCACCGTCGCCGCGCCGCGCGACCGGCCACGCGGCCTGCGCGAGAAAGGCGCCGCGCGGTGTGTTCGGCAGCTGCTGCCAGAGCGCCTCGGTGATGAACGGCACCACCGGCTGCAACAAGCGGAGCGCGCCGTCGAAGGCATGCGCGAGCACCGTGCGCGCCACCTCGCGATCCTCGCCTTCGGTGGCGTACAGGCGCGGCTTCAGCGCTTCGAGATACCAGTCGGCCAGCTCGTTCCATACAAATCGACGTGCCGCCTCGGCGTACTCCGACAAACGCAGACCACGGCCGCGTTCCGCGTCGGTCCAGGTGTGTCCGTTGGCCGGCCGTGGCGGACCCAGCGCCGCGTCGCAGTCGCGAATGGCCTGATCGAGCCGATCCAGAATCCAGTGATCCGCCGCGGTGAGCCGCTCGGGGGCAATCGACGACAGCGGCTGCAGGGGTTCGGTGCCGACACGGGACAGCAGAAAGCGTCCGATGTTCCAGAGCTTCGTGCAGAAATTACGCCCGGGCGCGAACGACTTCTCGAGATCGGTGGGGTCGAGCATGACATCGACGCCGAGACCGAGGCCGGCCGTCATGGTCCAGCGCAGCGCATCGGCGCCGTAGAGCTTCACAACGTCCAGCGGATCGATGCCGTTGCCGAGGGACTTCGACATTTTCTTGTGCTGCATGTCGCGCACCGTCCCATGCAGATACACGGTATGGAACGGCGTCTGGTCGAGGAACCAGCATCCCGACATCACCATGCGCGACACCCAGAAGAACAGGATCTCCGGCGCGGTGACCAGCACGTCGCCCGGATAAAACGCCTTCAGGTCGGGCGTGGCATCGGGCCAGCCGAGCGTGGAGAATGGCCACAGCCACGACGAGAACCAGGTGTCGAGCACGTCCTCGTCCTGCCGTACCGTGCCATGGCACGAGGGACACGTGGTCACATCGGTGCGCGAGACGATCGGTTCCTGCGCGCAGGTCGGGGCGTCGCAGTACCACACGGGGACGCGATGTCCCCACCAGATCTGCCGCGAGATGTTCCAGTCGCGAATACCCTCCAGCCAGTTCACGTACACGGCTTCCCAGCGGTCGGGCAGAATGCGCAGCTGACCGCCGCGCAACACGTCGAGCGCCTTGTCGGCGAGCGGACGCATGCGCACAAACCACTGGTCGGACAGACGCGGCTCGACCACCGTATCGCAGCGGTAGCAATGACGTACGGCATGTGCGTGCGGCTCGACCTTCACCAACGCACCCTCGGCGTCGAGCATCTTCACGATGGCCGTGCGTGCGTCGGCGCGATCCAGTCCCGCCAACCCGGCTGGCACTCGACCGGCGGCATCGTCGACTTCGCGCACGATGCCTTCGGCATCGATGACGACCGGCATGGCCAGGGTGTGGCGCTTGCCGACTTCGAAGTCGTTCGCGTCGTGCGCGGGCGTGATCTTCACCGCACCGGTGCCGAACGCGGCGTCGGTATAGGAGTCGGCAATGATCGGAATACGTACGCCGTTGATCGGCAGCACGACCTCCCGGCCGATCATCGCGAGATAGCGTTCGTCCTCGGGATTCACGGCTACCGCCACGTCGCCGAGCATCGTTTCGGGGCGCGTGGTGGCCACGGTGATCGACTGCGTTGGGTCGTCGGCGAGCGTGTACTTGAGGTGGTACAGCTTGCCCGTCGTGTCCGTGAACTCCGCTTCTTCATCCGAGAGCGAGGTGCCGCAGCGCGGACACCAGTGGATCACGCGGTGTCCCTTGTACACGAGGCCGTCTTCGTGCAGCCGCACGAACGCTTCGCGCACGGACTTCGAGAGGGCGGGGGAGAAGGTGTACGCCGTGCGCGACCAGTCGGCGCTCGATCCGATCGCCTTGAGCTGATTGAGGATCTCGCCGCCCGTGTGGTCCACGAATTCGGCCACTTTCTCGACGAAGGGGCCGCGGCCGAGGTCGAAGCGGGTTTTGCCCTGCGCGGCCAGTTGCTTCTCGACCACGTTCTGGGTGGCAATGCCCGCGTGGTCGGTGCCGGGGAGCCACAGCGCCTCGTCACCCGCCATACGGCGCCAGCGGATGAGGACGTCCTGCACGGTATTGTTGAGGCCGTGCCCCATGTGCAGCACGGCCGTCACATTGGGCGGCGGGATCACGATGACGAACGGTTCGCGCGTGGCGGCGCGTTCGGCATCGGCAGTGAAGACGCCATGCTCAGTCCACTGGGCGTACCAGGTGGCCTCAGTCGCGGCAGCGTCGTAGGTGGTCGGCAGCGGATTCGTGTCGGGCGCAGTCATGGCGCAAGATAACACGGCACGGTCGGCCACCGGTGGCTCAGCGCCGGTGTCGCGTCTCGTACTGCGGCAACCGGTGGCTTTCGATCGAGTCTGGCCCACGGACCGCCAGCTGATCGACCACCGAGGTCACGCCGGGGACCCCCCTGGCGACCGTCAGCGCGTGCGCGATCTCCCCAGTGCTCTCCACCCAGCCGGTCAGTTCGATCGTCCCGGCGCCCACGGCGCTGATATCGATGGCGCGGGCCTCGAGCACCGGATCGTGGTGGAACGCCTCCAGCACGCGGGATTCCAGCGCCTCATGGGTGGGTACTGACGGGCCGATCGGGATCACCGTGGGGGTGGTCCTCGGCCGGCTCGGCGCGTGGGCCGACGCGTCGCTCCCGATCGCCCCCTCGAACTCGATCGAGCGGGTGCGGCGGTCGCGCATACGGTCCCGCAGCTGCTCGCGGGTGGACGCCCGATCGGACACGGCCTCGGCATCGTCGTTCCCGGACCCGCTGCGACCGCGGACGTGCAGGTGGGCGATCGACTCGCCGGCGAGTTCCGGCTCGTCGGCGAACTCGTCGGCGAACTCGTCGGCGAGCTCGTCGACGGCGTCCGTCGGCCCCTTGTGGCCGTGTCCGTCTGCGGCCTCCGGCGCTCGGCGGCGACCACGACGGTGATCAAGGCGGTCGCCGCGGGGGAGCATGCCGTCCCCCCCGACCACGCGACGGGCCAGCAGCAACCCAAGTGCGACGCCGGCCACCGCGCCCAGTGCCACCAACAGCGCCGACGACGGACGCGTCGAGCGGTTCCTGAATGGAGACTGTGCCATGATGCCACCTCCGTGATCCCACGCCCGCCGGCCGCGATCGCGAAGCGGATCGTGGCTGATCTTGGCGCGACTCCTTGTGCAAGGATAACTTCCGCTCCCTCGCTCAGCGAGGACGTTCACCTTTCTGCCCGCTCCTGATGACTGCCGGTTCGCAATCTGCTGCTGACGCTGCTGCTCACGCGCACATCGTCCTGACCCTCCCCGATGGTTCCACTCGCGAGGTCCCTCCCGGGACGCTGGCGCGCGACGTGGTGGGCTCGATCGGGGCGCGCCTGCTGCAGGCGTCACTGGCGGTCGCGGTGGATGGCGAGGTCCTCGACCTGATGACCCCATTGCGGGCCTCGGGTTCCTTCGTGGTCATCACGGAGAAGGACCCGCGGGCGGTGCAGGTGCTGCGGCACTCCGGCGCCCACATCCTGGCCACCGCGGTGCGCCGCCTGCGCCCCGATGCCAAAATCGGCTTCGGTCCGGCCATCGACGACGGCTTCTATTACGACTTCGAGGTCGAGAAGCCGTTCACACCCGAAGATCTCGCCGCGTTCGAAGCCGAGATGAAGAAGGTCGTGGCCGAGAAGTATCCGTTTCTGCGCGAAGAGGTGTCGCTCCGCGAGGCGCGGGTGCGTTTCGCCGACGATCCGCTCAAGCTCGAGCGCCTCGACGACTTCGAGGGCAGTGACGAGGTCATCTCGACCTATACCGACGGCCCCTTCATCGACCTGTGCCGCGGTCCGCACGTCCCGGATACGTCCTACCTCAAGCATTTCAAGCTGCTCACCACCGCCGGCGCCTACTGGCGCGGTGACGTGAAGCGTCAGATGCTGCAGCGCATCTACGCCACCGCCTTCTTCAAGAAGGACGAGCTCGAGCAGCACCTGCACAATCTCGAGGAAGCCAAGAAGCGCGACCATCGCGTGCTCGGCAAGTCGCTCGATCTGTTCCAGCTGTTCCCCGTGGCGCCCGGGGCCGTGTTCTGGACGCCCAAGGGCACCACGCTGTACAACACGCTTGAAGCCTTCGTGCGCGAGCGGCAGCAGGAGGCGTTCAAGGAGATCAAGACGCCGCTGCTGTACAACAAGGCGCTGTGGGAGCAGTCCGGACACTGGGGCAAGTACAAGGAGAACATGTTCCTCGTGCTCGACAACGAGACGGGTGAGCACGACATGTCGCTCAAGCCGATGAACTGCCCGTCGCACCACTTGTACTTCGCGTCGAGCAAGCATTCGTACCGCGATCTCCCCATGCGCTACGTCACGTTCGACGTGCTGCACCGCAACGAGCTCTCGGGCGCGCTGTCGGGGCTCACGCGCGTGCGTCAGTTTGCGCAGGATGACTGTCACGTGTACCTGCGCGAAGATCAGATCGCCGACGAAGTGAAGTTCCTCATGGACTTCATCCTCGGCTACTACGACACGTTCGGACTCACGGCCAAGCTCAAGTTCGCCACGCGTCCCGAGCAGCGCATCGGATCCGATGAGCTGTGGGACCGCGCCGAGGCGGCGCTGCGCGCCGCGCTCGAGAGCACGGGGCGTCCGTACGAGATGAAGGAAGGCGACGGGGCGTTCTACGGCCCGAAGATCGACTTCGACGTCATGGACAGCATCGGGCGCGCCTGGCAGCTCGGGACCATCCAGCTCGACTACAACGCGCCGGAGCGCTTCGACCTCACCTACACGGGCGACGACAACGCGCCGCATCGCCCGGTGGTGATTCATCGCGCGGTGAGCGGGTCGTTCGAGCGCTTCATCGCCATCCTGATCGAGCACTTCGCCGGCGTGTTCCCGGTGTGGCTGTCGCCCGAGCAGGTGCGCGTGATCCCCATCGCGATCGACTACAACGAGCATGCCGAGGCGCTGGTGGCCCGCATGAAGGCCGCCGGCATCCGCGCCACGCTCGATGCGCGTAACGAAACGCTCAACTACCGCGTGCGCGACGGCGAAGTGGCGAAGGTACCCTACATGTGCGTGATCGGCCGTCGCGAGGCGGATGAGAACACGGTCGCGCTGCGCTCACGCGGGGCCGGCAAGAAGCAGGACATCATGTCGGCCGACGCCTTCATCGCGCGCGTGCTGCACGAGATTGCCGACCGCACGCTCGCCATCCCGGCGGACGTGGTGGCGGCGGCAAGTGACGCAGCGGCAGCGCCGGAGGCCGTCGCGTGACCCCCGAGGCGCTGCTCGACCTGTTCGTCCTGGCGCCGGTCGGCCTCGTGGAGGTGGACGAAGACGGGCGAGTGGGCGTCGCCAATCTCGCGGCACGCACCCTCCTGACGCCGTTCACGTTGTCAGGGTCGCTCGATGATCTCTTTGTCGCCTTGGGGGCTGTCGCCCCCGACCTGGCGGCGCGCGTGCGAGGCTTCGGTGCGTCGCGTGGCGTGATCGTCGATGCGCTCGAACTGCTCGCCCCCGAGGAGCAGCTGGGCGTGCATCTCTCCGTGGTGAAGGTGGCACCGGGTCGGATCGTCGTCGTCGTGAACGACGCGCGTGCCTTGGCCACCGCGCGCGGGCAACTCTCCCGCACCGACCAGCGACTCCGGGCGCTCGAAGGGGCCGTGCGCGACTACGCGATTTTCTCGGTCGATGCGCACGGGGTCGTCGACTCGTGGAGCGAAGCAGCGGAGCGCGTCCATCAGTGGCCCGCGGCCGCAATGGTGGGGCAGCCCCTGTCGCTGCTGCTGCCCCCCGACAATAGTGGTGAGGCGTACGTCCGGGACACGCTGGCGCTCGCGGCCCGCAACGGCTGGTGCGAAGAGGAAGGCTATCGGCAGCGTCAGGACGGCTCGCTCTTTTGGGCCAGCACCGTCGTCACGGCGCTGCGGGCCACGGATGGCGCCGCCATCGGCTTCTCGATCGTCACGCGCGATGTCTCGGAGCGTCGCCGCCTCGAGGAGCGTCTGCGCGACGACGCCTCGAGCACGACCGACTACCTCACCGGCGTGTCGGCCCGCCGCGCCTTCTTTGATCTGGCTGCGTCCGAAGTCGCCCGTGCGCGGCGCTACGGGCAGCCGCTCGCGATGCTGCTGGTCGATCCGGACAATTTCCGCGAGCTCATCGAGCAGCACGGCGAAACTTTCGGCAATGAATGGCTCCGCGCGATCGCGTGGGTGTGCCGTCAGGAGTCACGAACGACCGACGTGGTCGGGCGCGTGGGTGGGGAAGCGTTCGCGGTGCTGCTCCCCAGCACGGAGCTCTCGGGCGGGCTGGTGCTGGCCGAGCGCATCCGAGAGCGCATGCAGCGGCATGTCTTTGGCGATGTGCAGGGCGTGCGCTGCACGCTGTCGGTGGGTGTGGCCGAGGTGACCGATTCGGTGATCAGCGTGGACGGCCTGCTCGCGGCCACGGGCACCGCGGTGCAGCGGGCGCAGCAGGCGGGTATGAACCTCGTGGTCGGTTTCGACGACTGATCATCTCCCGGCGTGCAGCACTCCCAGCACGGCGGGCGTAGCATAGGGGTCGTTCAGGGCCGCACTCCCCACCGCACAACCCGCCACTCATGACCCGTCGTCTCACGCTGGCCGCGCTGGTCGCTGCCGCACTGATCACGCCCGCCGCCGTCCACGCGCAGCCGCGCAAGCCGCTCGTCGAATTCGAGATGATGACGTGGCCCGAGGTGAAGGACGCGCTCACGGCCGGCAAGACGACCGCGCTGTTTTACACCGGTGGCACCGAACAGCGCGGCCCGCAGAACGTGAACGGCGGCCACAACCTCATGGGACGCGTCATCGTGCGTACCATCGCCGAGCAACTCGGCGACGCCATCGCCATGCCGGTGCTGCCGTACACGCCGAACAATGCCAGTGCGACGCTCCCCGGCACGATCGGCCTCACCCCCGAGCTGCTCAAGGGCATTCTCGAGCGCCTGAGCGAGCAGTCCATCGCGACCGGCTTCAAGACCGTCGTGCTGATGGGTGACCATGGGGGGGGACAGCCGAATGTGTATGCCGAGGTGGCCAAGTCGCTGAGTGAGAAGTACGCCGCGCAGGGCATCAAGGTGTTGTATTGTGACGCGGTGTACTCCACCGCCAACGCCGACTTCGACGCATATCTGAAGGCGAACGGTTTCCCGCCCAGCTCGCACGCCGGCATTCCCGACACCTCGACGATGCTGTACCTGAGCGACGGGACGTGGGTGCGACTCGACCAACTCCCGAACGCCGTGGGCGATCCCGTGCCGACCGGGCCGCGCGGCGCCGCTCCCGACCCGAATGCGCCGCCCCGCATGAACAATGGCATCACCGGCGACGCCCGGAAGGCCAGTGCGGAGCTCGGTAAGAAGCTCTTCGAGATGAAGGTGGCGTATGCCGTCAAGCAGATCAAAGGGATGACCGGCCGCTGAGCTGGGACGAAGCGAAGTCGGCGAAATCAGGGGCCCCGACGGCTCTGGATTTCGCCGATTTCACTGTGTGACCGGTTATTTTCATGTGCTACACCTGCACGTTCCCGCCACTCCTTGTCATACATGAGCGACCTAACTCGCCAGCCTGTCATCGTGGGTGCCGCGCGCACGCCGATCGGGCGGTATCTCGGGGGCCTTTCGCCCCTTTCTGCGCCGGAGCTCGGCGCCATCGCGATTCGTGCCGCGCTCCAGCGCAGCGGCGTTGCCCCAGACGCGGTACAGGAAGTCATCATGGGGCATGTGCTGCAGGGTGGCACGGGCCAGGCTCCCGGACGACAGGCCATGCTGAAGGCGGGTGTGCCCGCCACGGCATCTGCTCTCACGATTAACAAGGTGTGCGGGTCCGGCCTCAAGGCCGTGATGCTGGCGGCGCAGGCGATCAAAGCTGGCGACGCGCAGGTGATCGTGGCCGGTGGACAGGAGAGCATGAGCAACGCGCCGCACTATGTGTATGGCATGCGTGGCGGTGTGAAGCTGGGCGACCAGACGATGGTCGACGGGATGATCAAGGACGGCCTGTGGTGTCCCACCTGCAACGTGCACATGGGCGTGCATGCCGAGTACACGGCCACGAAGGCTGGCGTTACCCGGGCGCAGCAGGATGCCTTTGCCGCCGGTTCGCATGCGAAGGCCATCGCGGCCCAGCAGGCGGGCAAGTTCACGGCGGAAATCGTGCCCGTGGAGATTCCCGGTCGAAAGGGACCGACGATCATCTCGGTCGACGAAAGCCCGCGCGCCGATACCACCGAAGCCTCGCTGGCCGGCCTGCGTCCGGCGTTCCCGGGTAAGGGGGACAACAGCAACCTCACCGTCACGGCCGGCAACGCGTCGTCGCTGAACGATGGGGCGGCCGCCGTGGTCGTCACCTCGGAAGCGTACGCGCGCGAGCATGGTCTCACGATCCTGGCCCGCATCACCGCCTATGCCACGGGCGCCGGCGAGCCGCAGGATCTGTTCTTCGCGCCGATCACGGCGGTGAAGAATCTGATGGCGAAGGTGGGCACCACGATCGCCGACTACGACCTCATCGAAGCCAACGAAGCGTTCGCGTCGCAGGC
>CANHNQ010000105.1 GCA_947462095.1 Gemmatimonadota bacterium
AGAGACCGCCACGCCGATCTTGCCGATCAGGCCTTTCGGCATGCCGGGATTGAACGTGAGTTCCGTCCACGTGTCGCCGCCGTCGGTGCTCTTCCACAAGCCACTGCGTCCCGCGCCGGCGTCCATGCCCCACGGTGTGCGCTGGAACTTCCACATCGACGCGTACACGATGCGCGGGTTGTTCACGTCGATCGACAGATCGGCGGCGCCGGTGCTGTCGTTCAGGAACAGGACCTTCTTCCACGTCGCGCCGCCGTCGGTGGTGCGGAACACGCCGCGGTCGGGAGAGGGACCGAAGGCGTGGCCCAGCGACGTCACGAACGCGACGTCGGGATTGGTGGGGTGCACGCGCACCGACGTGATCTGCTGGGCGTTGGCGAGACCGCGTGGCGTCCATGTCTGTCCGCCGTCGGTGGAGCGGTACACGCCGGTGCCGTAGGTGATGTCTTCACGGGGCTTCCCTTCGCCGGTGCCCACCCAAATCACGTTGGGATCGCTGGGGGCCACCGTGATTGCGCCCACCGACGAGAGATCAGTCTTGCCGTCGGTGATGTTCTCCCACGACTGCCCGGCGTTGGTGGTCTTCCACACGCCGCCGTTCACGGCGCCGAAATAGAACACCAGCGGTTTGGTGGGGTCGCCGGTCACGGCCGTGGCTCGGCCGCCGCGTGAGGGGCCCACGTTGCGCCAGCGCAGCGACTTGAAGGCGCGGTTCGTCTTCGTCCCGTCGCTGTACAGGGCGGGATCGTACGTGGGGCGCGGCGCGGTGCTGTTCGGTGCGGCGGTTTTCTGCGCGGCGGCCGGTAGCGCGCCGAGAGCCAAGAGCGCAGCGGTAACACCACTGCGACGTATTAGGGATGATGAACGCATCCGGGGACGTTGCCAGCCTGCGCCGCCGGGTGCAAGATCAGCCAACCCTCGGCATTCCCCATCCGTATTGAGGCTGTCCATGCGACCCGTGCCCGATCGATCGACCGTTCCCGCCGCCGCGCGCCTGACGGCGGCCGGTATCCTGCTCGTCTTGTCCGCCGCCCCGCTCTCGGCGCAGTCCAAGCGCCCCATGACGTGGCTGGACGCCCAGCATCTGAAGTCGGCGGGCGGGTATGCCGTCTCCCCCGACGGGAGCCAGCTGCTGTACACCATCACCACCCCCGACTGGAAGGAAGCCACGACCCAGAGCGACATCTGGGTGGTGCCCATGCGCCCCGGCGTGAGCGCCACGCGGCCGCTCACCTTCACGGCCACCAAGAACGAATCGCAGCCACGCTGGGCACCGCGTGGCGGGTGGTTCGTCTTCGCCTCCAACCGCGAGGCGCCCGCGGCCAGCGCGACGCAGAACCAGCTCTTCCTGATGCGTCCCGACGGCGGCGAGGCCCGCCGCATCACGACCGCCAAGGAAGGCGTCAGTACCTTCGCCTTCACGAAGGATGGCCAGTGGCTCGTGTTCCGGAGCGGGAAGGCGAACGAAGAGCAGCTCTATGCGATCGCGATGTCGGCGCTCGAAAGCGGCGCCCCCGTGGACTCCCTCGTCGCCAGCCAGCTCACCAAGCACCCCACGGGCGTGGGGGAGTGGCGGGTGAGCCCCGATGCGAAGCGCATCTACTTTACGACCGCCGATTCGGTGGACACCGACGAGAAGACCCGTCGCGACAAGAAGTTCACGGTGAACGTCCGGAACGCGGCCACGCCGGTGGCCTCGCTGTGGGCGCTCGACCTCGCGTCGCGCGCCACGACACGCCTCACGAAGGACACGTCGATGGCGGTCACCGGCTTCACGCTCTCTGATGACGCGCGCTGGGTGGGCTTCATGGCCGTCCCGAACGACCGCTACAAGCGCAACATCACCGAGGAAGGGATCTACGCCGACGTCTTCCTCCTCGATACGCGCGACAACAGCATCGAGCGCCTCACGAAGAACGACGAAACCGCCGAGAGCGGCCTCACGTTCTCGCCCGACTCGAAGACCCTCGCCTTCTCGGCGTCGGACGACATGACGGCCTACAACATGAAGAACCGCCGCGTGTACGTGCGCGACGTGGCCGCGAAGGGACAGCCGTTCCGCAAGATCGGCGACTACGACGGCGACGTGAGCGCGGACTTCTGGAGTGCCGACGGCCGCACGATTTACTTCAATGAAGGGATGAAGGCCACGCAGCAGCTCTTTGCCCTGGACGTCGCCACCGGCAAGTGCACGGCGGTCACGCAGGTTGCGGGCGTCGTGTCGGTGAGCCAGGACGAGGGCACCAAGCGTCTGCTGGTGAGCTATAACGACCCCACGAACCCGGGCGCGCTGTACACCGTGGACGCCATTACGGATGTGGCCGCGCGCGACAAGTGGACGCAGCTCACGGACCCGAACCCGTGGGTGCGCCAGCAGATCGCGCTGGGTGAGGAGACCGAGTTCACCTGGACCTCCAAGGATGGCAAGAAGGTGGGCGGCGTGCTCCTCAAGCCCGTCGGCTACCAGCCGGGAAAGAAGTATCCGCTCATCGTGGCCATCCACGGCGGACCGGCGGCGGCGGACCTGCTGAGCTTCAACGGGGGCTACGGCGCGCAGAGCTACGCCGGCGCCGGCTGGGTCGTCCTCATGCCCAACTACCGCGGCTCGACCAACTACGGTGAGGCCCACAAGAACGGCATCGTGGGCAACTACATGGCGCCCGGCTTCAACGACATCATGACCGGCGTCGATGCCCTCATCAAGGACGGCATGGTGGACAGCACGAAGATGGGCGTGCTGGGGTGGAGCGCCGGTGGCCACTGGAGCAACTGGATCCTGACGCACACGAATCGCTTCAAGGCCATCTCGAGTGGCGCCGGCACGTCGAATTGGATCTCGATGTACGCGCAGTCCGACGTGCAGCGGAACCGTCAGTACTACCTGGGCAACAAGCTCCCGTACGACGACTTCGACGCGTACTGGAGGCAGTCGCCGATCCGCTACATCCGGAACGCGAAGACGCCCACGATGATCCACGTGGTCGAAGGCGATCCGCGCGTGCCGAGCCCGCAGAGTGTCGAGCTGCACATGGGTCTCAAGCGCGTCGGCGTGCCGACCGAGCTGTTCATGTATCCGGGCGCCTCACACGGCATCCCCGATGCCCGCAACCGGCTGGTGAAGAGCGCGGCCGAGATGGCGTGGATGAACTACTGGGTGCTGGGCACCGGCACGAAGTTCTCGTGGCGCGAGGTGCTGGAAACGCTCGAGGACCCGAAAGCCGACAAGAAGGTTGAGGTGAAGGGAATCAACTGATCGGCAGCGGCGTCTGACTGGAAACGATCACGCAGAGACGCAGAGAACGCAGAGGCGCAGAGAAATGGGATCTTCTCTGCGCCTCTGCGTTCTCTGCCATTCTGCGTTGTCTTTTCACACGGCCAACGCCTACGGGCACCCCTTGGCGACGATTGGGGCCGGGCATTCGCTGCCGTCGGCGGCGCAGAGGGCGGCGCGCATGACGAGGCGATCGGCGAAGCGGGTGATCGGGAAGCCGTCGTCGGGGAGCACGTCGAGCGTCGGCCAGGCGTGCACGAGGTTGCCCATGATGCGGGCGTGCTCGCGCGGTGAATGAATGCCCGTGCTCTTCGCGGTCCGACGCAGTTGGGCGAGGTCGAACATGAGCCACGCGTTCTCATCGGTGATCTCACCGACGGCATGGCTGCTGCGGTCCTTCACATCGCCCTCGTGCAGGCGGACCGCGATCGCGAGCGCGGAGTTGAGGGTGGCGAGCGCCGCCGATTCCTGGCCGCCCGCCAGTTCCACCGCGGCCATCCCCTGCAGAAAGGTCACGCTTTCGCGGGTGATGTTGCTGCCCACCGACGGGACGTCACCGTAGGCCTTCACGAGCACCGCACGGGCCTCCGTGACCGCCGTCCGGGACGCCAGCAGCCGTACGAGCGCGTCGGCGCTGGAACGGTCGCCGGGGGAGGCGGCGGCGACGGCCTCGCGCAAAATCCGGGTGGCGCTGTCGGCGCAGCCACGCAGCATCCACAGATCCGCCCGTCCGCGCCGGGTGCCCTGCTCGGTGGCGTAGTCCCCAGCGGCCCGCGCGGCCGCACCGGCCTGATCGAGGGTGCGGAGCGCGGAGTCCAGCTGCCCGCGAAGGGCGAGGGCGCGGCCGGCACGCCAGCGCATCACGGCGTCGCCGGACTGCGCCGCGAGGTCGCGCGCCGAGACGGTCGCGACCAAAACCGCTACGGCGACGAGCGCGCGCAGCGGAAGGCGCGTCATCCGATCACCAGCCCCGACATGGGCGACGGGGCCGACAGGGCATCTTGAGCGGCCATCAGCACAGAAGCGGGTAGGGGAGAACCGCCGGCCCGCTTGGCGGCTTCGACGACCATCGAGAGGGCGCGGGCCTGCGCCGCATAGGCTGCAAGAAGAGCACCACCAGCCCCGGGGATGGCCACGATATCCTGGGCCAGGTCGTCCAGATGGCGCACCAGCGCACCACCGTGCGCGGCGGTGTCCGCGGCGCCGGTGCTGAGCGGGACCTCGCGGTCCTCGCCCATGTGCTGCGGGGACGTGTGTCCCCAGAACCCGGCAAATGCCGACGCCGACAGCGCCTCTTGCACTCGCCCATTGCTCGACGCCATGGCGGCCAATCGGCGCCGGGCCACCTGTGATGACTCAAATCCCACGCGAAATCTCCGGAAAGTGCCGTCGGTCAGGGGTTTACGCGGGTTTCGCCCGAGTTGGCTCTTGACACGAGGGGGGTTGTTACATAAATGCGACAGTGATGGCGATGCGGTGAGGACGGGATAACCGCATGCTATGGCGTTGCTTACTGCAGTTGCTTCGCGGTTCGGCGGGGGGCCGGTGCCGAACGGGCGCCTAGAACAGCGTCGGCGCGGAGCAGAACGGTCGTGATCGGTCACCCGGTCGGTACCGGCGTGTGCGTCGATCAGAGGTCTGAGGCCTGTTCCTACACCACGTCGGGTGTCGGTCAGGGTACGGTTCGAGCGCTCCCCTGGAGGAGGCTGGATGCACGTCCTCACCCCGGTAGCTGAACGTGATCTTGCGGCGAGGGATCTGGCGGCGCTCGCCAGAACCACCCTCGACGATCATTGGGCCGTCGCCGCGATCCCCGCCGAGCGGCGCGCCCTGCTGCTCGAGCGGGCCGAGGCCGCCGCCCTTCGTCCAGGAGACGGACTCGGCGAACCGATCGCCGACGGTCTGGCGCTGCTGGGCACCGCCTACGAATTGGCGGCCCTTGGACAACTCGACGCGGCCCTGCAGCCCGCGCCCAGCGCGGCCCGAGATCTTGCCCAAACCGTCCTGACCCTTGGCGCGGCTCGCGCCTTCCGCTGCTCGGCGGCGCTCCGACCGCCCACCGACGACGGGGAATCGGCCGTGAAATGGGCGCTCAAGCTCGGCGCCCTGGCGCTCGTGTCGCGGCAGACCGACGCGTACATCCGCTGGTGGGAGGTCCGCAATCAGGTCACCGAGACGGTGCACGCCGCGGCCGCGCGACTCGATCAGGAGCCGTGGGAGGCGTACGCCCGTGGCACGCTCTGGATGGCGTGGCTGGGGCTGATGGGCGCCCCCGTCGCAGCGCACGCCGATAACGCCGCCGAGGAGCTGCCGATGCTGTCGGCCACGCGAAGCCGGTTGGCCGCCTTCCGCGAGCGTCGTGCCGACCACGAGGTGCCGGGGGAGGGGCCCGTGCTCAATACGGCGGCCCTGCGCGCCCGGATGACCGAGTTCGCGATCCGTCATCTGGCCGATGCCACCGAACTCCTCACCGTGGCCGTGTTGCGGCGCACGCTGCCCGATGTCTCGGGTGAGTTCAAGCTGCATCTGAGCGCGGCGCGCTCCGCCATGGCTGGAGATCATGGGCAGGACGTGTTGCTGGCGTGGCTGCAAGCGGCCGGCGTTACGCTGGCAGGCGGCGTGACCGCCCAGCTAGAACTCCCCGGATTCTAGTCCGCCCGCCCTTCGACGCGCTCTTGGCACTGCCGCCGGAGGCGCGCCAGACGCGATACACGCGGCGTCCGCTGCTGCCCACCGGGAACGCGATGCGCCCCGCTCCGAGCGGGAGGATGTCGGCCATCATGACGCCGATGGCGATGCGGGTCGCTTCATCCGATGCCGGCTCGGCGGCTTCCGCCTCGATCCGATACCACGTGGTTCCGGCCGCGCCCTCGACGCGCACGAGATACTGGTCGTCGCTGCTCCAGAACGCACTCATCCGGTCACGGTCCACGCCCATGTGGATAGGCAAGGATGTGAGCGGAGCTGGTTCGATGGCACCAATTGGCGCGCTGCAGGAGACGACGTGCATGAGCGTTTTCCAGGGAGGGCAGAAACGTGAGCACCGATTGTTCGACTCGCGTCGGATCAGCGGTGGGCGGGGATGTTATGACGATCCAAGCGCCCGCGCAATACGGCTGAAAGTTGCTAAGTTGTTGATATGATTGTGGATATGGGTTGAAAGCCATGTGGATAACTCGCTAAGTCGGCCATGGGGCAGGAGATCGCGCTCTTGGTGATGTGGAGAAGTGGTTCCGTGATGCTCAGCGGTTTAGCGGCCATAGCGCGCATTTTCTCCACATCGCGGGTTGTCACAAACATGCTTTTCTGTTGTTTGCTAACACACCTCCGCGGTGCAATCGGGCGCGTCGTGAACGCGCCCAGCCGTTGGGGGAGCGGAACATGCGGGGCCATGGCGGAGCCGATCGCGGTGGCGCATTCTCCCGTGTATCCGCGCACCTTCTCAGGAGTACAGACGTGTCGATGGAACCACGGATCGGATTGTTGGTCGGCCGGGAATGGTCATTTCCTCCCGCCTTTCTCGCAGCGGTGGCGCGCCGGCAGTCCGGTGTCACCGCGGACTACATCGCGCTCGATGCCACGCGAATGGGGCAGGACGTCCCGTATTCGCTGATCATCGACCGTATTTCGCACGAGGTCGGGTTCTACCGCACCTTCCTCAAGCATGCCACCCGCATGGGGACCACGGTCGTGAACAACCCGTTCATGTGGTCGGCCGACGACAAGTTCTACGATGCCACCGTGGCCATCCAGAACGGCGTGGCGCACCCCAAGACCATGGTGCTGCCCAATAAGGACTACATCCCGGGCATCTCCCACACCGAATCGCTGCGCAATCTGGCCTACCCGCTCGACTGGAAGGGGGTTGCTGACTACATCGGGTTCCCGTGTGTCCTGAAGGACGCGCACGGCGGCGGCTGGCGTGACGTGTATATCTGCGACTCCATGGATGAGCTGCTCCACCACTACAACCACAGTGGATTGCTCACGATGGTGGTGCAGGAGTTCATCAAATGGGACGCCTACGTGCGCTGTATGGTGCTGGGGCGGGCGGAAGTCCTGCCGATGCCGTACGACCCTGGCGAACGCCGCTACATCCCTGATCCGGGCTACCTGGGCTCGGAGCTCGAGGCCCGCTGCATCAAGGACTCGCTCACCCTGTGCAACGCCCTCGGGTACGACATGAACACCGTTGAGTTCGCGGTGAAGGATGGGATTCCCTACGCCATCGACTTCATGAACCCGGCGCCGGACATGGACATCCATTCGCTCACCCCGACCTACTTCGAGTGGGTGGTGGAGCACATGGCGGACCTCGCGATCAAGTTGGCCACGGCGAAGTAAGGGGTACGGAGTAAGGAGTACGGAGTAGCCGCTACCCCATACTCCCGACCCCCTACTCCGTACTCGTCTGTACACGGCCGCTCGCCGGCTAATCACAAACCTTATCGGCATTTTATGTCCACATCCGCGATCGCGCGGTACCATGATGCGCTGCAGGATCGCGCGATCGCGCAGGCCAGCGCCGAGGTGCTCGACCGGCAGCTGCGGCATGGCGGGCTCTTCTTTGGGGAGCGCCCGTTGTGCAGCGTGCTCCGTCCGCGCTTCCTCAGCCTGAGTCAATACCAACAGTTGGCGCGCGCCTGCGCGCTGGTCGGCTCGGCGTTCGAAAAGGTCCGGGTGGCCGCCATGGCGGACTCGGCTTTACGCGCCCAGTTCGGCCTGACGGCGTGGGAAGAGCAGCTGATCCACGCCGACCCCGGCTTCGACGCCGCCAGCCCCACCTCCCGACTCGACGCCTTTTTTGCGGAAGGGGAGGGGGGGCTCAAGTTCACGGAGTACAACGCGGAGACCCCGGCGGGGGCGGCCTACAACGACGCCCTGTCGCGCGCCTTCCTGTCGTTGCCGGTCATGCACGAGTTCAGCCGCAGCCACATCGCGCTGCCGCTCCCGGCCGCGCCGGCGGTCGTGCACTCGCTGCTCAACGCCTACTACAGATGGCGAGGCGTCCGCGAAGCGCCCACGATCGTCATTCTGGATTGGAAGGAAGTGCCCACCTACAGCGAGTTCGTGCTCTTCGAGCGTGAATTCCGGGCGCTCGGCATCGACGCCTTCATCGGTGACCCGCGCGACGCGGAGTACACGAACGGCAAACTGATGATCGGCGGCAAGCACGTCACGATGATCTACAAGCGCGTGCTCATCGACGAACTGGTCACCCGCGAAGGGCTCGATTCTCCGGTCATCCGTGCTGTGCGGGAAGGTTCGGTGTGCATGGTGAACCCCTTCCGCTGTAAGATTTTACATAAGAAGGCCTCACTTGCCGTGTTAAGTGATGAGCGGCAGGCGTCGCTCCTCTCCGGCGACGAACGGGTGGCGGTCGCCGCCCATGTGCCGTGGACACGTGTGGTGGAGGCGCGACACACGCAGCATGGCGCCAGTACGGTGGATCTGCTGGAATTCACCGCCGCTAACCGCGCCACGCTCGTGCTCAAGCCGAACGACGAGTACGGTGGCAAGGGGATCGTGCTGGGGTGGACGGTCAGCGACGCCGAGTGGGACGCGGCGATGAAGACCGCCCTCGCTGAGCCGTATATCGTGCAGGAACGGGTGGAGGTGCCGAGCGAACTGTGGCCGGCCTGGACCGACGGCGCGCTCCATCTCGGCGAACGCATGCTCGACACCGCCCCGTTTCTCTCGGACGGCGTTACGATGTCTGGGTGTCTCACGCGCATTGCCACCGATCCGCTGCTCAACGTCACCGCCGGTGGCGGCTCGAACGTCCCAACTTTTCTCGTTGAACCACGCTGATGTCGTCATTTAAACGCCCGGTGATCGGGCTCACCACGCAGACGCTGCACTCGATCGATGGCATCCCACCGGGGTTGCCCTCGTCGTGGGTGATGAATCAGCGGTACTTCCTGGCCGCCACCATGGTGGGCGCCGTCCCCTGGATGATCCCCCTGCTCGACGACGATCTGCTCACGCTGCGCGAGATCTATGAACGGCTTGACGGCGTGCTCATCCCCGGCGGCGTCGACATCAGCCCGACCGAATACGGTGAAGCCATACGCCAGGAATGTGGCAATCTTGACCCCGCGCGCGACCGCGTAGAGCTCCAGTTGGTGCGTTGGGCCATCGAAGACGGGAAGCCGGTACTCGGGCTGTGCCGCGGCTTGCAGGTGATCAACGTGGCGGCGGGCGGTACGCTCTGGCAGGACCTGGCATCACAAAATCCATCTTTCCACAAGCACGACTTTTTTCCAACCGCCGGCTTCGCACGCGACCACCTCGCGCACGAGGTCGATATCGCGGCGGACACAAAGTTGTCACGACTGCTTGAATCCACACGGTCGCCGGTGAACAGCATGCATCATCAGGGCGTCAAGCAGATGGGGCAGCGCCTGGTGGCCTCCGCCACCGCCGACGACGGATTGATCGAGGCGGTGGAGGGTGATGGCGACGCGTTTCTGATCGGGGTGCAGTGGCACCCGGAAGTGTTCGAGATGGCGGATCCTCACACCCGACATCTGTTCGGCGGCTTCATTCGTGCCGCTATGGAGTGGTCCACCGCGAACAGCGCGTCCCGTGTGGGCGTGGGGGGTTAAATGAAAGCACCAAGCCTGACCGTCGGTATCGAGGAAGAGTATCAGATCATCGACCCCGTCACGCGTGACCTTACCCCCGGGTTCGACACCCTGGTGTCGAGCAGCGACGCGCAGCTGGCCGATGTGAAAGCGGAGCTCCACCAGTGTCAGGTGGAGATCGGCACCAAGGTGTGTGCGTCGATTGCGGAGCTGCGCTCGGAGCTGGTGAAACTGCGGGGGCTGGTCATCAATGCCGCCGGCCAGCATGGGCTGACCATCGCCTCGGCCGGTACGCATCCCTTCTCCAACTGGATGAATCAGGAGATGACGCCGAAGGAGCGATACCTCGGCGTGAAGGCGGAGTTGCAGGATCTGGCCCACCGCCTGCTCATCTTCGGGACGCATGTGCATGTGGGCATTGAAGATCCGGAATTCCGCATCGACTGCCTGAATGCCGCGCGTTACATCCTGCCTCACATTCTGTGTTTGTCCACATCGTCGCCCTTCTGGTTTGGGCGCAACACGGGGCTGCATTCGTACCGCAGCATCGTGTTCAAGAACTTTCCGCGGACCGGCGTGCCGCGCATCCTCAATGGATGGGGCGATTACGCCGACCTGGTGGATACGCTGGTGCAGACCCGCAGCATTCCCGACGGCTCGAAGATCTGGTGGGACGTCCGTCCGCACCACATCTACCCGACGCTCGAGTTCCGGGCCTGTGACGTCAACACGAAGGTGGACGAGGCGGTGTGCATCGCCGCGATCCTCCAGGCCGTGGTGGCCAAGATGTGGAAGCTGCGCCGAGACAACATGACATTCCGCGTATATGCGCAGGATCTCATTGAAGAGAACAAGTGGCGCGCGGTGCGGTGGGGGCTTGGCGGCAAGCTGATCGACTTCGGGAAGAAGGCGGAGCTGCCGGCGCCGGTGCTCATCCGCGAGCTGGTCGAGTGGTTCCTCGACGATGTGCTCGACGAATTGGGGACCCGGAAGGAAGTCGAGTACGCGTTCCGCATCCTCGACGAAGGGTCGAGCGCGCAGCGTCAGCTGGCCACGTATGCCCGGACGGGCGATCTCCGCGCGGTGGTCGATCAGCTCATCCGCGAGACCGCGGAAGGCGTGTGCGAGCCGTTTCTGGGGCCGCCGCTCGACGCGCTGGATTCCCGTGAGGCGGCCGTACCGGGGTCGATGCCGACGCCAACGGCGCCTTTGTCACCGGTGCGCGGGCAGTCCGTCCCCTAGTCGAGACGCCTAGGGGTCCACGCCGATCGACGCGTAGATGCCGGCGATCCGCGCGACCGATCCGGTGCGCGTGTACACATCCGGCCGGCGGTCGGCGAGGACGGCGGCGATCACGGCTGCCACCTCGTCGGCGCTTTGCGACTCGGGCAGCTGGCGGGAGTCGAGGCCACCGTGGAGGGCGTTCAGGCCGAACTCCGTGCGCACCACGCCGGGGGAGATCAATGAGACCTGAATGTCCGGGTGCGTGGCCTGGACCTCGCTGCGGAAATTCGCCGTGAGTGCATTCAGGAAATGCTTCGCCGCGCTGTAGGCCGAGCGCTGCAGGGCGAAGGGGACGCGCCCCAGCATGGACGACACGTTGACGATGTGCCCGCGTCCGGCCGCCTTGAAGTGCGGCAGCACCTCCTGCATGCCGTAGAGCGCCGACTTCACGTTCACGCGCATCATGTCGTCGATGTCGTCGTCGGTGAGTTCGGATGGCATGCGGGTGATACCCTGGCCCACGTTGTTCACCCACGCATCGATCCGCCCGAATCGCGCGAGGGTCTCGCGCACGACGCGCTGCACCTCGGCGCGTTGTGTGACATCGGCGGCGATGGTCAGGACTGGCGTTCCACTCGTGGCGGTCAGGGCGGATGCCACCTGCCCGAGTTCCGGGGCACGGCGTGCCACCAGGGACACGGCGTGCGTCGGCGCGACATGATGCGCCAGCGTGGCCCCAATACCGCCACTCGCCCCGGTGATGACGACCACGGGGCGATCGGAGAGAGACTGTGTGCTCATGGATCAAGAGTAACGCGGGGAGCGCCCTGTTAGAAATACGAATGCAGCTTCGATGCGCCGCTGGGTAGTGTGCAATCTCGCGCACGGTCGGGCGATCCCCGCCGGTGCTGCCTGATTCAATCAAATCTCTGCTGCGCTCTCTATATGAAGTCGATGATGATGCGGTCGCTGCTCTCTGTCGCGTCCCTCGCGGTGCTCGGCGCGTGCGAAGGCGAGTCGAACGCTACGGGTCCCGGTACCGGCACGCCTGAGCCGGCCGTCAACGAAGTCGTGTCGTTCGGGCCGCTCAATGCGAGCAGCACGGACACCCTGGTGTACTTCAGCTTCGCGTCGGGCGCGCTGGTGCCGCGCACCGGCGACTGGGATCTCGCGTTCCGTCGCTACGAAGTGCGTCTGAATTCACCGGCGGTGGGTGGTGCCACCAGCAAGAACGTGCTCGGGTTCGCGCTCGACAACAACAAGGCGGCCACTGACGCGCAGGTGCTGGCCTTCACGCCGGCCGCGACGCTCACCACGTTCGACGCCGTGCGCGCGGCGCAGATTCCCGCCGACGACCTGTTCCAGACGGATCGCCTGACCGAGAACAAGCAGGGCTACCTGAACCTGAGCGGCGTTCCAACGGCCAACCCGGCCAACTATTGGAAGGTGCGCCTCGCCAACGGGAGCTTCGCCGTGTTCCGCGCCACGCGCATCAAGTTCACGCAAAC
>CANHNQ010000106.1 GCA_947462095.1 Gemmatimonadota bacterium
CCCGATACCAGCACGTCGCCCCGCCACGTCGTGCCGCGCTGGCGTCCATGCAACAGCACCGGTGTTTGCCACCGATAGTCAGGGCCGAGCGTCTGCAGCGCGATTGCTCCGGTCAGCAACTTCTCGTTCGACGCCGGCATGAACAGCTTGTCGGCGTCGTTGCTCAGAATCGTGTCGCCGCGTTCGGCATCCACGATCAGCAACCCCCAGCGGGCATTGCGCCACATCGGTGCGGCGAGCACCGAATCCACGATCCCCTGGAGAATGCCCTGCGTGGTCGGCGCGGGGGCGATCGCGGCCGGCATCACGAGCGGCGCCGTCGGTTCCGGTCGCGGAGTGCTGACCACCGCCGCCGGACCGCGCGCGCATCCTGCCGCGAGTGTGATGACGAGCGTGACGGACAGTACCCCGGTGCCGACTCTCGAGTGCGCGGTCATGCATCAACCTCGTAGCTGCTGCTGAGCGTCGTGTCTTCTGCGAGATGGACGCGGATCACGACAGCGGTGGTGTGTGCAAGCGCGCCCTGAACGCGCTCACAGATGAAGCGCGACAGATTCTCGCCCGTGGGGATCAGTCGTCCCTCGCCGAACTCCGGCACATCGAGATTGATGTTCCGATGGTCGAAGCGGTCGCGGACCTCCCGCTGCAGCACGCCGTCGAGAAAGCCGAGGTCGACTACGAAGCCGGTCTCCTCGTCGACCGGACCGGCTACCGTGACATCACACACATAGGTGTGACCGTGGTAATTCGGATGGGCACACGCGCCGAACACGGCGGCGTTTTCCTGGTCGCTCCAGTCGGGTCGCCGGTAGCGATGCGCCGCGGCGAACGTCACGCGGCGGGTGAGTGACGTGCGCGGCATGCGGGGTTAGCGGAACAGCGGCAGCGTGACGCCAACCGTCACGGTACGCGACCCACGCCACGCCGAGCGGTTCCGCGTGTCGGTCAACACCGACGTGGTGTCTGATGCCTTCACGAAGTAGCGGTCGGGATAGTCGTACTGCCACATGAAGTTCGTCAGGTCCACGCGGATCATCGGACCCTTACGCGGCAGGTAGCGGAGCCCGAGTCCATACGAGAACGAAAACTTCATGCCGAACTGATACGCCCCGGTGTCGGCGGCGGCGAAATCGCTCACAACGCCCGCGCCGCCGTTGATCGAGGGAATGAGCCGATGCCACGTCTTCTTGCCGGTGAGGGCGAGATCGAGGCCGGCATCGAGTTCATTCGTGATGACCCCACGTGAACCGATCACGCGTGTGGCGCGCGGATTCGTGGGCTGTAGCACGTTTCGCTCGGACCGCGCGACGAGGTAGCGCACGTACAGCGAGGCCGGACCGCCGATGGCGATGTCGTAGCGCAGCGCCGCCGCCGCTGACGACTTCGCGGCGACATCCGCCGGGTCACGCTTCATCGCCATCCATCCACCCATGATCGACAGATTCTGGCCCAGCTTCACGTCTTCGAACGGACTGTCGGCCGGGAGATGTCCCACCTGCGCGGCGGCCCAACTCGGCATCAGGCTGCTCAGCGCGATGGCGCCGGCGAGCGCGACGGTGCGCCGCAGGCCGGGGGAGGGCACGGCCGACGAGAGCGCGGTATGCATCGTAGCACGGAGAACGGCAGACAAAGCGGGCATCACACAGTGGCTGAGGGCGAGCGATCGCTCAGGTCGCGCAGATCGCGACCCGTGATTTCTGGAGGGAGCGGGAGGCCCAGCAGCGCCAGCGCCGTCGGGCCCACATCGCACAGGGCGCCACCGCGTCGCAGGGGCGCCGTGGCATCGGGGTCGAGCACCACGAGCGGCACCGGATTGGTGGTGTGCGCCGTGTGGGGCTGGTGCGTGATCGGGTCGACCATCACATCGGCGTTGCCGTGATCGGCGGTGATGATCAGCCGCGCGCCGCCCTGTTCGGCCGCAGCGAGAATTCGACCCAGGCAGGCATCGACCGCTTCCACCGCGCGGATCGCCGCCGGTATCGACCCGGTGTGGCCGACCATGTCGGTGTTCGCGAAGTTGCACAACATGAAGTCGTGCGTGCGATTGGCCAGCGCCGTGCACAAAATGTCGCACACGCCGTCCGCGCTCATTTCCGGCTGCAGGTCGTACGTCGCGACCTTCGGGCTCGGCATCATGCGCCGCTCTTCGCCGGGGAATGGTTCGTCCCGGCCGCCATTGAAGAAGAACGTGACGTGGGGATACTTCTCCGTTTCGGCAATGCGCAGTTGCGTCAGCCCGGCGTCGGAGATGACCTCGCCCACGAGGTGGCGCATGGACTGCGGTGCAAAGGCGACCGGGAACGGAAAGGCATCGTCGTAGCTCGTCATCGTGGTGATCGCCAGCGACGGACGGGTGCCGACGTCGAAACCGGTGAAGTCCGGCATCGCGAGGGCGCGCAACGTCTGACGCATCCGGTCACTGCGATAGTTGAAACAGATCAGTGCATCGCCATCGCGCATCGGCGCGATCGCCGCGCCATCAGGACCCGCCATGACATACGGAAGGACGAATTCATCGGTGGTGCCCGCATCGTAGGCGCGCTGGAGCGCCGCCAAGGCATCCACTTCCACGGGGGCGTCGCCCTGCACGGCGGCGCGGTACCACAGCCCGGTGCGCTCCCACCGATTGTCGCGGTCCATGCCGTAGTAACGACCGGACACCGAGGCGAGCTCGGCCCGGTCACCGATGGTCGCCAGCACGTTCCGGAGAAACCCCATCGCGGATTGCGGCGGGGTATCGCGGCCATCAAGCATGGCGTGCAGCACCACGCGCTTCACGCCGCGCTGCCGCGCCAGCGCCACCAGCGCGAACAGGTGCGCGTCGTGCGCATGCACGCCGCCGTCGCCGAGCAGCCCAAGCAGATGGAGCGTGCCGCCGGATGCGTTGACACCATCGCACGCCTGCACCAAGGCCGCATTCGTGAAGAAGCGTCCGTCGTCGATGGCACTGCCGATCCGGACCAGATCCTGCATCACAATCCGTCCGGCCCCCAAATTGAGATGGCCCACTTCACTGTTGCCCATCTGGCCGTCGGGCAGCCCGACGGCCCGTCCCGACGCGGTCAGCAGCGTGCGCGACTCGTGGGCCCAGATGCGATCCCAGTTCGGCGTGTTGGCCATCAGGATCGCATTCGATTCGGGGTCTTCCCGATAGCCCCATCCATCCAGAATGACGAGGGCTACGGCACGTGCAGGTCGCGCAGTCATCAGGCTCGGGGGAAGTGGGGAGGGGACCGGCGGCGCCATCGACGCATGGGGCCGCCCGCGATCCGCGATCAGGATCGTTGAAAAAGGTCGGGCAGCTGGAATCTACTGGAAGCCGCGACCGCGACACCACCGTCCGGCCGCGCGATCGCCAGTAGAAGGCGTGTGTGCGGGCCAGCGATCAGCCGTGGTCGGGGCTGATGGCGGAACGAATGGAGCGCCGAGCTGTACGAATGAGTCGCGGTCGGCACGCCGGTCTACATCTACTGTAGCGACCGGGTCGGCTATATTTCCTGACGGTCGCTCGATCGTCCTCCGATCGAGTGCCAACCCCGATGCCGTGACCCAGAAACCAATCGACTCATCCCTGGCTCCCAGGGAGCGCATGTCCTCCCGACGGCGCCCTCAGCAGTCCCGTCGTACCCGGCTCGCCCTCACGGTGGCCGGGGCATTGGCGTGTGTCGCCCTGACGGCGTTCGTCCGGCCCGGCGTCGCGGACCTTGCCGCCACCCGTACGGTTGCGCCTGCCGCCGCCGCGTCCCCGCACATGCCGCTGCTCGATTCGCTGCTGGGACGCAGTCGCAAACTTCGGGCCCGGTTCCTGAGTCCCGCCCGCGCCGCTGGTATTCCGCTCCTGCGGGAGCTGTTCGGCGACTCCGCCATCTCGCGCGCGGGCGTGTACGCGGCTGGTGATTCTGCGGGCGCGTTTCACTTTATCACGATGCGTCCCTTTGCCGATAAGGTGCAGGGACGGATCGGCGGCTATCGCATCGGATTCTTCCCGAGCGAAAAGCGCGCCGTGCGGTCGGCGGCGTATCGCAATCCGGACGGATTCCTCGAAGTCACGGCGCTCAACCAGGACACGCCGATCTCGGAACACTTCCGGCTGCGCGATTTCCTCACGCACGATCAGGCCATGGTGTGGCCCAAGTATCTCGTGCTCCGTGAGCCGCTCGTCGATAAACTCGAATTGGTGCTGGACCAACTGCGCACCATGGGCATTCCCGCCAACCGACTTCGCGTAATGTCGGGCTTCCGTACGCCGCAGTACAACGAGCAGGGCGTGGGGGCTGGCGGACGCGTGCAGGACAGCCGGCATCAGTACGGCGATGCCGCCGATGTGTACGTGGTGAACGGGGATCGCGACTGGATGAGCGACCTGAATCACGATGGACGCGTCGACACGCGAGATGCCAAGGTCCTGGCGCAGGCCGCCGAGAACGTGGAGCGCGAGCACCCGGACCTCACCGGCGGTGTCGGCATCTACAAGGCCACCTCGGCGCACGGGCCGTTCGTGCACATCGACGTGCGTGGCACGCGGGCGCGATGGGGGGCGATGTGATGCGTCGGCGCATGGCCCTGGCGTTGAGCGGGACGGTGGCGATCACCGCCGCCATCCTGTATCAGCCCCCTGCTGAGCTGCTGGCCGGGTCATCGGCCGAAAGCGAAAAGCTGGCCGTGCCGGTCGTAGAAGCCGCCGCTGAATTGCATGGCGTGAGCGGCGAGGTGCAAATGCAGTTCGTGCGAGCCGGCGAACGGGTGGCGTTTCCCGTGCGTGTTCGCGGGAACGCGCTGGGCTTCACCTATCAATGGATCGAAGTCGGCAGCAACAGCTCGGCCGATGTGGCACGTCCGCTTCGTGGCGACACGCTGCTCGCGCCGCTCACGCCGGGGTTCTACGAGCTCGCCGTGACGCGCGCCGGTGTGGTCCAGCGCATTGCCGAGCCGCGACTTGCGGTCTTGGTACCTTTCGAGCTGAAGCTCGGCAGCACGCTCAACGGCTACCAGATCGGTCGCTATCCCGCCGAGTGGGCGCGGGACGAACAGGCCGAGCGCCCGGCCGGTTTCGCCGAGGTGCGTGAAACGGACCTCGATCTGCAACTCACGCGGCACATCAAGGTGCGCGACTTCGTCACGCACGATGCGCAAACCGTGTGGCCGCGCTACGTGGCCGTCGATCCACGCGTGCTCGACAAGATCGAACTGGTCATGCGCGAACTGGCGCGGCGTCGCGGGGAAGAACGCATGGATTTCGACGTCGAAGTCCATAGTGGATTCCGCACCCCCATGCACAACGCCGGCGTGGAAGGCTCGGCCCGTGACTCGCGCCACCTCTACGGTGATGCCGCTGATGTTGCGATCGATGCCGACGGCGACGGCAAACTCACCATCTTCGATGCATATCGCGTTGAGCAGGCGGTGGATTGGGTCGAGCGGTTGCATCCTGACCTGGCCGGCGGGCTCGGCGTCTACAGCAGCCGACGCTTTTCCACGCCATATTGCCACATCGATGCGCGCGGCGAACGGAAACGCTGGCGCGGCTGAGCCGTAGGGCAGGACGGCCATCCTGTCCCGCCCGAATGCGCGTCCGAGAGACGCCGGAGGTTCGATGAATCCGTACGTCCGCGATCGTATCAATCGCAAACTCGACACGCTCTCCGACGAGCGATTGTATCAGATCCTCGACTACGTCGAGTTCCTGGAATCCAAATACGCCGAGAAGTCGGCTCCGGTGGCCAATGTCTTCACGCGATTTGCCGAGGGCGTGGAGGACAAGCTGCGCGCCGGTGGTGTGGCGGTGAGCACGGTGTCCGAGACGATGGGCTTCCTGAACAAAGCGATGGGCGTGTTGAATGGCGTCGCCCAGACCACGATGACGGTGGCCGGCGACGTCGTGAACGCCGCCAAGACGGCCGCCGATCAGGTGGGAGCGCCTCCGGCTCCCGCGCCCGCCGCACCGGGCACACAACCTGCATCCCCGGCGGTGCCGCCCACACCGCCCAGTGCCGCCTGACACGGGATCTCGCGATGCCTGGCACGCGTGGCGCTGAGCGTGCGGTAAACCCGTGCTACCGAGGGGACGCATGACCACGGACCATCAGGATGTGCCGCCGGCGCCCTCAGGGGAGCGCCCGTTCGATCGGATGGCGCGTGAGCGCGCAGCGGACCGCCGCGAAGGACGTCCGGAATCCTCGGCACGTTCCGCTGAGAATGCCCCGCGGCGGTCCCGGCGCCGTCCGGTCGACGACGACGCACCCGTGCGTCCGCAGGCGGGGATGAAACGCACCGTTCTGCACGCGATCCGTAAAATCCCGTCGTATCTCAGGCTGTTGGTCGGCCTGATCGGCGACAGTCGCGTGTCGAAGGTCGACCGCTTTCTGGTGCTGGCCGCCGCGGTGTACATGGTGTCGCCGGTCGACTTTATCCCGGATCTGGTTCCGTTCCTGGGCGAGGTCGACGACCTGTTCCTGCTGATGCTGGCGCTGGAGCGCCTGATCGCCCATGCGGGCCGCCGTGTGCTGCTGGATCACTGGCGCGGGGATCCGGACGAACTGGCGGATGTCAACCTCGCCCGGTTGGTCAGCGCCGCGGGATTCTTTCTGCCCACGCGCCTGCGTCGTCGGCTGCGGAAAATGGCAGGGCGCTGACCGCTGGACAGCGCTGCGGAGGCCGTCTACTCTTCAAGATGGCACCCTCGACGACAGAACATCCGACTTCGCAGCATCCGCCCGCCGCCGACTCGACGTCGGCGAGCGGGCTTTCGCGTTCCCATGCCAGCGGCGCCAGCACTGGTGGGCGGTCGCTCTCGCGCGTGCGTGACGATCTCGCGCTCACGTTCGACGACGTGCTGCTCGCGCCGCGTCATTCGACCACGCATCCGCGGGAAGTGAGCATCGCCTCGCGATTCACCCGCGGCATCACGCTGAATGTGCCCCTCGCCTCGGCCGCGATGGATACCGTGACCGAGAGCGAGATGGCGATCGCGATGGCACGGTTCGGGGCCATTGGCGTGCTGCACAAAAACATGTCGATCGACCGGCAGGCCGCCGAAGTGGATCGCGTGAAGCGCAGCGAAAGCGGCATGATCCTCAATCCGATCACGCTCTCGCCCACGGCGTCGCTCCGTGAAGCCGTGGCGCTGATGATGCGCTTCAAGATTTCGGGGGTGCCGATCGTCGACGCCAGCGGCTTGCTGGTGGGTATCCTGACCAATCGCGACTTGCAGTTCGAGCGCGATCTCGACCGCCCGCTGCGCGATGTCATGACCTCGGACGATCTGGTCATCGCCCCCGTGGGCACCACGCTCGACGAAGCGGAGCGTATCCTCGGCAAGCATCGCATCGAGAAGCTGCCCGTGGTCGACGAGCACGGCGTGCTCAAGGGGCTGATCACCGTCAAAGACATCCACAAGCGTCGTCAGTACCCAGACGCCAATAAGGACATTCACGGCCGCCTCCGCGTGGCGGCGGCGCTGGGGGCCGGTGGGGACTACCTCGATCGCGCCCGTGCCTTGGTTCAGGCCGGTGTGGACGTGTTGATCATCGATACCGCGCACGGGCACAGCGAGGGCGTGCTGCAGGCCACGTCGAAGGTGCGTGAAGCGTTCCCCGAGGTGCAGCTGGTGGCCGGCAACGTGGCCACGCGGGGCGGCGCGGCCGCACTGGTGGAGCGAGGGGTCGACGCCGTGAAGGTCGGCGTCGGGCCTGGATCGATCTGCACCACACGCGTGGTGACCGGCGTCGGGGTGCCGCAGCTCACCGCCGTGATGGACGCGGTCGAGGGCGCTGGCGACATCCCGGTCATCGCCGACGGTGGCGTGAAGTATTCGGGCGACATCGTGAAAGCCCTCGCGGCCGGTGCCTCCAGCGTCATGATGGGATCGATGCTGGCCGGCACCGAGGAAAGCCCCGGCGAGTCGTTCCTGTTGGAGGGACGCCGCTTCAAGATGATCCGCGGCATGGGCTCGCTGTCGGCCATGCAGGACGGCTCGGCCGACCGCTATTTCCAGGACGGCGAGATGTCCCCCAAGAAGCTCGTTCCCGAAGGCATCGAGGGACGCGTGCCGTACAAGGGTGCCGTGGGCGACGTGATCTTCCAGATGATCGGTGGTCTCCGCAGCGGCATGGGCTATGTTGGCTGCGGCACCATCGAGCAGCTGCGCACCGACGCGGAGTTCGTGCGCATCACCACGGCCGGATTGCGCGAATCCCACCCCCACGACGTTACCATTACCCGCGAAGCGCCGAACTACTCGCTCTAAGTCTCGGCGTTCGATTGTCGGTCCCCTCCCCGCACGGATGTCCCGCACGGCCATCTGCGCCCCACCTCACCCTGTCCCCACCCCCCGACCGATGGGAATCTGGTCCAAGAAGTCGATCACGGCGCTGCGCGCCGAGGCTGCGAGTTCCGAAGGCGGCCTGAAGCGAACGCTGGGCGCACTCAATCTGACGATGCTCGGCATCGGCGCCATCATCGGCGCCGGCATCTTCGTGCTCACGGGTACGGCGGCGGCCAACTTCGCCGGCCCCGGCGTCTCGCTGTCCTTCGTGCTGGCCGGCCTCGCCTGTCTCTTCGCGGGGCTCTGCTACGCCGAGTTCGCGTCGATGATTCCCATCGCCGGCTCCGCCTACACGTACAGCTACGCCACGATGGGTGAAGGCGTGGCGTGGTTCATCGGGTGGAACCTGGTGCTCGAGTATCTGTTTGCCGCGGCCACCGTCGCGGTGGGCTGGTCCGGGTACTTCAGCGCGATGCTGAGCAGCATCGGGATTCATGTCCCGGCGGCGTTCGCGTCGGCCCCGCTGACGGTGGAGAACGGGCATCAGGTGGTGCGCGCCTTCACCTGCGTCGACGCCACCACCGGTTCGACCCTGGTGGATGCGGCGACCAAGGCCGCCTTTGTGGCCCGCGACGCGTGCACGGCAGCGGGTGGTGAGGTCGTCAATGGCTTGATCAACCTGCCGGCGATCCTGCTCATTCTCGCGCTGACCATGCTGCTGGTGCGTGGCGTGCAGGAGTCGGCCACGTTCAACAACATCATCGTCGCGATCAAGATGGTGATCGTCTTGTTGGTGATCGGCTTCGGCTTCATGTACGTGAATACCGACAACTGGCATCCGTTCATCCCGGACATGGTTACGAATGCCGACGGCAGCACCAAGTACGGCATGTCGGGCGTGTTGCGCGCGGCGCCGGTGGTGTTCTTCTCGTATATCGGCTTCGACGCCGTCTCGACCGCGGCACAGGAAGCGAAGAATCCGCAGCGTGACCTGCCGATCGGCATGATCGCGTCGCTGTTGATCTGTACGGTGCTGTACATCCTGATGTCGTTGGTGATGACCGGCCTGGCCCCGTACACGGCGCTCGGCGTGGCGCACCCGGTGTCGGCTGCCCTTGAAGCGGTTCCGCAGCTCAAGTGGCTCGAGTACCTCGTGAACATCGGCGCCGTGGCCGGTTTGTCGTCGGTCGTGCTGGTGATGCTCATGGGCCAGCCGCGCATCTTCTTTACGATGTCGCGCGACGGACTGCTTCCGAAGATTTTCGCCAAGGTGCATCCGAAGTATCAGACGCCGGCGGCATCCACGTGGATCGTTGGTATCATCGCGATCATCATTGCCGGCTTCTTCCCGCTCGGCCTGCTCGGCGAGCTCGTGTCGGGTGGTACGCTGGCGGCCTTCGCCACGGTGTGCATCGGCGTGCTCGTGCTGCGCAAGCGGTCGCCGGAGCTCGATCGTCCGTTCCGTACGCCCTGGGTGCCGCTCGTTCCCATCTTGGGCGCGGGTGCTACGCTGTACATGATGTATCAGCTGCCGGGGCTCACGTGGACGCTGCTCGGCGTCTGGACGGCAATCGGCATGACCGTCTACTTCTTGTACGGCATGGGCAACTCGAAGATCGGCAAGCAGGATAAGGACAGCGGCGCCAAATGAGCGATGGCGTGCTGACGGCGTCGGCGACACGTCGCGACGCGATCGAGGCATGGTTTGCGACGCTGCGCTCCGGCATGACCGTGGCGTTGTCGACGCACATCAACTCGGACGGCGACGGGTGCGGATCGGAGACGGCGTTGGCACGCCTGCTGGCACAGCGGGGGATTCACGCGCGCATTGTGAATCCCACGCCGTGGCCGGCCATGTTCCACTTCCTCCTCGGTGATGACATCGAGGAGGCCAGCGCGCGAGGGGCCGCTGCCCTCGACGGCATCGATGCGCTGATCGTGCTCGATATCAACGACATTCGCCGACTTGGGCAGCTCGCCGACACGGTACGCTCGCTCACGGTGCCGATTTCCGTGGTCGATCACCATGTGGCCGGTGATGAACCGGTCGGGCACATCGCCGTGGCCGACACGGCCGCCTGTGCCACCGGCGAGTTGGTGTTCGACATCGCCATGACGCTCGGGCTCGAGGTCACCCCGGCCGTGGCGCAGTCGCTGTACGCGGCGATCCTGACCGACACGGGCAGTTTCCGCTTCAGCAACACGTCACCGCGGGCGCATGCCATTGCGGCGGCCCTGTTGGCGGCCGGCGTGAATCCGGAAGAGATGTACCGACGCATTTACGCTCAGGTCAGCGTGGGGCGATTGCAGTTGCTGCGCGAGGCGCTGGCCACGTTGCATGCCGATCCGGAGATTGGGCTGTCGTACATTTCGGTGGCCGCCGGCGCGATGGAACGGTTCGATATCACCAGTGAGGAACTCGACGGTATCGTGGAACATCCGCGGTCGATCGCCGGCACGCGCATGGCGCTATTCTTCCGCGACCTCGGGCACGGGAAGGTGAAGATGTCGTTTCGCAGCACCGGATCAGTGGACGTGCAGCAGTTCGCGCGTCGCTACGGCGGTGGCGGCCACGCGAAAGCGTCCGGTGCGATGCTCCCCGGAAGCCTCGCCGAGGTGCAGGCGCAGGTGGTGGCGGACGCCCGGGCCTATCTCACGAGCGGGGGAACCGCGGCGTAAGGTCGCGGGCGACGGCCGTCGTCGCTCGGGCGCGTGGTGTGCTTGACCGCTATTTCCGCGGTTTCTGTCTGGTGATCTCGCGCGGTGTCCGCGTCGTGGTGGACAGCCGAACGATGGACGATGTTTCAGGGCCAATGTTGGTGAGATACAGCTGGCCGTTGGCGGCCAACGCCACGGCGTTCGGCGTAAAGGGCAGACGCCGGGAGTACAGGTACTCACCGGTGGCCGCGCGGTAGTAGTCCAGCAGCTGGTTGGGCAGCAGCCTGGTGCCACCCGCTTCTACAATCAGGGTATCGCCCAGTTGTGCTGCGCCGCGGGTGATGGCATCGACGTCGGTCGTCATTGTCGATCGCGAGATGGCCGTTGATCCCACACGCTCGCGTCGCGTGCGCGAGGTGGCTACGATCGCATCGCGTCCCGCTTCCCGGTACGGCAAACGTCTGGCCATGCCATTCGGGGCCACGCTGTACCAGACGCCGCCGAAATACGGCATGACGGCCATGGCGCTGCTCGTGCAGCCATCGGCGACGAAGGCGGAGTTTGCGAACGACGGCGCGTGCTGCAACTCGCGCCTTACCGGGAGCGAGGTGCGGGACAGCATCGTGCCTGCGCTGTCGATCGTCGCGATCGCATTCGCGGCGCCGATGTACTTCACGCGCAGCACGCCCCGCGGGAGCAGGCACATCGACTCGACCGCCGCACCGTCGGCGATGTGTGTGGTCCAGAGATAGCGGCCGAGCTCCGAGTAGACGGTCAGCCGACTCGTGGCCGCATCGAGCACGCCGAGCAACTGGGGTGTGGTCGCGATGTGGATGGGTCGCCTGAACTCGCCTGGCCCTTCGCCGGTGGGCTTCAGCACGAACCGTGTCGCCCCCGATGCGATGTCGAGTGCGTGCACTTCCCGGGTCCCCATGTCCAGCACGATCACGGTGGACCGTGTCACGGCAAGTTCCCGTGGCTCCACCAGCAGATCCGGTTCCCGCGTACCGCCGCGTATCCATTCGCGCACAAAGAACGAGTCGGCGCGGAAGTAGCGAGACGGGGCGCCGCGCTGCGCCGGCAGCATCGTCAAGGGCATGCATAGGCTCACCGCGAGCGCGAGCACGGGGGTGGCAAAGGGGCGGGGTCGGGAGCGCATTCACAGTTCCTCGATGAACGTGAGTCCTTCAACGATCCGGCGTAATCCGGCGACTTCGCGTGACGACCGTGGGCTCTGGGTGGCGAACCGCACACGTCCCTCTTGATCGGCCACGAGCAGCGCGGGCGTCGTCGTGTGTCCGAGCGCGGCCAACTGTTGCAGCACGACCCGCGGTACGGGACGCAGCGGGATCTCCGCGGTCCACGGCGGCAGTTCCGATCGGATCGCCGTGGAGTCTGTCACCGATCCGGCGAACCAGATCACGGCGAGGCGAATCCGGTCTCGTGCTGCGCCGCGATGCAGCACGTGCAGCATGCGCAGGTTGCCCGAGCAGTCGCGCCGCTGCAGCAAGACGGCGGCGCTCACGTGGGCGGGCTGCCGGGTGCCCGTTGACGGCGGGGCGTCGTGCTGCTGCATCGCGTCGCGGAGGGTTCGCGCCGGCGTCGCTCGTACGGCGTCGCAGACGACGCCGCCGAACGAAA
>CANHNQ010000107.1 GCA_947462095.1 Gemmatimonadota bacterium
CGGCCGAGGGCGAGCATCAGGATTTTCTGCAGAAGAATCCGTACGGGTATACCTGCCATTACATGCGGTAGGTCTGACCGGCGAACAGCAACGGCGAACAGCAACCGCGAACAGCAACCGCGAACAGCAACGGCGAACAGCCAGAACACGGATGACACCGATACGAAGGAAACAACACGGATAAGCGACAAGCGCTGTTGGCTTATCCGTGTTGGTTCGGTGAGCTCCGTGTCATCCGTGTTCTGGCTGTTCGCGGTTGCGATCTCGCCGTTGAGCACCGCTGCTGGCCGACCCCGGTGCTTGCTGTAGCCGCATCGGCTGCTGGTCGTGGCCCCGGGGCATGGACGGCGCGTGGCGGACTCGCCACATTAGCGCACCGTTGATCGGTTGAGTAACCGCGGCGACGCACTCCCCTCCCCCCGCTGATTCCCTTCATGTCCAGGACCCTGCACCGACGTGCCGCCTCGCTGGCGGCGCTCTCGCTCCTGTGTGCACCGCTTGCGGCGCACGCGCAGGAATTCGACAAGCTGCACTTCCGTTCGATCGGCCCCGCCACGATGTCGGGGCGCATCTCCGACCTCGCCATCTACGAGGCCAATCCGGCCATCTGGTACGTGGGGACAGCGCACGGCGGCGTGTGGAAGACCACCAGCAATGGTGCGCTCTTCACGCCCCTCTTTCAGGATCAGGGGCTGATCGCGATCGGTGATGTGGCCGTGTCGCAGATCAACCCGGATCTGGTGTGGGTGGGCACCGGCGAGTCGAACAATCGCCAGAGCACGTCGTGGGGCAGCGGCATCTACAAGTCGACCGACGGCGGCAAGACGTTTGCGATGATGGGGCTTCCGCAGTCGAAGCATATCAATCGCATCGTCATTCATCCCACCAATAACGATGTGGTGCTGGTGGCGGCGACCGGTCCGTTGTTCGGCCCGGGCGGCGAGCGCGGGGTGTACAAGACCACCGACGGTGGGAAGAGCTGGAAGCAGGTGCTCAAGGGTGACGACGACACGGGTGCGAACGACCTCGTGATGTCGTCGACCGATCCGAACATCCTCTTCGCGTCGATGTACCAGCGCCGTCGCACGGCCTGCTGCATGAACGGTGGCGGCCCCGGCAGCGCGCTGTGGAAGTCCACCGATGGTGGCGACACGTGGACCAAGGTGACTGGCACCGGCTTCCCGACCGGCCCGTTGGGACGTATTGCGGTGGACGTGTTCCGGCAGAGTGCGAACATCGTGTACGCCACGGTGGAAGGCCCGGCCCCGGGTGCGCAGCGCGCCGCGGCGGCCACCGAGAACATGGAGGCGGCACCGGCGGCGCCAGCGGGGCGCGGTGTGGTGGCCGGCGTGTCGGGGCTTTACAAGTCCACCGACGGCGGCGCGACCTGGACCAAGCAGAGCAACACCAATGCGCGGCCGATGTACTTCAGCCAGCTGCGCATCGACCCGGTGAATCCGGAGCGCATCTACATGGGTGGCGTGGGGCTGCACCTGTCGGTGGACGGCGGACGCACCTTCGAAACCGATGCGGCGCTGGTGGTGCATGACGACGTGCACGGCATCTGGATCGATCCGAAGAATCCCGAGCACGTGATCATCGGCAACGACGGTGGCTTGGCCACGTCGTACGACATGAGCCGCACCTGGCAGTTCATCGAGAACGTGCCGGTGGGGTTGTTCTACCATGTGGGCTTCGACATGGAGACGCCGTACAACGTGTGCGGCGGGATGCAGGACAACTACGACTGGTGTGGACCCAGCGCGTCGCGCATGAACCGCGGCATCTTCAACTACGACTGGTTCCAGATTCTTGGCGGCGACGGCTTCGTGGCTATCCCCGACCTGCGTGACTCGCGCATCGTCTACACCGAGTCGCAGGACGGGAACATGGTGCGTCGCAACAAGGTCACCGGTGAGTCGAAGTCGATCCGTCCCACGCCGCAGAACGTGGGGAACGCGACGGCCGGTGAAGCGTATCGCTTCCATTGGGACACGCCGCTCATGCTCTCGCCGAACGATCCCGGCGTGCTGTTGGCGGCGGCCAATCGTGTGTTCCGCAGCACCGATCGCGGCGACTCGTGGACGGCGATCAGCCCCGACCTCACGAAGAACGAGAAGCGCGACGACATCGTGACGATGGGGCTCAAGGGCAGCGACATTGCGATCTCGCGCAACGATGGCATTTCGCAGTGGCCCACCATCGTGGCACTGGCGGAGTCGCCGAAGCAGAAGGGCGTGTTCTACACCGGCACCGATGACGGCACGGTGAGCATGTCGAAGGACAACGGCGCCACGTGGCAGAACATCACGACGAACCTGCCGGGCTTCCCGGCCGGTCATGCGTTCGTATCGGAAGTGGTGCCGTCGCGTTTCGAGTCGGGGACGGTGTACATCACCGTCGATAATCACCGCCTCAACGACTACGCGCCGTACGTGTGGGTGAGCACCGATTTCGGCGCCACCTTCAAGCCCATCACCGTGGGGCTGGTCGGCGAAGTGGTGAAGACGCTCACCGAAGACACGCGCAATCCGGACGTGCTGTACGTGGGCACCGAAACCGGCATCTTCCTCACGCTCGATCGCGGCAAGACGTGGAAGCGCCTGAAGGCGAACTTCCCGACGGTGCGGGTGGACGAACTCACGATTCATCCGCGCGACAATGCGCTGTTGGTGGCCACCCACGGTCGTGCGCTCTGGATCCTCGATCACCTCGAGCCGATCCAGGAGTTCAACGCCGCGCAGAAGGCCGATGCCACGCTGTTCACACCGGGCCCGTCGTTGCAGTGGAAGTCGAAGGACGACCGCAACGACGAGTTCTGGGGACATCAGTTCTTCACCGGTGAAAACCCCCCCGTGGAAACGGTGCTGCAGGTGCACCTGAAGAAGGCGGTCACGAACCCGATGCTCCGCATCAGCGATGCCAGCGGCGCGGTGGTGCGTGAACTCGCGGTGCCGGCGGCCAAGAATGTGGCCGGTATCCAGACCGTCTGCTGGGATCAGCGCGTGGAGCCGATTCGTGACGCGGCGCCGGCTGGCGGGGCTCCGGCGGGTGGTCCGCCGGCTGGTGGACCCGGTGGTGGATTCGGCGGCGGTGGCCGTGGTCCGATCGCGGGGCTGCCCACGCCGCTGCCGACGATCGGCTATCTGCCGGAGAACCCGTGCGCGGCGGCCGGCGGTGCCGGTGGCGGTGGATTCGGTCGTGGCGGCGGTGGCGCCAATCAGGGTCCGCAGGTGTTGCCGGGCACGTACACGGTGGCACTGGTGGTCGACGGCAAGACGGTGGAATCGAAGCCGCTCACGATCGTGATGGACCCGCAGGTACAGCTCACGGGGGCACAGCGGGTGGCCTACAACGCCCTCGCCACGGAACTGCACAGCGCGCAGCAGGCCGGCGCCGCGGCGGCGGCACCGATGACGGCGCTGCTGGCCGACGTGCGCAAGGCGGCGGCCAAGATCGATTCCACGCCCTCGCTGGCCGACAGCGTGAAGACGCAGTTCGCGGCGTTCCGGAAGGAGTTCGACGCCGTCCGCGCCAAGCTCGGTGCGGGTGCCCCGGCGGTGGCGTTCGGTCCCGGCGGCGGTGGCGGCGGCGCGGGCTTCGGCGCGAACGACGCCAACGTGCTGGCACGTCTGGGTGCCGTGAAAAGCGGCATGCTGAGCCTGTGGGAAACGCCGAGCGAGTCGGTGCAGAAGCAGGCCGCATCGGCCAAGGCGGCGGTGGCGGCGGCGGTGACTGAGTCGAAGGCGTTCATGGCGCGGGCCCGCGCGATGAGCGCGCTGCTGGCGGCCAACGGCATCACGATGGCGGTGCCGGCGAACTAGCCGTTCGGCACCGAACGGATGAGGGTTGGGATGATAGACACGAGGGGCCGGTCCGCAGTGGACCGGCCCCTCGTGGCGTGACGGCCGTCCAGCCGGCGCCTTACGGGCGCTTGGCCACCAGCTCGATCTCCACCGATGCATTCAGCGGCAGGCCGGCCACGGCCACCGTGGTGCGGGCCGGATAGGGCGCCGAGAAGCGCGTGGTGTAGGCCGCGTTCATGGCGGCAAAGTTCGCCATGTCGGTGAGGTACACGTTGCACTTGATCACGTCGTCCATGGTCAGACCGGCGTCTTCCACCACCGCCTGCAGGTTGTCGAACACGCGGTGCGTCTGCGCCGTCACGTCGCCGTCGATCAGCGTCGTGGTGGCCGGGTCGATGGGCGTCTGGCCCGAGCAGTACAGCAGATCGCCGGCCCAGACGGCATGCGAGTACGGGCCGATGGCGGCGGGACCGCGCGGGCTGAAGGCAGCAGAACGGGGCATGGGAGCTCGGGAGCGTGGTGGGAACGTGGTGCGAACGTGACGTGTCGCCCAGAGATTGTACCGACGGGCGCACGACAGGTCTACCAGAGGCCGATACGTGTGGGGAAGCCAGCCAACGCGCCGCACGTGCCGGTCGACCGGGTTGCCGTCCGGGGCGCGCGGCCTCGCCCCATGCCGACGGACCGGTCTCCTAACGCCCGCGCCGGTACCGCCGCGCCGCCAGCACGCCGGCCACGAATCCACCCAGATGTGACTGCCAGCTGATGCCCACCTGACCGGGGGCGATGCCAAGCACGAGGCCGCCCCACAACACGGCCACGAGCACGCTGAGCGTGATGCTCACGAAGCTGCGGGCGTACCATCCCCCAAGCAGCAGAAAGCCGAAGTAGCCGAACACCACGCCGCTGGCGCCGATGTGCACGGAGCCCGGCGCACCCAACAGCCACGCCATGAGTCCGGAGCCGAGCATGGCGAACACCGTGACCGGCAGGAAGTGGCGCGCGTCGCGGAGCATCACCAGCCAGCCCATCGCCAGAAACGGAATGGTGTTGGCGATCAGGTGCTGCATATTCGCGTGCAGGAACGGCGCGAACAGAATGCCGCGCAGTCCGGTGAGGGTGCGCGGAATCACGCCGTACTGCATCAGCGCACCACCGGCGAGGCCGTTCACCACGTAGGTGGTCCACGTGGCGCCCACGGTGGCACCGAGCGTGGTGACGTGCGACTTGAGGGTGCGCGTCACGCGCTTGGCGCTTCGCGCGACGGGGGATCTGGGCATCGGACCTTAAACCGGTGACCCGACCAGATTGCCGATCAGCGCGGTGGACGCCATCGCAATCGCTCCCCAGAACGTGACGCGTGCGGCCCCACGCACCAGGGAGGCGCCACCGAGCTGCGCGGCCAGCATACCGAGTCCGCCCAATGCGATGATCGTGGAGCCGAACACCAGCGGCGTGAGAATCGCCGTGGGGGCCACGAACACGAAGAGCACGGGAAGCCCGGCGCCTACGGCAAAGGCCGCCGCCGAGGCGAGCGCCGCCTGAATGGGCCGCGCGCGCGTGAGTTCGTGAATCCCCAACTCGTCGCGCGCATGTGCGCCGAGGGCGTCGTACGCGGTGAGTTCGATCGCCACCTGGTGTGCCAGTGCTGGGCTGAGGCCGCGTGCCTGATAAATACCGGCCAGCTCCGCCAGTTCGTGCTCGGGCTGCGTGGCGAGCTCCCTCTTCTCGCGCGCTAAGTCCGCCGTTTCGGTATCCGCCTGCGAGCTCACCGACACGTACTCTCCGGCCGCCATCGACAGTGCGCCGGCCACGAGCCCGGCAAGTGCCGCCACCACGACGGAGGCACGATCGCGTTGTGCGGCCGCGACACCGACCACGAGACTGCTCGTCGAGATCAGTCCATCGTTCGCGCCAAGGACCGCCGCGCGCAGCCAGCCGATGCTGGCGCTCTTGTGACTTTCCGAATGGCTGGCGGGCATGAACGCACCGAAGAGAGAAGGCGAAGCGTCGTACGCCGTGAAATATCGCTGCTGACCGAAGGCCGGGGTCCCGTATTCCGAAAACCGTTCCTAGCGCGTCGACGGCCTGATCGGTAAGCTAAATGGTTCGTACCACCTGACATATCCTCGTCCAGCTTGAAGGACTGCATGCCCCGCTCCGATCACGACGCCATCTGCGCACTCGCATTGGAGAACGGCTTGCCCGTTGCCAGCGTGGTGGAGCGGGTGTCGGGCGAGGTCGTGATGGTGAACGCGCCCTTTCGCGCGCTGTTCAACCTGGGCGAGGCTCCGTCCGCCGATGTGTTGGCCGCGGCCGCGGCCACGTGTGCCGATCCAGACGCGTTTTTTCGCGGGCGGACGTCATCGTCGGAGCCCAGTCGGGATCGATTGCCGCAGCGGAATGGACGCACGATCGAACGCCATGTGCGGGCGCTGTTCGACGACGGTCATGTGGTGGGCTGGGCGTGGACGTGCACGGATGTCACCGACCAGCAAGACGCGGTGGGCGAAGTCGCCCGCGTGACCGATTTCCATCGACGCGTTCTCGATGCGTTACCGGCGCAGCTGGCCGTGTTCTCGCCGGATGGCATTTACGAATACGTCACGCCCAGCGCCATCGCCGACGCCGAGGTGCGCGAATGGATCGTGGGCAAGACCGATGCGCAGTATGGCGCATTCCGCGGCCTGCCCGCCGACGTGTCGCAGCAGCGCATCCAGCTGATTCGCGACGTGCTCGCGACCGGCATCTCGAAAACGTTCGAGGAATCGTTCACCACCCGTTCGGGCGAGCGACGCTACTTCCGACGGTTCCTGTCCCCCGTGTTCGACCCCGACGGCGTGATTCAGCATGTCCTCGGCTACGGGCTCGACATCACGGAGCATCGGACCACCGAGGAGCAGCTGCGCCATGCGCAAAAGATCGACGCCATGGGACGCCTCGCCGCCGGCGTCGCGCACGACTTCAACAATCTCCTCACGGTCATTCTGGGTTGCACCCAGAGCTTGCGCGACGAGATCGAACCCGACGATGAACGGCAGCGGCTCGTGGAGGGCATTCTCGACGCAGGCGATCGGGCGACCGAGCTGACCACGCAGCTGTTGTCGTTCAGCCGACGGGCGGTGGTGGAGACGCGGCTGTTGAGCGTCAACACCGTCGTTGAGAACACCATGCTGCTGATTCGCCGACTGATCAACGAGAACGTCCTGATCAAGCTGGCGTTGAATGCCGAACCGGCCGTCGTGCGTGCCGATGCGGGACAGCTCAAGCAGGTGTTGCTGAACCTGGCCGTCAATGCGCGCGACGCCATGCCCGCGGGTGGTACGCTCACGCTGTCCACGCGGCGACGCCGTATCGAGACGCCCACCGAGTCGGCCTCGCTGCAGCTCCCGGTTGGCGAGTACGTGGAATTGCTCGTGGCGGACACCGGCACCGGCATGAGCGAAGAGGTCCGCTCGCATCTGTTCGAGCCGTTCTTCACCACCAAACCGGTCGGCAAGGGGACGGGCCTCGGCCTGTCGATGGTGTACGGCATCGTCACGCAGGCCGGCGGCCAGCTGCAGGTCGACAGCATCCTCGGCGCCGGCACCACCTTTCGCGTGTTGCTCCCCGCCGTCTCGGCGGATGCCCCGTTCCCCGACCGTGCGCACGTGCCGACGTCCCTCGTGAAAAGCGGGACCGAGACCGTGCTGCTCGTGGAAGACGAAGTCGGCGTCCGCACCTTCATCTCGCGCACCCTCACGCGTCTGGGCTACACCGTGCTCACCGCGGAATGCGGTGCCGACGCCGTGACGCTGGCGAATGCCTATCTGGGCGTAATCGATCTGCTGATTGCCGACGTGGTCATGCCCGACTTCGGCGGGCGCGACTTACTGCGCGACGTGGGCGAGCTCAGGCCCGACATGCGGGTGCTCTTCATCAGTGGGTACTCCGAACACCTCGCACTCGTGGATACGACATCGCCGCGTGAGGCGTTCCTGCACAAGCCGTTCGGTATCGATGCGCTGGCGTCGCAGGTCCGCACGCTGCTTGATACGGCCACGGCCGCCACCGACCCGCCGCGTCAGCGCTAGATCACGTTGCGTTCGAGCAGCGGTGCGTGGTTCGCGAGCCGCTCGAGATGCAGTGGCGACAGATCGAGCGACGCATACGTCCCCGTGGCGATCAACTCGGCCATGCCCCGGCCGATCGCCGGCGCCTGCTGCAGGCCATGTCCGGAGAAGCCGGCCGCGACGAACACGTTGTCGGTACCGGGGAGCCGGCCAACCAGCCCGTTCTGATCGAAGGTGTTGTATTCGTAGTACCCCGCCCACGAGCTCGTGACCCGCAGTTCGTCGAACATCGGCACGCGTTCGGCGAGCCGCGGCCAGAGCCACTCGTCGAACAGGCCGTGGTCCACCTGCTCGAGCGGCACATCATCGAGGTCCGCGCCACGCGGTGGTGAGCCGCAGAGGAACTGGCCCGTGTCGCCGTCGGGGCGGAACCAGAAGCCGCTGGGGTCGATCACCAGGGGACACCCCGGCAACGGTCCCGGCGCCTGTAGCGCGAACACGTCGCGCTTGCGGGCGCGGATGGGCAAGTCGACGCCCAGCACCGCCGCGACCGGCGACGACCATGCCCCGGCCGCGATCAGGACGGCGTCGGCGGCGAGGCGTTCACCCTGCCGTGTGATCACCGACTGCACCGCGCCCGCGCGTGTGTCGAAATCGACGGCCTCCGCCTGCACAAAGCGTGCACCGTGCGCGATGGCGTGCTGCCGGAACGCCTGGAGCGCGGAATAGCCATCGAACCAGCCCTCGCCGCTCGTGGCCGTGGAGAGCCCCAGCGAGCCCAACGCAATCTGCTCGAGCGACAACCACGGGAATCGCGCCGTGAGCTCGGGGAGCGACAACAGCGCGACGTCCGCACCGCACCGTGCCTGGAGCGCCTGATTCTCCGCGAGCACGCGGGCGCCGGCCTCGGTGGCGAGATACAGGTATCCCGGCTCCACGAGGCCGATCGATGGGCGATCGGGTCCCACGGCCAGTTGGTGGCCGATGTCGCGGTAGAAGAGCAAGCTCTCCTGTGAGATGCGGATATTGATCTCGGTGGAGAACTGCTGCCGGATGGCGCAGACGGAGAGCGCACTCGACGCCCTCGCATACGACGCGTCTCGCTCGAGCACGGTGGCGCGAAGGCCGTACCGTGCGGCCAGAAACGAGGCGGTCGCTGCTCCCATCACTCCGCCACCGATGATCACGACGTTCATCGAAGGGTCCAACTGCTGGTTCCGCATGGCGTCTCGAGGCATAGAATCCCAAGATGCTGCCGTACCATTCTGCCGAACAGGTCCACGGGGCCTTGCCGTGGTCCACGCTGGTGCCCGCCGTGCGCGACGGCTTCGCGGCCGGCGCCACGGTTCCGCGCCGCCCGCACGGTGCAGGCGCGTCGCCGCTCTCGTAGGGCCTTCAATACACACTTTCCCATCATGACTCTCCTCTCGTCCGTCCGTCGCGCCGCGCTGCGTGGCGTGGTCGTTGCCTCGCTTCTGCCTGGGGGCACCTTGCCGGCACAAAGCGCGGTGGACGTGCTCATCACCGGCGCGATGGTGTACGATGGCACCGGTGCACCGGGTCGCGTCACCAACGTGGGCATTCGCGGCGATCGCATCGCGTTTGTGGGTGCCATCCCGAACGGGACGACCGCGGCGCGTCGCATCGATGCCACGGGGCTCATCGTGTCGCCGGGGTTCATCGATCCGCACACGCACGCGTATGAAGGGCTGCCGCGGTTGAACGCCGAGCGGCGCCTCAGCGCGTCGTCGCTGATGCAGGGCGTTACCACGGTGACCATTGGGCCAGACGGGCGCGGGCCGTTCGATGTGAAGCGCGTGCTCGACGAATCCGATCGGCTGGGGCTCGGTACCAACGCGTATGCCACCGTGGGATTCGGCACCGTGCGCTCGCACGTGATGGGCGCGTCGTCGGCGCCGGCCACGACGGTGCAGATCGACTCCATGCGCGCGCTCATCACCAAGGCCATGAAAGAAGGCGCCTTCGGTGTGGGCTCGGGACTCTTCTACGCGCCGCAGAGCTACGCCAGCACCGATGAGGCCATCGCCGTGATCTCTGCGGCGAAACCCTTCGGTGGCGTGTACGACACGCATCAGCGCGACGAGTCCTCCTATACCATCGGGCTGCTGGCGTCGGTACGCGAAACCATTCGTATCGGCTGCGAGTCGGGGCTCACCGCGAATGTGGGACACATCAAGACGTTGGGCGTCGATGTGTGGGGGAAGGCCGACAGCGTGCTGGGCATCATGCGCGAGGCGCGCGCCACGGGCTGTGTGGTCACGGCCGATCAGTATCCGTGGACGGCTAGCGGCACGGGCTTGAGTGCCGCGTTGCTGCCACGCTGGGCCCAAGCCGGCGGCAACGATTCGCTGACGTTGCGCATTGCCGACGCGACACTTCGCGAGCGGATGCTCGTGGAGATGCGCGACAATCTGCGTCGTCGCGGCGGGGACAATTCGTTGCTGCTCACGGGCGGCGGCACGGCGGCCAGGGTGTATATCGGCAAGACGCTCAAGCAGGCGGCCGCCGAGCGAAACCTGCCCGCGGTGGAGACCGCGCTGGCGATGATCAACGAGGGGCTCGACATGAGTGTGGCCTCGTTCAACATGACCGAAGCCGACATCGAGACGTTCATGCAGGACCCCTTCGTGATGACGAGCTCCGACGGATCGGGCGGACACCCGCGGCTGTACGGCACGTACCCGCGCAAGATCCGTCGCTACGTGCTCGACAAGTCGGTGATCACGATGGAGCGGATGGTGCGCGCGTCGTCGGGGCAGGTGGCGGAGACCTATCGCATTGCCGATCGTGGTGTGCTGCGCGCCGGCGCGTTCGCCGATGTGATCGTGTTCGACCCCACCACGATTCGCGACGAAGCCACCTACGTGGAGCCGACACGGCTGTCCACCGGCATGGTGTGGGTGTTCGTGAACGGACAAGCGGCGGTGCAGGAGCGGAAGATGATGAACGTCTTCGCCGGACGGGCCCTGCGTCGCTGACGGTGTCGCCGTTGGCGTGACGGGTCTATCCGTCGCGCGTGGCAAAGGGGGTCGACTGTCATCCCGGCAGCTCCTTTTGTATAGTGGGGGGTGCGTCCCGTTCGCACTGCGAATCGGCAGGCTGTCTCGTCATGCAATCCAGTCTGCCGGTATACGCAGGTCAGCTCGCTTCTTTTGGAGGAACGATGGTCCCTCGCTTTGCCGCGCCGTTCATGCTCGCGGCCTCACTCGTGTTCGGCCTCGCCGGCACCCAGACACTCCAGGCACAAGGCACGGCTCCCGGTCGCGTCGCTGGTGTCGTGTCCGACTCGGCGTCAGGACAGCCGCTGCAATCGGTGCAGCTGTTCCTGTCGCGTGGCACGATTCGGCTCGAGGCGCGCACGAACGCTGAGGGGCGCTTCACCTTCCCGACGGTGTCGGCGGGTACCTACGGCATCGAGGCCATTCGCCTCGGCTATCGCCGCGTTGTGCGCGCCGGCATCGTCGTTGCGGGCGGCAGCACGCTGACCTACGACGTCAAGATGGCGGCCGCCGCGCTCAACCTGCAGGCGATGGTGACCACGGGTGTCGTGGACCCCGCCTCCGGCACGCGTGTGCCGTTTTCCGTGGGTCGTGTGAGCGCGGAAGATGCGCCGGTGCCTGCGTCGAACGCGCTCGAGACCATTCAGGGCAAGATTGCCGGCGTCAGCGTGATTCCCACCGGACAGGCGGGTAGCGGCACGAACATCCAGCTGCGCACGCCGACCTCGATCAGCAAGGGGAACTCCCCGCTGGTGGTGGTCGACGGCGTGATTCAATCGGCCTCGTTCGACGCGGCCAGCGCCGATCTCCAGTCGATGGATATCGAAAGCGTGGAAGTGGTGAAGGGCGCCGCGGCTGCCTCGCTGTATGGTTCGCGCGCGGCGTCGGGTGTGATCCAGATCCGCACGCGCCGTGGGACGGGCCTCGCGGAAGGCACCACGAAGTTCACGCTCCGCACCGAGTATGGAAACAACGAGCTCGGTCGCAAGGTGAACTGGGCGCAGCAGCATTCGTTCCTGTCGAACGAGCAGGGTGAGTTCCTGAACGCGGCGGGCCAGGTGGTTCCCCGTGAGCAGCGCGTGCCGGATCCCATTTACGCGCGCTTTCAGGACAATCCGTTCAAGGCGGGCACGTTCTACGACCAGGTGGATCGCTTCTTCAATCCCGGCGATTTCATGCGCAACTCGCTGAACATTGCGCAGAACGGCGGCAAGACGAACTGGTTCTTCTCGTATGTGAACCAGAAGGAAGACGGCGTGGTCCTGAACAGCGGCCGCTACGATCAGAACGACTTCCGGCTCAACCTCGATCATCGTCCGCGCAGCGACCTCAGTATCGGTGTGAGCGCGTATCACAGCCGCTCCACGCGTCTGAACCTGTATGATGACACCTTCTTCGACCTGATCAATCAGGCGCCGGACGTCGATCTGCGTCAGCCGGATCCCGATGGCACGCCGTACATCTTCCAGCCCGACTTCGAAGGACGCGAAGAGAACCCGCTGTACGTGCTGTCCACCGAAAAGCGCAACCGGAATCGCGCACGCACGCAGGGTGCCATGGAAGCGCGCTACACGCCCCGCTCGTGGCTCACCGTCGACGGCAACTTGTCGTACGACCGTTCCGACCGCTCCACCGACTTCTTCCTCGATCAGGGCGTGAAGACGGAAGGC
>CANHNQ010000108.1 GCA_947462095.1 Gemmatimonadota bacterium
AAGCCGTCGCCACTGCTCAGCAGTTGGGCTATGCCGAAGCCGACCCCACGCGCGACCTCTCCGGGCAGGACGCCGAAGACAAGCTGCGCGTGCTGGCATGGATGTGCTTCGGCGTGGATCCCGCCACTCACACGGTCACGCGCCGTGGTATCGATGCGGAGACGGCCGCGTGGGCGACTCAGGTGGCGCTCGAAGGCGATCGTGTAAAGCTGATCGCCAGTTGTGCGTGGGAAGGCGGCGCACTGACGGCGCGCATTCTGCCCACGCGTGTGGCGCGCGACGATGCGTGGGCGCACGTGCCCGGACCGTTCAACCGCATCGTGGTGGAGAGCGAAAGCGCCGGATCGCTCGTGTTTCAGGGACCTGGTGCCGGCGGGCGCGCCACGGCGGGGGCGGTGCTCGCCGACATCATGGCACGTTAGCGTCAGCGCCCCTTCTCCCCCACTGACACGTCGAACGCCGCCGTTTCCACGACGCCGTTGCGCCGCACCTGTACGAACACGCGATACGCACCGGCACTCGGGAACGCGAACGGGAACGAGAGTTCCGCCGCCCCCATGGCGTGCATCGCGTGCGCACCACCGTCCACCGTTTCCGCGCTGGCCATGACGGCGGCGATCTGCGCCGAGTCGAGCAGTGCGGTATCGCCGCGCTCCCGGCGCATGAGCTGCGCTTGCGCGGTCATGCTGGCCGTGCCCATGGGATGCAGGTGCACGAACACGCCGGCATCACGGCGCAGCACCATCGCGTGGCCGCCCATGCCCATGTACGGCTCGAGGATCGCCGCTGATCCGTCGGCGTTCGTGACCGTGGCCACAAGCCGGAGATCACGCCCCGCGTCCACGCGCGCATCGGCAGTGAGCACCACCATCCCGCCACTCGCCAGTCGATACGCGGCGCCCAACGTCACCGGCGTCACTCCGCTCCACGCATCGTCGGGATCGAGCGCCGGCACGACCGCCGAACTCACGGCCACGGGTACGCCCCCCTCCTCCCCCGGAACCACCGGCGTCACCGGGACGTCGATGGTGTCCACCAGCGTGCGCTGCGCGCCGTTCTGCAGCAGCAGATCGCCGAACAGCAGGTAGCGCCCGGCGGGCAACGCGGGCACACGCGTCACGAAGCTGTCGGCGTGCACGCGCAGCGGATGCAAATGCGCGAGTGCACTCTGCGTCTCCGCGCCGTCGGCACGGATCAGGAACAGGTGCATCAGCTTGCCGTGGTCGGGCATCAGCGGCGCAAAGCGATTCGTACGCCACAGCGAGTCGGTGATCGCCATCGTGAGCACGCGTTCGGCGTCCACCAGCCGCACCGATGCCTCCATCGCGATCGGCTTCAGCATCCGACGCCGGTAGGCTCGATCTTCCGCGTCCCACCACGTCGATCCGCCGAACACGGCGAGCGCGAGCAGCGCCGCACCGGAGGCCATTGCGATGCGCGCGCCGCGCACCCGCGCCGGCGGCGGCGATTGCCCGGGAGGTACTGGCCCTTCGCGCACCGCCGCCCCGATGATCGTGAGCATCCCCGCCACCAGCAGCGTGCCCAGGGCGATCAGGACCGCACCCATGCCGCGCTCCATGCCCAGCGTACGTGTGGCGCTCGTTTGCATCGGGACGACCACCGAGCCGCTGCCAGCGGGCCCCTCCACCGCGACATACACCGAGTACACGTTCGCCGTCATGATCCACAAGTCATGCGCCCACACCCCGGAATCACCGGGCACCAGCGCGGCGTCTTCCGCCGGTGGCGCGCCCTTCGTGCCGACATTCCACTGCGCCGCGCGCACCGTGACGCGCGTTGGGGTACCGCGCAGCACGCGCACCGTGATAGGCACCTGCGCCGGCACCACGCCCGGCGGGGTGATCAGCACACGCACCGGGTAGCCCCCCGCCTGCCCCTCGAACACCACCTGATTCGTGCCGATGTGCGCCGAAAGCAGCACGAAGGCCAAGAGCGCGCTACCAAGCACCGTGAGTCGCGCGCCGAGGCGCGACAGCCTCATGCCCAGCAAACGGGATCGAGTCATGCGTACGGCGGTCACCGACGCACCGAGCGCAGCCAGCTCCCCCAACCGAGTCCGGCTCGCGCCGACAGCACGGCCAGCACGACCGCCACGCCGAAGGCGCGCACCGTGTGCGAGAGCGGCTCACGCTCGAATTGGCGCAGGGAGCGCAGCCAATCGGGCGGCATCATGTACGGAATGTTGTCCGTGTTGAAGAACCAGTTTCGCGAGGCATCGCTCACGAGGAAGTTCGCGAACGGCCATTGCGTCGCACCATGCACGGCCACGAACAGCACGCCCAGCACAACGGCCTGCAGCCAGGCGCCGCGCTCGCGAAGGCGCGGCATGAGCAAGTCGATGCCGACAGCGGGAAGCAACAACAGCAGCGGGAAGTCGAGCGACACCATGTGCGTGACCGCCGTGCGGATCGGTCCGAGCTTCGGCGATCCTTCGAACAGCGGCAACACCCACAACTGCACGCACATCACGAGCGTGTACACCAGCGCCGTGGCCGTCGCACCGTACCGGAGCCGCGTGCTGCGCGCCGCCGCCACCAGCGCGAACGGGAAGACCAGCGAGGAGACCACGTAGAAGCTGCCCAGGTGCATCGCTTCGCGATCGTGATACTCGGTGGTGAAAATCGACAGCATCGCGAGCACGAGTCCACCGGTGTACGCCACGACGTACGGCGCACTTCCCGCGGCATGCTCACCACCCCGATCGGCCTCACGCCCCTGCTCGGCCACCGCCATGATCAGCGCGCCACCGAGAATCGTGATGAAGCCGAGCGCCAACAACGCATGCGGCGGGCTGATGATCTTCACGTCGAGTCCGTACGCCGCATGCCACCAGTCGTCGAACGGCGCCGACGTCAGCATGGCGACCGCCCCCCAGATGCACAGCCAGCCCCCGAGCGGGCCATTGAACAGGCGCCACACGGTCACGCCGTCGGCGGGTTTCGTGCCCGAGAAGAACGAACGACGGAGCACCTCGACGCCGCACGCCAACCCGGCCACGGCCCCACCGGTGTAGATCGCCAGGTGCGCCGGCGTCCAGAACGTGTCGCGGCCGATCGTCATGTGCCACGAGATATCCCAGATCAGCCCCACGATCACGCTGGTGGCGGCGAAGACCACCGCCGCCAGTTGCCACGGCAACGTGGCGACCGTGGCGCGCGAGGCCGCCTGCGGCCGATCGCCCGCCGCCATCAGGAGAGATGCTGAATCCATGTTCGTATCGATTATCTGGGGGAGCGAATGCCGCGGGCTTCCAATAGGACGCGCACGGAATCTCGCGGCAGCGGATTGACCCGGGCAGCTCGCGTGGACACCGGAGTGGCCATGAGCAACGCGTCGTACAGGGCTTCCTCGGCGGCTTCCGTTACCGCTTGAAACAGCGCCGACATCGCTTCGTTCCCGAGCTCGTCGTTCGTGGAGATGGTGGCGTCAGGCGCCCGCCGCACGCGCGGCGAGGTGGAGAAGGCAATCACGTAGTCACCCGATCCGTTCGAGGCGCTCGAACCGGTACGCGCCAGCCCCATCACCGCCCGCGCCCCCAATCGTTCGAGATTACGCGACAAGATCGGCGCGTCGGTGGCGATCACGATCATGCACGACCCGTCCCCGCGCTCGGCGCCGCGATCACCCGGCCCACCGCCCCGCGGCGGCGGACTCCCCGCCCGCTCCACGTCGCGCTGAAAGGCGTACCGGCCAAGCAGCTGGCCGACCGGCACGCCCGCCATTTGCAGCACGCCGCCGTAGTTGCCCTGGACGATCACGCCCACCGTGTACCCACCCAGCGACGCCGGCAGCTTGCGCGACGAGGTGCCGATGCCCCCCTTCCAGCCGAACATCACCGTGCCGTGCCCCGCGCCCACGCTCCCCTCGGCCACGCGCCCGGTGTCGGCGCTCGCCAGCGCCCGGTTCACGGCGTCGGCGATCCCCGGCCGCGACCGCGTGGCGTTCAGCTGCCCATCGTTCGTTTCCCCCACCACCGGGTTGATCGACCGCACGGCGGCGTTCTCCGGCTTGGCCAGCATGAAGTGCGCGAGGGCGTCACCGGCCTGCCAGATACACAGGGTGCAGGTGAGCAGGATCGGCGTTTCGAGCTCGCCGAGTTCGCGCAGCTGGGTGACCCCCAGCAGCTTGCCGAAGCCATTGCCCACATGCAGCGCCGCCGGCACGCGATCGCGATACAGGTCGCCGCCATGCGGGATGATGGCGGTGACCCCCGTGCGGATCGAGTCGCCCATGGTGACCGTTTCATGGCCCACGCGCACGCCGGCCACGTCAGTGATGGCGTTGTTGGGCCCCGGGGTGAACACGCCGGGCGCGAGCCCCATGGTGCGGGCGCGCTGTTGGGCGCCGACCGGTGCCGACGCGGCGCTCACCGCCAAACCGACGGCGACGAGGCAAGTGCATACACCAGAGAACTGAATCATCGGAGTCATGAAGGCGGACTGACGGGGAGGGCCGTGATCCCTGCATATTGCGCGCATGTCGCTTCGCCCGCTCTACGGACATGCCGCGCTGCGGCACCGGCTCACGGCGGCGGCCGCCGATGACCGGCTGCCGGCCAGTCTCATGCTGCAAGGTCGCCGCGGTGTCGGCAAGCAGCGCCTCGGACTTTGGCTGGGCCAATATCTGCTCTGCGAGCGGGCAATGGCCGGGCGCCTCGACGAACCGTGCGGGGAGTGCCAGCACTGCCGGTACGCCGTGCGCGGCGTGCACCCCGATCTCCACTGGTTCTTTCCGCGCCCCCGCCTGAAGGACGGCGACGCCGATCCGGCCGATGTGAAGGCGGACTACAGCGAGGCGATCGCCGAGCGGATGGAAGCCGAAGGGGTGTGGGCGCCGTCGCTGGGTACCGAGGGGCTGTACGTGGCCACCGTGCGTGCGCTGGTCCATCAGGCCTCGCTCCGGCCGGCGATGGCGCGGCGCTCGGTGTTCGTGGTCGGCGACGCCGAACGGATGGTCTCGCAGGAAGGGGCCGATCAGGCGGCCAATGCGTTCCTCAAACTGCTCGAGGAGCCGCCACCGGGTACGACCATCATTCTGACCACCAGCGAACCGGGAAACCTGCTGCCCACGATCAAGTCGCGCGTGGTCGCGATCCGTGTGCCGGCCCTCGGCCGCGCCGACATCGACGCCTTTCTCGACGATGCGGTGGTGTCGCGCAAACTGGCCCGCGTGCCGCGCGCCGACGCCGTGTCGCGCATGAATGGCGCGCCCGGTGAACTGTTCGCCGGCGACACGATGGCGGTGGCGTTCGCCGCGGCGCGGCGCATTCTCGATGCCGCGTTGCAGCCGTCCACGCCGGATGGTGTCGCCGAACGCACGAAAGCGGCCGCCCGCCAGGGCGTGGCCGGCGCGCGTGGCGCGTTCACCGATACCCTGGAGGCGCTCACGCATCTGTTGCATGCACGCGCCAGACAGCTCGTGGACGCCGGCCGTGATGCCGACGCGCGACGCACCGCCTCGGCGGTGGTAGATGTTGAATTCGCGAAGGCCAAAGCGCAGGGCAATGTGAGCCCGCAGCTGCTTGGCGCGTCGCTGCTCTCCTCCCTTCATCGGACCCTTCGCCCGTGAATCCAGACAAGCCGGAACTGCCCGGGCGCGAGTTTTCGCACCTCGATGCGGCAGGAAATTTCACGATGGTGGACGTGGCCGAGAAGCCGATTTCGGTCCGATCAGCGCTGGCCAGCGGCGCGATCTCGATGGAGCCGAATACACTTAAAGCTATACAAAACAACACCTTAAAGAAAGGCGATGTGATCCCGGTGGCGCGACTGGCCGGCCTCCAGGCCGCCAAGCGGACGGCCGACCTGATCCCGCTGTGCCACCCGCTCCCTTTGTCCGGGATCGATGTCCGGGTTAACGTTGATGAGTCCCTGCCGGGCCTTCGGGTCGAGGGATTCGTCAGAACCACCGCCCAGACTGGGGTGGAGATGGAAGCGTTGACTGCAGTCTCCGTGGCGTTGTTAACGATTTACGACATGGCGAAGGCAATCGACCGGACGATGGTGATTTCCGAGATCGTGCTGCGCGAGAAGCGCGGCGGCACGAAGGGGGACTTCACCAGAGATCCGTGAGTCTCCTGCTGATCGAGAGGTGTCATGACCGATTCGACCAACAAAGTACCGAGCCGAGGCGCCGTGGCTCGCAGACAGCGGATGCACCGTCGTCATGCAAAGCGCCGTTTGACGAAGGTGTTCGTGGCGGCCGCGGTGGTGTTCACGCTTGCCGTGCTGGTCACCCCCGAGCCTCCCGCGCGGGTCGCAGTCCCGGCCACGTCGGGGACCATCCTGATGGCGCCCGCTGCCCCCGTACCCAGTGCGCCCAGCCTGCCCATCCAACCGCTCTGGCGGCCGGCGGGTGAAGTGCTCAAGCGCTCGAAGGGCGTGGCCGCACTGGCCCTCCCGTTCGGGATCGATGCGAAGGAGCGCGAACGCGGCGAGTCGCTCAGTCGCTGGCATCGCATCTATACCTATAGCGCGAAGTACCGCATCAAGCCGGACCTTGCCCGCCGCATCTATGACGCGGCGACCACGGCGGGGATCGAGCCGGAGCTCGGCTTCCGTCTGGTTCGCGTGGAAAGTGTCTTCAATCCGCGGGCCGTCAGTCCGGCCGGCGCCCTCGGTCTCACGCAGCTGATGCTCGGCACCGCCCGCGAACACGAACCCGGCGTCACGCGAGCACAGTTGCTTGACCCCGACGTGAACCTCCGGATCGGGTTCACGTACCTGCGCGGTCTTATCCGCGACTACAAGGGCGACCTGAAGCTGGCGCTGCTGGTGTACAACCGCGGTCCGATCGCCGTGCAGAAGTCGATCAGCATGGGGCGCGACCCCGCCAACGGCTACGAGAGCCTTATCACGAAGGGCTACCGTGGGCGCGGGGTGCTGGAATAGTTCGGAACGTGTAACTTCCGGTGGTGCAGACGGGTCGGATGCACGTCCCCCACGCCCCAGAGGTCCTGATGTCCGATGCACTGCGCCCGAACGACGATTCGCTGACCGATGCAGAGCTGGATGCGGTCGCGGGAGGAGGTACCGACACTGCGACCCATTGGGGCTGCGGGTTGCCGATTGGGTTAGGCGATAGCACCCACAGCGGTCAATCGCGCTACCATTTTAGCCCCGATCGCACGGGCAAGTGCAACGGTACGACCGGCTACAACCCGGTGGCCATCCACGTCATCGGTTAATAGCCGTCGTGTGTTCCCGCACGATTTTCTGAAATACTGACATCGCTGAGGCGCAGCCCTCGGTCTGACTATCGCCGCGGCGGCGTCTTCTTCTTGGAGGACGCCGTCTTCTTTTTCCCCGTCGCCTTCTTGGCCGTCGCCTTCTTGGCCGTCGCCTTCTTGGCCGTCGCCTTCTTGGCCGCGGTGCTTCCGCTGCGCACCCGCAGCGTTTGGCCGGCGATCACGCGGGAGCCTTTGATGCGGTTGAGTGCCTTGAGGCGGGTCACCGTGGTGCCATAGCGCTTGGCGATCGCCCCCAGCGACTCGCCGCGCCTCACCACATGGATGCCGCGCGAGGTGAGCGTCGTGGGTGACGATCCGCCGTACCGCTCGATGGCGGGATCCGGGATCTCACGTGCAAACTCGATGGCCAGATCGCTCGGAATCCGCAGCGACTGACCGGCGACCAGACGCCCCTTCTTCGTGGTCTTGATCGCGGGATTGAACCAACGGAGCTGCTTGAGCGTGACGCCGTGCCGGTCGGCGAAACCGGCAGGCGTGGTGGTGCTGCCGCTCACCGGCTCCGTGCGGTATCCGCGCCGGTCCGCCTCCGGAATGCTGTCCAGCGCCAGTCGCGTGCGGTCGGCCAGCCCCACCGGGACCCGTGCCCAGAAGTCGGCGTCGGGGGGCGTGATCCCGCGGAGCACCGCGGAGTTCAGATCACGCACCTCGGCCTTGGTGGCACCGCTGGCCGCCGCGATATGCCCGAGGCTCGTGCCCGGCGCCACCAACACCGAGTCGTAGCCGTACAGTGGCAGCGAATCGATCACGACGCCGTAGCGCGCGGGCATCTTGGCGACCAGCGCCGCCGCGATCAGCTGCGGCACGTAATTCTTGGTTTCCGCCCGCAGATAGTCCTGCTCGGCCAGGGCAAAAAAGCGATCGTCCCCGGCCGCGCCATCCAGCTCGCCGGCAAAGCGCGTGAGCCCGCGCGCCACCCGCCCAGGACCGCCATTGTACGCTGCGGCCGCCAGATAGAGGGAGCCGTCGAACTGCTTTTGCAGGTCCCGCAGAAACCGAATCGCCCCGTCGGTGGCACGGGCCGGATCGCGCCGTTCGTCCACCCACCAATCCACGCGCATCCCAACCCCACGGGCGGTGCCGCTCATGAACTGCCACATCCCCACCGCCGCCGCACGCGAATAGGCGTGCGGGTCGTAGCCGCTCTCGATCAGCGCCAGATAGGTGAGATCCTCGGGCATGCCGCCGGCCCGCAGCTTGGCGCGAATCATCGGCTCGTAGCGCGTCCCGCGTGACAGGCGTGCCGTGAAGGTCTCGCGACCGCGCCCCGTGGAGAACAGCCCCACATAATACTCCACGCGGTCGTGCGTTTCGTACGAGCGCACGTCGAGGTCCCACAAGGGCTCCTCGATGGCCTCGGCCGTGGAATCCGCCGCGGCATCCACGCTGGCATCGCCGGGCGATCTGACCGTCGGCTGCAGCAGCGCGCTGTCGCGACCGAACACCCCGACCGCCGTGCGCACGACCTCGTCGGGGGTGGCACGGTCGGCTTTGGAAACGGGAGTCGTGACCGCCGTGGTCCTCGGCCCCGGCACCGCCGATACGGGCGTCGGCGCCGCGGCGGGAGCGACCGATGCCGCGTGACCGCACGCGCCGGTGGCGAGCAGCAGCACCAGCGGAGCGGAGGGGAAGCAAAGTTTCACGCGGGGAACCTAACGGGATCGGTATCGAATGGGTGAGGCCGGTCGGACCCCCCGCCCTGCTCGACGTTCCGTGGGTCTGGTGACGTCAGCGCACGGGCGCCCACTGCTCGAACAGGGAAGACGACAGCCGATTCGCCGCATGCAGCACGGCGCGCGCCGTCGCCACCAATTGATCGTCCTCGACGATCGCCGCGCCAACGATACGCGTGACATCGCCGCCCTGCTGGGCGAACACGGCCACCATCATCACCATGGTGTCGAACGCCCGCACCGGCTTCACGCCGATCAACTCAAAGGTGAGGACGCCGCCGGTGGCCTGCGTGATGGCGCTCAGCGTGGCAAGCGCCGCCAACCGTAGATCCCCGCCCGGACAGGCCGAGCCCTCCTGCCGGCACACGATCCGTTGTGATTCGACCGGTCCCTCGAACTCGACCGACACGCGCGACGTGGCCACCGGTCCGCGCTCCAAGTGACAGCTCACGAGCCGCAGGCGCTGGGGCGCGCCGTCCGTCGTCGCGCGAGTCATCGCGAGGCTGCTGGAGAGCAGCTCAGGGAGAAACATGTCGAATATCGGGCCGAGGGTGGGGTCGTCAGGTGGGTGACGACCCATCTCAGTCGCTGTCACGTGGTGATGTGACGTGCGTCGCATATTGTGAATGCAGAGGGCGGCTGCCGACTGAAAACTGACAACTGAAAACGCAAAACTCCCTAGCAAGCAGGGGGGAGTTCGCCGTTCGCAGTTACCCGCGCCGTACCTACCGCAGCATCGGGTACGCCGCCACCAACGCAATGGCCTGCCCCACGAGCACGTCACCGGGATAGTGCACGCCCAGCATCACGCGCGAGAATCCCACCAGCAGCGCGGCAACGAGGAGCGGGATGGTGAGCGACGGCATCGCGACCGCGAGTCCAACGGCCACGGCCATGGCGGCACAGGCGTGTCCGCTGGGGAAGGAGAACTGATCGGGGACGAGCACGAGGGGGTCGGGCCCGTCGCCGCCACGCCACGCCGTGGGGCGCGGGCGGCCTGCCAGACGCTTCACGATCTGCACAACCGCATGCGACGCGCCCAGCAGCAGCAGGGTGCGCCACGCCATCGCGACCGTGACCCCGGGCAACGCCGCCGAGGCGATGCTGAGTGCAATGCTGGCCCGCGCGCCACCCACGTGGGTGAGTGTGGTCCAGAAGCGGCGGCGCGACCGCGCGGACGTGGCCGTCAGCACGAGGCGGAGAAACAGCGCGCGGTCGCGCGCATCGAGTCGGGCCAGTAAAGGGCTCATGGACCACCACGATCGCGCGCGCCGGCTACGACTTGGTGATCAGCGCGCCACGCGCCGGTCACACCAATATCTCGATGTCGTCACGGGGAGCGGACCAACCGTGTCCTTGCGGATCGGTGACCACGGTGGGCTAGCGCCCCCGCGTGCGGTAGCCGCGTCAGACGTCGGGCATCAGCCCGGCTTCCAGCGCGAATCGCGTGAGCCCGGCCACGCTGTGAATCTCGAGCTTGCGCATCAAACTTTCGCGATGCGCTTCCACCGTGCGCCGGCTGATTCCCAACTCCGCCGCGATGGCCTTGTTCGTGAGCCCGCGCGCCACGCCGCCCAGCACGTCGCGCTCCCGCGGCGTGAGCAGCTCGAGCTGCAGATGCGGCGCCGACACCGGCGCGGCCTCGCTGGTACTGAGACGCTTGACCACCGCAGGACTGAAAAATGTCCCGCCCGCAGACACCGCGTGAATCGCCGCCCGCAGCTCTTCGCCGGCCGAGTCTTTCAGCAGATAGCCGTGCGTGCCAATGCGCATCCCTTCACGCACGTATTCACTCTGGTCGTGCATGCTGAGCAGGAGAATGCGCACCGACGGCAACAGCGCGCGGATGCGGGCGGCCGCGTGCAAGCCGGTCTCCTCAGGCATCGTGATATCCAGCACGACGACATCCGGCACGAACTGCTGCGCCAGCTCCACCGCGATGCGTCCGTTGGCCGCCTCCGCCACCACTTCGATGCCGGGATCGGCATCGAGCACGTAGCGTAATCCCTCACGCACCAGCGCGTGATCATCGGCGATCAGCACACGGATACGCGTGGGCGCCGGCCCGACTTCAGTAGATGGCGTCACAACGGGTCGGTTCACGACGGTTCAAGGGGTCAGAGTCGTTGAAAGATCGAGGTCCACCCGCGGGGCGCTGATCCGCACCTCCGCACCCGTGGTCCGATTCGCGATCACGACATCGCCACCGATAGCGAAGATCCGCTCGCGCATACCGGTGAGCCCCATGCGGTTCTCGGCATCACGAATGCGGCCGTTGCGACCAATGGGAAAGCCGTTGCCGTCGTCACGTACGCGCAGCACCAGCCCGTGGCCATCCACCGACACCAACACGTCGACCTGCGTGGCGTGGGCGTGGCGCACCACGTTCGACAATGCTTCCTGCAGTGCCCGAAACAGCGCCAGATCGGCGTCGGGGTGCAGTGGCGGGAACCCGGCCGGGGCATCGAACGTGGCGCGAATGCCACTGCGCTCGGTGAAATCGGTAACCAGCGAATGCAGCGCCGGCCGCAGTCCTAAATCATCGAGCAACGTGGGGCGCAGATCGCTGGTCACCTGCCGAATGCTGGCGATGCCGGTATCCACCAGCGACAGCAGGCGATCGAGACGTGGCGAGGCTCCCTCGACCACCAGCGGGCGCAAGGCCTCGAGCTGCATCTTCACTGCCGAGAAGACCTGCGCCGTTTCATCGTGTAGCTCTCGCGACAGGCGGCGGCGCTCGTCTTCATGCTGCCGGACCATTCGCGCCGAGAGCTGCTCGAGCGCCGTGGTGCGCGTGGCCAGCTGCCGGTCCAGCGCCGACTGTTCGAGCGCGGCCCCTACTTGCTGGCCAAGCGTGAGCAGAAAGTCGTCATCGAGCGCCGTGAACGGATTGCGCACATCGCCCGCCATCACCAACGCGCCGACCAGGCGCGCGCCCGTCCCCACCGGTAGCGCCGCAATGAAGGGCTGGCGCCCTTCGGCCGCCACCACCTGCGGCCGCCGTGAGATCCGCATGCGGGTGAGCGCATCGAGCACCGCTTGGTCGGGGTGCGCGTTGTCCCAGGAGGCGCAGGAGCCGGCACCGCGCACGAACCGCCCGCGAGTGCCTGGCGCAGTGGCCGCAGACGTGGAGTCGTCGGCATCCGCGGATGCGCGTTCGTCATCACGCCAGGCCGACAACACGCCGTCCAGGACATCGGCGGCGGCCGCGTCGTCGGCGCCGTCGGGATCGAACAGATACATCGCGGTACCGCGCACACCTGGTAACGCGAGCGGACGTGACAGCAGCGCATCGAGCGGATCGGTGGTCCGATCGCGTCGTTGCAAGTCGCCCGAGAGCGCCGACAGCGCGCGTACGCCGCGTCCGAGATCATCGAGCACCAACAACACCAGCCCAAATCCGACCAGCAACTCGAACGAGATGTCGAGGTAGTAGCCCCACGGCGTCCACGCGCCCTGCGCCCGCAGGAACGGATAGTCGAGGTGGTGCAGTCCCCACAGGAAGAACGAAATGGCGAGCAGGCGC
>CANHNQ010000109.1 GCA_947462095.1 Gemmatimonadota bacterium
CTCAAGCTGTCGATGATGACGGATCGGGCGTTCGGTTGGCTCGCCCGGCACGATGGCGAGCCGGTGGGCTTCGCCTTCGCGTCGCTCGACGACGACCCCACGTGGGGCACGCGGCTCGACAACCTACATGTGCTGCCGTCACACCACGGGGCGGGGATCGGTCGCGGGTTGCTTACCGCGGTGGCGCACGTGGCAGACGAGCGTGCCACGCATCCCGGGCTCTTTCTGTGGTGCTACGAGCAGAACACGCGAGCCCGCGCGTTTTACGAGCATCTGGGTGCTGAGGCGGTGGAGCGGATCATGTACGCGGCGCCAGACGGTCAGTCGCATCCCGAGTGGCGCTACGCGTGGCGCACTATGCCAGTCGCCCCATGAACTCCACCACGCGTGGATCGCAGCGCACATCCCCCGCGCCGATTGGGGACTCGAGCGTCATCCCTTCCATCGTGCGGCAGCGACTGAGTGCCACGTAGGTCTGTCCGGCCGAGAAGGCGCCGCGCCCCAGATGGACATGCACCCGATCGAAGGTGAGTCCCTGACTCTTGTGAATCGTGACGGCCCAGGCGAGCTGTAGTGGCATTTGCGTGTAGCGGCCGACCACCTTCTGGCGGATTTCATCGGCCTCGTCATCATACCAATACTCGAGCTGCTGCCACTCCTGCGCCTCGACGGTTACGATGGCCCCGCTGTCGAGCTTCACGATCACACCCGTGGCGCTGATGGCTTGAACTTCGCCAAGCGATCCGTTCACCCAGTTCTCTTCCGGGTCGTTCTTCACGAACATCACGCGCGCGCCGCGCTTGAGCTGGAGCGGATCGGGGGCGGGATCCTGCTTGAAGGTGCCGGTGCCGACCTGCGATCCGAAGGTGCCGCTGCGTTCGGCCGCGAACGTCACGGGGGCGTCGTCGAGCGCATCGAGTCGGCGCTGATTCACCCGTTCGGCGTCGAGACGGCGCGCGGTGAGAATAATCGTCTCGTCGAGCTCGTCGTCGGTGGACCGCGAGATGCGCGTATGCAGCAGTCGGTAGTCGTCACCGGTGGGCGTGGCGGTGCGCACGCGATCCAGCAGCGCAATCCACACCGGATCGCGCTGTCGGTACACCGTGCGAAACTCGACGGTGGAGAGTGGCGCGTACTTGAAGACCGCCGCGTCGAAGAAGTGCGGCGTGTCGTACCACAGATCCCCGAACGCGCCCGCCTGCTCCTTCGACACGATCGGCGGCAGCTGAAACGGATCGCCGAACATCACCACGCGCACGCCACCGAAGGGCAGGTCGTTGCCCTTCGCCAAGCGCATCGCGACATCGATGCCGTCGACTACATCGGCGCGCACCATGGAAATCTCGTCGATGATCAGCATGTCGAGCTTACGCGCCACCTGCAGCCACTTCCCGCCCTGAATGTCGCGCGCCGTGAGCGGCTTGAGCGGAAAGCGGAAGAACGAGTGGATGGTCTGCCCGCCGGCGTTGAGCGCGGCGAGTCCGGTGGGTGCCAGCACCACGCACGTGTTCCCCTGTGCGGCGGCGAGCTGTCGCAGCACCGTGCTCTTGCCGGTGCCGGCCCGTCCGGTCACGAACAGCGGGCGCGGCTCACGCACATCGAGCCGGTCGTACAGTTCGGCCAGTTCGGCGCTGCCGCCGCTTTCCACGGCGGCCATGCGTCGTGCCGCCTGCACCGCCTTGCGCGGCGTGGGCGCCTTCTCCGGCGGCAGCGATGCCAAGTAGGCGCGGTATCGGTCGAATGCGGACTGGCAGAGGTCGCGGTCGCGCACGCGCTCGAGTTTGGTGCGCACCGCATCGCGCACGAACTTGCGGAGCTCGTTGCGCTCGAGGCTGTAGAACTGCGCAAAGCCGTCGCCCGGCCGCTTGTCGTCGAACACCAGCAGGTCCCCGTCGCGCGTGAAGCGCAACAGGTGGAGACCGGCGTCGGTGTGCAGCGGTTCGGCGGCTGCCGAGGTGGCCGGGGGGAGGGACGACATGCCGAAAAATAGTCGGTTGTCCCACCACGACTCCGGCCGTACGCCAACTGCGCGACAACTGTCTCCATACCGCGCGGTTACTGACGGTGGCACGGTGAATGCCCCGTTCTCGGGTGGGCGTGATCGATGCCCATATGTCGCCCCGCGCGTGGATACGCCGCGCCGGCGGCGGATGCCATTCAGCGGAGGACGTCATGACGAAGCACACGCGACCAGATGATCTCGACCTGAACGAGAAAGGCCTCATGAACCGCGCCAAGGGGACGGCGGAAGAGATGAAAGGCCGGACCCGCAGCGCCCTGGGCGGACTCACCGGCGATACGTCACAGCAACTCAAGGGCAAGGGCGAGGAGCTCAAGGGCAAGGCCCAGCGGACGCTGGGGAAGACGCAGCAGACGCTCGATGACGTCATCGACCGCAGTCATCGCAAGGCCCCGTAAGCGGTTGCCCGTGTGCGCCGGGGACGCTGGGGCGTCAGCGCTGACACAGCGCTGACGCCCCAGCGTTCTATTGACGGTTCCCCCGCACCGAAGGAACCCCGTGGCCATCGAACACCCCGAGCCAAAGCCCGTACGTCACCCTGAGTACATCTACATGGACTACGCCAGGCACCTGTCTGGGCGGCTCCGGCGTACCATCACCGGACCGATGTGGCATGGTCCCTCGCTCCGCGAAGCACTCGAGGGGATGACCGCTGCCGACGCGGTTGAACGCCCCATCCAGAGCATGAAGACCGTGTGGGAGATCGTGCTGCACGTCACGGCGCGGGCCGAACGGGCCTGTCTCCGCATGGACGGTCTGGCACTCGACGAGCCGACACCCACGGAAGACTGGCCCCGTATTCCCGTTCCGTGCACCACCGCGGCGTGGGAAGACTCCCAGATCCAGATGGCCAACGCGTACCGCGCGATGGCGGTGCGCGTGTGCGAAGTGATGTCGACGGGGTTTCTGAAGGTCGTCGAGAAACAGGACTACAACGTGGCCACGATGGCGGATGGTGTGGCCGAACACGGGGCCTACCACGCCGGTCAGATCATGGTGCTGCGGAAGGAAATCGTGCGACGGCGCCCCAGCGGCTCGCACCGCGCCGACGTGATGTGGTGATGGGGCGGTCGGGCGCGCCGTCTACTTGTTCGCCGCCGGTACGCTGCCTTTGCGGTAGTCGAGCGCCGGCTTCTGCGCGCCGAGCACGGTGCTGTAGGTGAAGTCTGCACCGCGGCGCGTGTTGAGTTCGGCCTTGGCCGTCGCAATCGTGGCCGGCGACGTGAACAGCTCGGCACCCGTCAGCGCCATCGTCTTCGCGGCGACCATCATCCCCTTGGCACCCAGGCTCATGCCACCAGCCGCGACCGCCTGCCACGAGTGCGCCGCCGTGCCCGGCACCCACGTGGCCGCCGACAGCTGGACCGTGGGGACCACCCAGCTCACGTCGCCCACGTCGGTTGACGCCGAGCCCGCCGTGCCGATGGTGAGTGGCTTGATCAGTGCGGTGTTCGCCAGCGGCTGCGGCATGAACTGCGGCGACTTCTGCAACTGCTCGGCGAACGCCAGCTCAGCCGGCGTCATCGTGTAGCCCCCCACGCGCTCGAGCATACGCTGCTGCACCTTGGCGAGCGTTTCATTGGGCAGCAGCGAGTACACGGCACCGGTGAGCTGCAGCTCGTAGCTGGTGCCCGTGCCCATGGCTGCGCCCTTCGCGGCGTTCACCACACGGGACCACACGTCGTTTACCACCTTCATGTCGACGTGGCGCACGTAGTAGTACACCTCGGCCTCGTCGGGCACGACGTTGGGCGCGCGGCCGCCGTCGGTGATCACATAGTGAATGCGCGTGCCATCGGGGATGTGCTCGCGCAGGTAGTTCGACATCACGTTCATCACTTCCACGCCGTCGAGGGCGGAACGTCCGCGCTCCGGCGCGGCCGCCGCGTGTGCGCTGATGCCTTTGAAGTGGAACTTGCCGCTGATGTTGGCCATCGTCCGCTCGCCGGTGATCGAGTTCTCGTCACCGGGGTGCCAGGCGATCACGGCGTCGACGTCGTTGAACACGCCGTCGCGCACCATGTACACCTTCCCCGATCCACCTTCTTCGGCGGGCGTGCCGACCATGCGCAGCGTGCCCTTCACGTTGTTCGCCTGCATCCAGCGCTTGAGCTCGATGGCCGCCGCCGTACTCGCGGTACCGAACAAATGGTGGCCGCACCCGTGGCCCGGACCGCCGGCAATGAGCGGATTGCGCGACGGCGTCGCATCCTGAGACAGGCCGGGAAGTGCATCGAACTCGCCGAGCAGCGCGATCACGGGCTTCCCGCTGCCGTATTCGGCGATGAATGCGGTGGGCTCACCGGCCACACCGGCCGTGATGGTGAATCCGGCGTTCCTGAGCTCCGATTGCAAGAGGGCCGTGCTCTTGTGCTCCATGAATCCCACTTCCGCGAAGCCCCAGATCTGTTTGGCGACGTCGGCGTAATGACCGGCCGATGCATCAAGCGCGGTGAGGAGTGCAGCGGTGTTCGGGGCACCCGTCGCCGGCTTCGCCTTCTGCGCCGGTAAGGAGCGCGCGGTCACGCTGCCGATGAGCAGGGCCGCCAACGCGCCCATGGTCGTCGAGCGATGCATCATCATCATCGGATCGTCCTCGATTCGGCGAACACGGGTGCCATGAGGCCGCGCAGCGAGCGGCCGTGCGGGTCCTGCGTGGCCCGGATCTCATTCACGAGTTCGAGCGCGGTCTGTTCACAGGGCGGCATCACGATCGAGGATTCACCAAGTGGTGTCGTGCGCTGTCCCCAGCGCACCAGCAGCGCGCCAAAGGTGAGGCCACCACCGAATCCAGGCATCAACAACAGGCTGCCGGGCTTCACGCGTCCTTCCTTGAGCGCGTCGACCAGACTGACCGGTACGGTGGCCGCGCTCATGTTGCCGTACTTGTGCACCGTGACCATCACGCGATCCATCTCTACACCCGTATACTTGGCCACCGCTTCGATGATCCGCAAATTGGCCTGATGGGGCACCACGAGATCGATGTCGTCGGCGGACACATTGGCCTCGCGCAAGACACGGGCTGACGCTTCACTCATGCCATGCACGGCGCGCTTGAAGATCACCTGTCCGTCAAAGTCCCACAGGGTGTCGCCAAGCGAAACGTCACGATTCGCGTAGCCGCAGCCGATGCCGCGCACGCGCAGGCTCTGGCGTGCTTCGGCGTCGCAGCCCAGCACCGTGCCGATCACACCCTCCTCGTTGTCACTCGCCTGCAAGACGACCGCCGCCGCGCCGTCGCCGAAGAGCACGGCCACGTTGCGGTTGCTCCAGTCCATGTAGCGACTGATGAGTTCCACGCCGATCACGATGGCGTTGCGCACCACGCCCGTTTGAATCATGGCCGTGGCGGTGGAGAGGCCGTACAGGAAGCTGGTGCAGGCGGTGTTCACGTCCATCGCGGCGGCGCGCGTGGCGCCCAGCGCGATCTGCACGCCGGAGGCGCTGTTCGGGACCGCTTCTTCGTTGCTGCAGCCGCCGTAAATGATGAGATCCACGTCGCCGGCTTCGAGCCCCGCACAGGCGAGGGCGCGCGACGAGGCGATGGTGGCCATCTCGATCGCCGAGATGTGCGACACCCGGCGTTCCTTCATGCCGGTGCGCTGCGTGATCCATTCGTCGGAGGTCTCGAGGAACGTCGAGAGATCGTCGTTGGTGAGGATGGCGGGGGGGAGCGCTTCACCCCATCCGGTGATCGCGGCATGGCGCGCTGGCGTCATTGCACGGGTTGGTAAGGCGTTGGTCATGCACCGTTGGGTTACCGTCGAACGCTCGCGGGGGGGAGGCGAGGCGGCGGACCGATGCGTGAAGGCTAGGGCGCGAGCGCGCGAGCCACAAGAACATCCGGGCGGATTCGGTAACGGATTCCCAACGTGGCGCTCGCGTGGGCGGCGCGGCCATACATTTTTGACATGCCCACTCCTCTGCTCCCGCGTGGTCGCCGGTCCACGCTCCGCGGCGCCCTGATCACCACGCTGGCCGCCACGCTGGCCGCCACGCTCCTCCCGATGTCCGCCTCGGCGCAGACGCCCATCGTTTTCGTGCACGGCAACGGCGACCATGCCGGGCTCTGGGATAGCATGATCTGGCGGTTCGAGTCCAACGGCTTTCCGGCGTCGCGTCTGTTCGCGGTGGATCTCCCGAATCCATCGGCGTCGAGCACGCTCACGGCGGTGGAGCTCAATCGCTCGACCCCCGAGGAGCAGACGGCGGCGCTGGCGGCGTTCGTCACGCGCGTGCTGCTCACCACGGGCGCGAAAAAGGTCGCGCTGGTGGGGAGTTCGCGTGGCGGCATGACGATCCGGAACTATGTGCGCTACGGCGGTGGTGCCGCGCATGTCTCGCATGTCATCACCGGCGGCACACCGAACCACGGCGTGTTTGCCATCCCCGCCGTGCAGCCTGACGGCGAATTCAACGGCGCCGGCCCGTATCTGCGCGCGCTCAATCGCGGCCGTGAGGTGGTGCCCGGCGTGAAGTACCTCGCCCTCCGCTCGGACTCGCTCGATAAGTACGCGCAGGCGGATGGCGCAGGACTTGGCATGAAGGGCACGCCCACCGGTGTCGACGCGAGAGGCCCGGCGCTGCGCGGCGCGCTGAACGTGGTGCTGCCCGGCACCGATCATCGCGAAGTGGCTGTCGGTCCGGCCGCCTTTCGCGCGCAGTACCGCTTCATCACGGGGCGCGCACCGACGCAGATGGACATCGTGGCCGACACGGTGGCCGTGCTCGAAGGGATGATCAGCGGCCAGGCCAATGCCAGCCCGACCAATCTGCCGCTCGCCAACGCGGTGATCACGGTGCATGCGGTCGATGCCGCCACGGGGCAGCGCATCGGCGCGCCAGCCTATCGTGCGGTCACGTCGCATACCGGACGCTGGGGTCCATTCCGCGCATCACCGACCGCGCGCTACGAGTTCGAGGTGGCGAGCCCTGACAGCACCGTGCTGTTGCATGTGTTCCGCATGCCGTTCCCACGATCGAGCCGCGTGGTGAACTTCCGGTTTCCCGCACCGCCCGCCACACGCCCCGACAGCGTGAGCGTGGTCATCGTGCGTCCGCGCGGCTACCTGGGCTTCGGGCGAGACACCGTGGAGTTCGACGGCACGCGCGCGGCAGGCATTCCTCCCGGGGTGCCCACGGTGGACCGGGCGATCCGCTGGTTCGGCGCCCGCGAACCGATCTCGGTGCGCACGCGCGTGAACGGCGAAACGATCGTGGTGCGCACCCAGCCCGGTGACACGCGACGACTGGTGTCGGCGGAGTTTCAGCGGGAGTGAGCGAATAGCAAAAGCAACAGCCAGAACACGGATGTACGGAAACGGCACGGACAACGCACAGATAAGCGAAACGGCGCCGAGAAAACAGTTCTCGGCGCCGTTTGCTTATCCGTGTTGGTTCCGTGTATTCGGTGCTATCCGTGTTCTGGCCGTGGCGACATCCGTGTCATCCGTGTTCTGGCCGTTGCCGCTGCGGTTGCCGTTTTCCTAAGCCCGGACGGATAGCGCTCCTCGCTCTGCCGGTGCTACAATCGGGGGGTTCGCCGAACTTCCACCTCGTCCCGCGCCACATGTCCCAGCTCCGCCCACGTTCGCTGCCGCGATGGTTTGCCGCCGCGGCGGTCGCCCTGTCCGGCGCCGCGTCAGCCCTACCGGCACAGACCGCCGACGCCCCGTTCCTTCGTGTCCGCGTCGACGAAGCGCGCAACCGCGCGCTGCTCGATATCCCCGCCGTGCAGATGGGCAAGGATTTCCTGCATCAGGTCACGCTCACGACCGGCCTCGGGCAGTCGAATGGCCCCGGTCTCGATCGGGCCCAGATGGGGCAGAGCGTGGTCGTGCGCCTCGAGCGGCGCGGCAACCGCGTGCTGATGGTACGGGATAACTGGAGTGTGCGGGCGCCCAACGGCGATGCCGCGAACCGGCAGGCGGCCTCCGATGCCTTCCCGCGCTCGGTGGTGGCCTCGTTCACCGTCGACGGCGAGAAGGACGGCGTGACCACCGTCGACGCCACGTCGCTCTTCCTGGCCGATGCCTATGGCGTGGCCGATGCCCTCCGTGGTGGCGCCGGACCGGGTGGTGTTGGTGCCGGCGGCTCGGCTGGCGTGTACCGCGTGGATGCGACGCGCAGCTGGCTCGACACCGCGCGCACCAAGGCGTTCCCGAAGAATGCTGAAGTGCATGCCATCCTCACCTTCGTGAGCGACGCGCCGGGCGGACTCGCGCGCCGCGCCGCGCCCGACCCCAAGGCGATGACCTTCGAGGAGCACCACTCGCTGGTCGTGCTCCCCGATCCCACCAGCTATCGTCCGCGCAACTTCGATCCGCGCTTCGGCTACGGTGGCACGCAGTTCGCCGATCTGTCTCAGGGCTTCGACGGCACCTATCGCTCGGGCTTCATCAACCGCTGGCGCCTCGTGCCCAAGGATCCTGCGGCGTACCGTCGCGGCGAGCTGGTGGAGCCCGTCACGCCAGTCACGTACTATCTCGACCCCGGCGTGCCGCCGCAGTACCGCGAGGCGCTGCGACAGGGCGGCAACTGGTGGGCCAAGGTGTTCGAAGCCGCCGGCTTCAAGAACGCCTTCCGCGTGCTCGATCTCCCCGCCGGCGCCGATCCCATGGACGCGCGCTACAACATGCTCATGTGGGTGCACCGCTCCGGTCCCGGTCCCAGCGTCGGTCCCAGCTACAGCGATCCGCGCACCGGTGAGATCGTCCGCGCCATCGTGCGCATCGATGCGTGGCGTTCGTTGGTGGACTACAACATCTGGGCAGGCACCGTGCCGGCCTCTGGTCCGCGTGGCCCGAATGTGGACGCCGAGACGTTCGCCATGTCGCGCCGTCGTCAGCACGCTGCCCACGAAATCGGACACACGCTCGGCCTGTCGCACAACTACATCGCGCACTCGCAGGGCCGCACGTCGGTGATGGACTATCCGTATCCGCTCATCTCCCTCGCCGCCGACGGCACCCCCGATCTGCGCGACGCGTATCGCAAGGGCCCCGGTGCGTGGGACACGCTCGCCATCAAGCTGGGGTACACGTGGTACGCCGACAGCGCGTCGGAAGTGAAGGGACTCGACGCGATCATGAAGGATGGTCTCGCGCGCAACGTACGCTTCATCAACGACCAGTACGCGAACGCGAACGGATCGATTCCGGAAGTGACGCGCTGGGTGGAAGGCGCCACGATGTTCGACGCCGTGGAGCGCACCTCGAAGCTGCGTCGCGTGCTGATGGACAAGTTCGACGAACGCGCGATCAAGCCGGGCGAGCCGATGGCGCTGCTCAACATGCGCTTCGCGCACGTGTATCTACATCACCGGTACTCACTGGAAGGACTCGCCAAGAATGTGGGCGGCATGGACTTCACGTTCACGCTGCGCGGCGACGGCCAGACGCCCACCACCATCGTGCCCGCCGCCACGCAGCGTCGCGCGCTCACGATGGCGCTGGATGCCATTCAGCCGAGCGAGCTCACGGTCCCCGAGCGCGTGCAGCAGATGATCCCGCCCGCGCCGCCGGGGTTCAATGCCGACATGACGTGGATCGACAGCAACGGCGGCACGACGTTCGATGCCGTCACGCTGGCCGGCGGCCTCGCTACGGAAGTGATCGGTTATCTGCTCGACCGCGAGCGCCTCGCGCGGGTGGTGCTGATCGCGGGACGTGACAACGCCGCCCTCTCGCTCGACGAAGTGCTGCGTGCCGTGGTGCAGCGCACGTGGGGCAGCACCGCCGCGAGCGCGGCCGCCGAGAAGGCCGTGCAACGCGCCGCGCAGCGCGCGGCCGTGGACGCGATCCTCGACCTCGCCGGCGACAAGCGCGCCATGCCCGATGTGCGCGCCGCCGCCCTCATGCACTTGAAGGCGCTCGACACGCAGCTCGCCGGCATGACGGCGGGCGACGCGGCCATGCAAGCGCATGTGGCCTCGGCACGCCATGACATCGCGCGCTTCATGGACGGCAACGACGACCCGGCCGCGCGGCCAAGGTTCCCGGTGATTGTGCTGCCGTGGCCGTGATCGGCTAAACACTCACGGCGCCAAGAGTGAACGGCGCCAAAAGTGAACGGCGCTATGAATAATCAGCGCGAAAAGTGAACCGCGTGAACAACGAACTGCGCCAACAGCCCAGAGCTCAGAGCTCCGCTGTTGGCGCAGTTCGCCGTTCCGCCCCTCATTCTTCGCGCCCGTTATCTTTGCGCGGTTCATTCTTCGCGCTGTTCACTCTTCGCGCCCCTGGTTTTTCATGACTCCTCGTGTCGGCGTCGCCGTCATCCTCATCCGCGACGGAAAGGTCCTCATCGGCCGCCGCCTGAGCGCCTCCCACGGCCACGATACCTGGCAGTTCCCTGGCGGGCACCTCGAGTTCGGCGAGTCCATCGCCGACTGCGCCGTGCGCGAAGTGGCCGAAGAGACTGGCCTCGAGGCCACCGTCACCGGCTATGGCCCCTTCACCAACGACGTCTTCGTCGACGAGAGCAAGCACTACGTCACCCTGTTCGTGCTGGCGGCAGCGTCCGACGGCATCCCGCAGGTCATGGAGCCGGAGAAATGCGCGGAGTGGCGCTGGTGCCCGTGGGACACCCTCCCCGAACCGCGCTTTCTCTCCATCCAGCATCTTCTCGAACTCGGTTACCGCCCGCCGGGCGTCGTATACGCCGCCGCCGCTCCATCTCGATAGACCAGCTGGCCGCCGGTGTGCCCCACGTTGTAGCCGAAGCCCAGCACCGCCAGCGTGCCCGCTCCCGCGACGGCGCGGGCCGTCGCCCCCACGCCGCCGCGCACGAACCCCACGCCGGCGATCACCAGGACCACCCCGGTGGCCAATGTGAACGCGTCCGCCGCCTCTTCATGGGTCTTGATCGACTCCTCGGCGACCACCTTTTCGACCGCGTCTTCTTCGTCTTCGCCGGTTTCCTTGGCCAGCAGGCCGCTGCCGAGCGTCAGCGCGATCATGGCGGTGGCGAGGCCCCACACCGGCACGACACGGGCGCCGCGCCGGATGGCGATCAGGGCCCCGAGACCGAAGAGCGGCAAGAGCACAGTCATCGCGATCGGCAGGTGCACGATCAGCGGATGCAGCGGTGTCGGAAGGAAATCCATAAAACGGTCCGTTGAAGTGGGGGCGTCATGGTGTTCCCCACATCTTCGGCCTGTTTGTGGCCGCGGAGTATCCGGTAAATGCCTACATCGGATCGCGGCGTCCGGCGTCGCCCGCCTGCCGCGCAGTGCGAAATCGCACTGCGCTTGCACCGACGTGACGGAGCTACTTGTGGCGGAACGTGATACGGCCGCGGCTCAGATCATACGGCGAGACTTCGACCGTGACCTTGTCACCGGCGAGGATGCGGATGCGGAACTTGCGCATCTTTCCCGCCATGGTGGCCAGCAATGAGTGTCCGTTTTCGAGATCGACACGGAACATCGCGCTGGGTAGCACGTCCGATACGACTCCCTCGAATTCGATGGCGTCTTCCTTCATACAACCTCCTTGGTCATGCGCACGTCGTACTAGGTCGTGGAACCGGAGTCGGTCGGCGCATCCTGCAGGAGCGCCTCGAGAGCCGTCCGGAGTTGATCGATACAGCGGCCCGCGAGTTCGAGGGACGCATAGCCTTCGCGTTCCAGCGACTCCGGATGCCAATGCCACGTGGCCTCGCTCGTGGCCGAGGGAAGACATGTCTCTTCCCAGACTGATTGCGGGGTGGCCGGCACCTGCCGCCATCCGCGCCGTTCGGGTGCGTGTTCACCACGCGGAGCGATCACGCCGCGCCACACAATGCACAGCAACTGTCCGGCGGCCGGGACATCGGTGCCATTGCGGAGCCAGGCGACCGTGAGGGCGACGGGGCCGAGCTGGACGATGCAGCGATCGGGGGACAGGCGAACCGTGGGCGGTTCAATGGAGGTCTGAACCGCCAGCACCTTCGTGGCGGCGACGAGACCTTCGGACAAACGAGCAAACTCGCGCGTGCAGACGGCCTGCGCGCGGTGTGACGACAAAAATGACGTACGAGCCGC
>CANHNQ010000110.1 GCA_947462095.1 Gemmatimonadota bacterium
GCGCTGCGCGCGCTCGTCAACCCGCTGCTGGCCATCGACTTGCTGCGCGTGGCGTGGCGATTCCGGCACCGGCATTGGTTCCGGCGGTTTCCATTCCTGCCGCTGCCGGCGACCAGCTATGTGAAGTGGCGCATGTATACGGCCTACGGGGATGAGGCCGCGATTCCACCAGCGGATGACGTGATCGCCTTCGCCCGCTGGGTGGGACGCCAGCCGTAATGCGCGACGGCGGCGCGGCGGGGCGCTCGCCGACCACGGCCGAGCGCACGCGGCGCCTGAAGGCGCAGGCATTCGGTCTGGGGTTCGACCTGGTGGGGATCGCCGCGTTGGGCCCGCCGGCCACTCGTGCCCACTTCGACGCGTGGCTTGATGCGGGCCTACACGGGGAGATGGGCTACCTGAGCGGCGAGGGCGCCGAGTTGCGGCGGGACACCCGCCGTCCCCATGCCGGGGCCACCCACGCCATTGTGCTCGCTACACAGTATGGCGGTCGGGAGCCCAGCGGCGCGGTGGCGCGCTATGCCCGGGGCGACGACTACCACGAACTGCTACGCGAACGCACGCGTCTGCTGCAGCACTGGCTGGAGCAGGAGCTCGGGCGACCAGTGAATGCCCGCCCTTACGTGGACAGCGGACCGATCCTCGAGCGAGACCTCGCGCAACGCGCGGGGCTGGGATGGTTTGGCAAGAACACGATGCTGATCAATCCCACGGCTGGCTCGTTCTTCTTTCTGTCGTCGCTGTTCGTGGATGTTGGTCCGGATGTGGTGCTCGACCAGGACGATCCCTTCGCGGCCGACCGCTGCGGCAGCTGCACGCGGTGTCTCGATGCGTGCCCCACGCAGGCGTTCAAAGGCCCGCGGGTGCTCGATGCGACGCAGTGCATCAGCTACCTCACCATCGAGCTGCGCGGGGCCATTCCGGAGCCGCTGCGTGAGAAGATCGGGGCGTTGCTGTACGGCTGCGATATCTGTCAGGAGGTGTGTCCGTGGAACGTGTCGTTCACGAATGCGCTGCGTGAAGAGGCGTTCCGTCCGCGCGAGCTGGTGCTCGATGCCGGCTCACGCGAGGGCACACGCGCGCTCGCGCGCGAGCTCCTCATGATGGACGCCGCGGATTACGCGGCCGCGTTCAAGGGCAGCGCGATCAAGCGGGCGAAGCTGTGGATGCTCAAGCGGAACGCGTGCGTGGTGCTGGGGAACATCGGAACGAGCGAGGATGCGCCGGCGCTCGAGGCGATGCTGGCCCATGAGCACGAGGTCGTACGCGAGCATGCGGCGTGGGCGATCGCGCGGCCTCACCCATCGCCCAGACCATCGTCGCGCCCTTCGTGAGTCGTTGGCGGGGCCAAGAGAGCGCCCACCACCTCGATCAGCTGGTCGCGTAGTACACCGGCGCGCGCGCTCAGCTCCCGCTGCCGCTGCTGGTAGATCTCTCGGCCTTCGGGTGTTTCCACGCGAACCGGTTCGAAGCCCAGCGCGCTGAAGTCGTAGGGGCTGGCCTGCATGTCCAACGTGCGTAACGCGGCGGCGAGCTCGAAGCAGTGCCAGAGCAGATCACTGCCAATCCATGGCATCGCCGACTGGGCCCACCGGTAGAGATCCATGTTGGCATGGATGCACCCCGGCTGCTCCAATTCCTCGCGTGATGCCCGCGTGAGCTGCACGCGGTTGAGCGGCTTGGCGTCTGGCGCGAAGAAGCGAAAGGCATCGTAGTGACTGCACAGCACGGGGCGACTCATCACGAGATCATCCACCTGCGCCTGCGGGAGCCGGAGCGGTGCGATGCCGGCGTGCCGCACGTCATGACCGCGAAACACCATCGCCCATTCGTGCAGACCGAAACAGCCGAAGTTGGCGGGCCGCCCCCGGGTGGCCGTCAACACGCGCACCACGTTACCGAGCCGCTCACGGCTCGCCAACGGAAGCGCCCGCGCATCGCGCCCGATCACGCCACCGTCCGTCCGGTACGCGGGCCCGTGGAAGCGCTCGCGGGCGTCGGGCGTATCCTCGAGCAGCTCATGTGGCGCGGGGTGCCACGCCTCCAGCCGGCCGGCTGAATACGCGTAGTACTGGAAGAGAAAGTCGTACACCGGATGTGCCTCACGACGCGCATGCCGCTCGCGATGCGGCAGCGTCCACCGCTGGACGCGCTCGAGGTGCGCCAACGCGCGGGCGCGCCACTCGCTGGTGGCCAGCACGGATGCAAGCCGAGGCGTCGAGGTCACCCCCGCAGCACCTCCAGAAATGCCGCGCCGTACCGCTCCAACTTGGCTTCACCGACACCCGGCACCTGCAGCAACTCACGCGGAGTGCCCGGCCGACGCGCGACCATTTCCAGCAGCACCTTGTCGCCGAATACGATATACGCCGGCACACCGGCCTCGTCGGCCAGCTCGCGCCGAACGACGCGCAGCTGCTCGAACAACTCCCGTTCGTCGTCGTCGAGCATCGCGGCATCCGGCCCGCGTGACGTCCGCCCGCCCGGTCCGCCTGGCGCGGCCGCGCGACGCGCGCGCGACGTACCAACCTGCGACTCCACCAGTTCGGCAATACGTTCGTCGGTGCGATGTCCCGTGCACACGTCGCAGGAGCTCTCACACGCCCCGATCACTTCGTCGAAGTGCGCGACGAGCGCCTGATGCCGGCAGCGTGACCGTTCCACCAGGTCGAACAGCGCCACGGTGGCGAGGCGTGTCCGTTCGCGCACGCTCTCGTCGTCGAGGTTGTCGAGGAAGCGCTCGTGCAGCTTCACATCGGCCCACGAGTAGAACATCACACAATCACTCGGCACGCCATCACGGCCGGCCCGACCGATCTCCTGATACCAGGATTCGATATCCTTCGGCATGTCGCGATGAATCACGAATCGCACGTTGGACTTGTCGATGCCCATACCGAACGCCACGGTGGCCACGATCACATCGATATCGTCGCGTTGAAATGCTTCCTGATTGCGCGCGCGTTCCTCCGGATCGAGACCGGCGTGGTACGGCAGCGCGCGCACCCCCTGCGCCGACAGGAATTCCGCCGTCTGATCCACGCCTTTCCGGCTCTGGCAGTACACGATGCCGCTTTCGCCGTCGTGCGCGCGAATGAGCGCGAGAATCTCGGCGCGCGTGTTGCCGCCCTGCCCTTTCTTTCGCGTGGCGATCTGCAGATTCGGCCGGAAAAACGAGCCCTTGAATCCGGCCGGCTTGCGCATGCCGAGCTGCCGCAGGATATCGAGCGCGACCCGTCGGGTGGCGGTCGCGGTCAGGGCGAGCACCGGAACGTCGAGCTGCTCTTTCAGGCCCTGCAGGCGACGGTAGGATGGGCGGAAGTCGTGTCCCCACTGGCTGATGCAGTGTGCCTCATCGACCACCAGCAGTGAGATGGGACATCCGCGCACGAAGTCGCCGAGGTAGCCGTCGAGTGCTTCGGGGGCGAGGAACACCAGTTCGTACGCGCCGGCGCGAAATGCATCCATGCGCGCACGACGCTCGTCGAACTCCAACGTGGAGTTGATCGCCGTGACCGAAAACCCCAGCCCGGCCACCGCGTCCACCTGATCCTTCATCAGGGAAATCAGCGGCGAGATCACCAGCACCGTGCCCTTCAGCAGCCGCGCCGGCAACTGATACGTGAGCGACTTCCCGGCGCCCGTCGGCATCAGCGCGATACAGTCCTTACCGGCCAGTACGGCATCGATGACTTCGCGTTGGCCTGGGCGGAACTCGTCAAACCCGAAGACATCGCGGAGGACGTCTTCGGGTGTGCGCGACGTGGCGGTCTGATCGTGGGGCAAGGCGATACGTGTGATCGGTGCGCGAGGGGGTGCTTCACAACGTAACGGAGCGCCCCACCACAGGCATCGGAGGGCGCCGGCCCCGACGGACGCTATCGCGGGAGCTTCCGCATCATCAGCCGAACCGACTCGCGGATGCGCTTTTCCATCTCCCGGGGGTTCTCGAGCAGCCCGCCGACGTCCGTCTGTGACCAGCCCCTCCAGAGGATCGCCTTCGCTTTCGGCTCCGCGACATCGAGGATCAGGGTGCCCTCCTCGTAGTCGACCACCATGTCGCTCCTGCCGTCCCGCGGCGAGGAGTAGCCGCGCCCCTCGTCGGCCCTGATGACATCCACCCGCTGCCGCACACTCGCATGGTAGTGCACCAGCAAATCAGGCGACACGGTGACGCGTTTGAGCCCCCGGGCCGCCAGTTCGAGTTCGACCGCGGCGCGCACGCGGGAGTCGTAGAACGGATTCTTGTCCAGTCGGGGATCACCAACCGGCAGCGAGTCGCCACCGCCCCAGTCGAACGTGCGGTACCGGTCGAGCCGAAGGCCCGGCTCGAAGTCGGCGCCGGCATGCACCGTCGCGCAGGCCACGAGCAGCGCCACGGCACAGAGCGCCGCGACTCGGGCCGTCCGGGACCCGAAGAATGAGGACATGCCATCAAGAGATTTTTGCATACCGCCAAGCTGCCGACGTGCCGGCGACCGTGGTGTCAGGAAAGACCGCACACCACGTGAGCGACGCGCTGACGCGCGCCGACGCCTCACGCGAACGGCGTCATGCGAATGGCGTCACGCCATGGGTTCCACGACCACCTTCCCCACCACGCTCCGGTCCAGCATCGTCCGCAGCGCCGCCGCGCTCTGTGCCAACGGATAGCGCGCGCTGACCCAGGGCGCGATCGTGCCGTCGGACACCCACGTGATGAGCTGCGCGAGGTGCCAGGCATTGGCGACGGGCTCGCGCTGTTCGAACGCCCCCCAGAATACGCCGACCACCGACGCCCCTTTCAGCAGTGGCAAGTTGAGCGGCAATGCCGGAATCGCCCCGCCGGCAAATCCGACCACGAGATAGCGTCCGCCCCAGGCGATGCTGCGGAAGGCGGGTTCAGCGAGGTCACCACCCACGGGATCGCAGATCACGTCGGGACCGAGCCCGTTGGTAAGCTCCCGGAGCCGGTCGCGCATCGACTCGGTGGTGTAGTTGATCACCGCGTCCGCGCCGTGCGACCGGCAGAGCGCCAGCTTCTCGTCGGAGCCCGCCGCCGCGATCACGCGCGCGCCAAGGGCCTTGCCGATCATCACGGCCGCCAAGCCAACGCCGCCGGAGGCGCCCAACACGAGCAACGTTTCACCATGCACGAGGCGCGCGCGATCAATCAGCGCGTGCATCGCCGTACCGAACGCGAGGGGCAGTGTGGCCGCCACCTCGAACGACAGGGTATCCGGAATCACCGTCACCGCCGACGCGGGCGCGCGGAGCCGTTCCGCGAAGGCGCCCGTGCGCGTGAACGCCATCACGCGCTGCCCGACGTGCAGGTGATTCACACCGGCACCGACGTCGACAATCACCCCCGCCGCTTCCCCGCCCGGGGTGAACGGCAGCGGTGGACGCACCTGGTACTGCCCCATCACCATCAGCGCATCAGGAAAGTTGACACCCGCGGCGTGCACTTCGATGACCACGGCATCGGCCGCGGCAACAGGATCGGGGACGGTGGCAACCGTGAGTGTTTCGGGCTGATCGAACGCCCCGCAAAGAACAGCACGCATCACATTCAGCTGGTCGAAGACGGCTCGGACGGCATGCGCAGGCTTTCGAGCGCCTGCCGCACCGTTTCCGGAATAGATACCGACGCGCGCGACGCGCGGCTCACGTACACGTGCACGAAATGGCCCATCGCCGCCGCCGTGTCGTCGTCGTTGCGGAACAGCGCAAGCTCGTACCGCACACTGGAGCGCCCGAGATGCACCACGCGCACGCCCGCGGTGACCCGATCGGGGAAAGCGATCGGCGACCGATAGCGACACTGCGTCTCCACCACGAGACCGATGGCCTCGCTGCCGGCGATATCGAGGAGCCCGCGCTCAATCAGCCAGCGATTCACCGCGGTGTCGAAGAAGCTGTAGTACACGACGTTGTTCACGTGACCATACGCGTCATTGTCCATCCACCGCGTGTCGATCACGGTGAGATGCGCGTAATGCGCTCGGGTCGCCGCCGTCTCGGTCACAAGGCCTCGCGGTAGAGGGCCAGCGCCTGATCGTAGCTCACGTCGCGAGGGTTGTTCACCAGCAGCCGCTGCACTTTCATGGCGTCCGTCGCGAGCGCCGGCAGATCGGCCTCGATGACACCCAGCTCACCCAGCGTGCGTTCGAGGCCCAGCTCACCCACGATGGTAGCCATGGCATCCACGAACGCGCGTCCACTGGCGCTCGGATGCCACGTGCGATCGCTCGCGCGTACGGCCTCGGCAAGCTCCCGGTACATCGCCTCTGCCTCCGGGAGGTTGAACTCGAGCACCGGCAGCAGCACCAAGGCGTTGCTCAGTCCGTGTGGTACATGAAACCGTCCGCCCAGCGGATACGCCAACGCATGCACGGCCCCGACGGGCGCATTGGCAAACGCCATCCCCGCCAGCATCGACCCCTGCAGCATCGCGCGACGCGCCGCGAGGTTGGCGCCGTCGTCAATGGCCGTACCGATGTGATCGGAGAGCAACCGCAGCGCGCGTATGGCGAGCGTATCGGAGAGCACGTTTTTGGCGTGCCGGCTCGTGTACGCTTCGATCGCATGCACCATGGCGTCGATCCCGGTCATCGCCGTGACGCGGGCCGGCAGACTGAGCGTGAGCGTGGCATCGAGCACGGCGACATCGGCGTACAGCCGTCGTGACACGACACCCTGTTTCTCACCGGTGGCCGTGGTCACGATCGCGATCGGTGTGACTTCCGAACCGGTACCTGCCGTGGTCGGCACCTGAATCAGCGGCCAACGCGGACCGACCGCGAGGCCGACGCCGTACACCGACTCCAGCCGCTCACCGGAACGCGACAGCAGCGCTGTGAGTTTGGCCACATCCAGTGCACTACCGCCGCCGAACCCGATGACGCCGTCGGCATGCGAAGACATCGCCAGCGCCACGGCAGCCGCAATGCACGCGGCCGGTGGGTCGGCCTGCACGTCGGCAAACACCGTTGCCTCGAGCCCCCGCGCACGCACGTGCGCCAGCATCGGGTCGAGCAACCCCGCATCCACAATGCCGCGATCGGTGACCACGAGGGGGCGATGAACCCCGAACTCATGCAGCAGATCGCCGAGGCGCTCGCTCTCGCCGTCGGCGCAGATCACTCGGGGCGGCGTCTCAAACCTGAAGTTGGACATGCTCAACGTTAGCCCGCCGGACTCCACGGAGTAAGTCGCGCGCGATGCCGTCGTGGCACCACCATTGCACTACCGATGGCTGAACCGTCCGCGAATCGCCATCTCTTTTCGGAGACACACCATGCTCATGACCGTCGCCATTATCCTCATTGTGCTCTGGCTGCTCGGCATGGTCAGCGCGTACACCATGGGCGGTCTCATCCACATCCTGCTTGTGGTAGCCGTGATCGTCATCCTCGTGCGGCTCATTCAGGGACGAAAGGTTCTCTAACCGCGCGCGCCGCGATGTGCTCGTGCTCCATCACGCACGGCTCACGGCGCGGCAGATCGCGGCAGTGTGCTCCCCGTGGGCAGGCCATCGATGCCGGTGAGCGCGTCGCCGATCGCCGCCCCCTTCTCCGTGATGCGATACCGGCGGAATGCGGCGCTGTGCGCACTGCCGCGCATCTTGATCACCGACACCACTTTCTCCAGCTGGCCGTCCACTTCGACGTACCGCTGCACAATGATGTCGTCGGTGATGAATGACACCCGCTCACCGGTGAAGCCGATGCCGGGTGCATTCGACAGGGCTTCGAGAATCATGAAGACGGTGACGCCGGTGGCGGTCAGGGCGCCGACCAACCGGTACAGCGATTCACGGAAGTCTTCGCGGAACGTCGGGGCGAGCGCGATCTCGAAGCCGGTGAGCGAATCGATCACCACGCGCGACGCGCCGGTTGCCTTCACGCTGGCCAGAATGTCAGCAAGCGTTTCGTCGACAGAGAGATCGAGGGGGCGGAGATACGAGACGCGGAGCTTCCCCGCAGCAACGAGCGCGTCGGGATCGATGTCGTGCGCCTGGAGGCGCGCCAGATACGCTTCCGGATACTCTTCAAACACCGCCACGACGACCGATTCGTCGCGGCGAAGTCCTTCCGCCGCGAACTGCATGCCGAACGTGGACTTGCCCGTGCCGGTGGGACCCGCAATCATCACGGCATCCCCTGACGGAATGCCGCCACCCATCATGTCATCGAGACCGGGCACGCCGGATGCGACACGGGTCTTGGCGCGGGGATGCGCGAGACTACGATCCGCCTGCTGTTCGGAAATGCGCGGGAATACCTGCAACCCGTCGTCGGTGATGCGGAAGGTGTGCAGCCCCGGCATCTGGGCCTGACCGCGCACCTTCACCGCCTGCAGCTTGCGCACCACCGAGTTGCGATCGGTCGCCTGCGTCAGCCACAGGATGCCGTCGGCAATCGTGAAGAGGGGCTGGCGTTGTTCGGGCTCGTTGTACTCGCCGATCAGGAGCGACGTGACTTCCCAGGTCGCCAGCTGCAAGGCGAGACGCTGTACGAACTGTTCGAGGGCCATCGCCTCGGGCAACGGTGACGGCGCGAGCCCCATCGACCGCTCGCCCGGCGTAGGCTGAATGGTGCGGAATGAATCCACGACGATGATGCCGGGGTTCAGCTGCTCGACTTCGCGGGTCATGCGCTCAAGCACCGCACTGAGATCGCCCGACAGCGCTTCCTCGCTGAGGTTGAGGTACTGCACCGCACTCCCAACGAGCTCTGGCTTGAAAAAGCTGAACTGCCGTTGGTAGCGCAGCATCTTCACGGTCGGTTCACCGAGCACGGTGAAATACAACGCCGGCCGTTCCCGCGTGGCGTTCGCAAAGAGAATCTGTTGGGCGAGTGTCGTCTTTCCCGCGCCGGGCCCGCCGGCGAGCATGTTGAACGAAAACTCGGGCAGACCGCCGCCAAGGACGGCATCGAGGCCGGCCACGCCGGTGGGGAGCATACGCAGCACCTTGCGAGTAGGCGGCCCGCTGGGCACGAGTGCCCCCGCGCCTCCCGCCAAGCCAGTGCGTTGAGATGGGTCGGTCATTCGTCGCTCGCGTTCGGGGAGACAGGCATCTCCGTGGGGCTCGGTACCGGCGCCGGATCACGCTGCGTGAGCAGCGTCTCAGCGAGGTCGTCTCCAATCAGTCTGGCCAGCGACTCGTACAGGCAGGCCAGCACGGCGACCACGGCCTCGCGCAACGCCGCGACCTCCGCCGCCGTGGTTCCGCTGGGCCATCCCGTCACGTGTGGCGTGGTCGATGCACTCGCGACAACACCCTTCAACACCGGGTGATCGGATTGTGCCCGACTCAGCGCGCGTGTGACGAGCGCGAGCGTACCGTACGGGCCGAACCATCGCAGAAGGCCGGCATAGACGCCCTCCACGAGCAGCGACGTGGCCGCGGCACGGTTTCCCTCCGCGCCGCTCAGCGCATGTTCCACCAGCCGATCTGCCAAGTGCGTCGGCTCACGGTCTCGCGGCGGTTCGGCATTCGGTGACACCAGCAACGCTCCCGGCGTACGTAGGCACGGTGATCAATGTGGCAATCTATTGCGACAGGCGCTCGAGGACACGCAATTCGTGATAATTCCCCGACAACGATCGCTCCCACCGCTGGGCTCGCAATCCGGCGGCATCGACTTCAACCCGGCCGTGCCCCACGGCGCGTCGTCACCGCCAACCGCTCGGCTATCGTTTCACCGCAGCGGGGGCGCCCAATCGGAGTGGCAGTAACTCGGAGACCGCGGATCCATCTTTCCGCGGATCGGACGCACCGGCATTGATCCCGGTGGTGTAATTGCGCATCACGGCCTGCCCCGCCCCCATGCGGGTACTGGAGTAGTCGCCACGCATCACGATCTCGTGTCCCATCGCGGCGAGCGCCTTGAGTACCCCATCGGGGATACGCGATTCGAAGTTGACATCACATCCCGGGAACGTCTCTTTCGAAAAGCGTGGTGCGTCGAGCGCACCCTGAATGTTCATACCGAAGTCGGCGATGTTCGAGACGAACTGCGCGTGCGCCTGCGCCTGGTTCCAGCCGCCCATGATGCCGAAGGCCACGCGTGTGTCGCCCTTCTCCATGAACGCCGGGATGATCGTGTGCAGCGGACGCTTGCGTCCGGCGAGCACATTGGCGCTGGCCGGATCGAAGGAGAAGCCGGCCCCGCGGTTGTGCCACACGAACCCGGCGTCGGCCACACTGATGCCGGCACCGAAGCCCACGGTGGAGTAGTTGCTCTGGATGAGGGAAATCATGTTCCCCTCCTTATCCACCGCGCTCATGTACGTGGTGCCGTTGTCGGTGCCGCTCGGCATCCCCGCGGGCACATCGCACGTGGCCTTCGACGCGTTCACGAGCTTCGCCCGTTCGGCGGCATACGCCTTCGAGCGCATCGCGGTCACCGGGATCTTCACGAAGCGCGGATCCCCGTCGTACCGCTGCATATCGGCGTACGCCAGTTTTTTCGCTTCGATCATGTGATGCAGCGCCGACACCGAGTTGTGTCCCATCGTGGCGAGCGGAAACGTCTCCATGATGTTCAACATCTCGAGGGCGGCGATCCCCTGCCCGTTCGGCGGCAGTTCATACACCGTCCACCCGCGGTACGTCGTGGAGATCGGGTCCACCCACTCGCTGTCGAACTCGGCGAGGTCGGCGGCGGTCATGGTGCCGCCATGGGTCTTGCTGCTGGCAAGCAGTTTGGCCGCCACCGTCCCCTTGTAAAACGCCGCCGCACCACCGGCCGCGATCTGCCGGTACGTCCACGCCAGTTCAGGATTGCGGAACAGCTCACCGGCCTGCGGCAGTCGGCCGCCGGGCAGGAACGTCTTCGTGGTGGCAGCATCTTCGCGCAGCACCTTCTCACTGTCCTTCCAGTACACGCTCACCACTTCGCCCACCGGGAAACCGGCATCGGCGTAGGCGATCGACGGCGCCAGCACGTCGGCGAAACGCTTCCTGCCGAAGCGCGTGAGCAGCTTTTCCCACCCGTTCACCGCGCCGGGCACCGTGGCGGCATCGATTCCTCGTGCCGGCATGGAAGTGCGCCCCTTCGCGCGCAGGTGCTCGATGGTGAGCCCCTTGGGCGCCCACCCCGACGCATTGAGGCCATACAGCTTGCCGGTCTTGGCCTCGTAGATGATCGCAAACAGATCCCCGCCGATGCCGTCGTTCATCGGGGCCACCAGCCCCATCATGGCGTTCATCGCGACGGCCGCGTCAATGGCGTTACCCCCACGCTCGAGCATCGCCGCACCCACCTGCGACGCCAGCACACTCTCGCTGGCCACGACGCCCTGTTTGGACGACACCATCGAGCGCGACTGGGAGCGATCCTGGGCGGCGGCGACACGCGGGGAGAGCACCGGCGAGAACACGGTGGCAAGAGCGGCGACGTGGAACAGCGAACGAGCGATCATCCTGTAACTCCGAAACGGGAGGACGGGGTAGAACTGGAGGCCAGGTTGAATATGCGACAGCGGCGCGGCGGTGGCTCCACCACGACCGCACGGATTTGATGACACCCTCTTCACCGGACGCTCGTACCCTGGCGACACGGCAACCACCGCAGATGCCGGTTTCCTTGTTAGCTGGGTATATTGCCATGATGAAAGCCACCATCGAGTTCGACGACGCCCTGTACCGGCGCCTCAAGGTCGAGGCGGCCCGACGCGGCCGAACGGTTCGCGAGCTGGTGGCCGAGGGCGTTCGGCACGTGCTCGACTCGCCGCCGTCCACGGCCAACGACACCGCCGCGTGGCAACCGGCGTGGTTCGGGTCACTCGGGAGCTACGCCACCGCCGTCGATGACCATTCGATGAGCGCGGTGAAGCGCAGTATCGCGCGCGGGCGCGCGTCCGGCTCCACGCGATGAGTCTCGGACTCGACACATCCGTCGTGTTGCGGCTTCTGACCGGCGCCCCCGCCACGCAAGCCGATGCCGC
>CANHNQ010000111.1 GCA_947462095.1 Gemmatimonadota bacterium
GATCGAGCAGCGACTTCGCCAGATCAAAACGACCATTGATGGCGGCCATCAGCAGCGGCGTCGTGCTGTCGCCGGCGCTGGCATGGTTCACCTTCGCGCCGCCCATGAGCAGCGCGTTTACCGCCGCCGTCTGGCCATCGCGAACGGCCAGCAACAGCGCCGTATTGCCCCCCTTGTTGCCCACCAGATCGCCGTACGACGGGCCACGCTGACGGCGGTCGCCGGCGGTTGGGGTGATGCGGGTATCGGAGTTGCCGGTCGGTACGCTAGAGGCCGACGCCGCGGGCGAGGGCGCTGCCGATACCGCTGCCGAGGCCGCTGACGGGGGCGCCGTACGCGGCGTCGGCGCCGAGGCTGAGGCCGGGGCGGAGGTGGCCGCACCAGGTTGGCCAGCCCCGGACGCCGTCACCGCCGTCGGCGCCAGCAACGCTTCCGCCGACTTCATCGCCGCCAGCCGACGCGAACGCGTGACCAGATACGCGCGGTCCTTCTTTTCCTGCTCCGGGATACTCTGCGTGCGCGTTTCCGCCTCGATATCCGCGCCGCGCTTGACCAGCGCCGTGATCGCCGACACGCGATTCGCGGCGGCGGCCCACATGAGCGGCGTCTGCGAGAACGCCGACTCACGCACATTCACGCTCGCCCCGTTGTCGACCAGCGCCTCGATCGTGGCCGCATCGCCGCTCGACGCCGCGAAGTGCAGCGCCGACGCGCCGCCAGACGACGTGATCGCATTCACGTTCGCCCCCGCGGCCAGCAAGGCCTTCACCGTCTCGGCACGGCCGTTCTGCGCCGCGAGATGCAACGGCGTGTACTTGCCATTGCGCGTGACCGGATCCACCCGGGCACCGGCCGACACGAGCATGCGCGTGGCCGCCAGATTGCCGCGGGACGCCGCCCAGTGCAGCGCGGTCATCCCGTCGCCCTGCACTTCATTCACGTCGACGCCCTGCTTGAGCAGCACGCGCAGCCCGGCGCTGTCGCCCCGCATCACCGCATCGGCCAACGGCGTATCCGACGACGGATGTCCGGCCGACAACATGAGCACCGCACCGAACGCCATGCCCACCGCGGTGAGCCGGTTGCCGGCCCGCCGCATCAGGTGGCCCGCGCTGGCATTACGCATGGGAGTTCAGGTTGAGGGCACCCGTGCTGTCGCCGAAGGTGGTCAGATCATTCATGCCGAGCGTGTGCATCATGCTGAGCATCGCGTTCGCCATCGGCGTGCCGTCCGGGGCCTTGATGTGCAGGTTGCCAGCGAGACGATTCTCGGCCTTGCCGAGCAGCATGAGCGGACACCGGCGATGGTTGTGCACGTTCGGATCGCCCATCGGCGAGCCGTAGATGATCATCGTCTTGTCGAGCATGTTGCTCTCGCCTTCCTGGATGCTCTTCAACTTGTCCAGCAGGTACGGCAGCATCGAGACGTGGTACTTGTTGAGCAGCTGGAAGTCACGCACGCCCTTTTCCCCGCCGCCATGGTGCGACGCCGGGTGGAAGCCCTTGTCGGTGCCGCTTTCCGGATACGTACGGCTGGTGCCATCGCGGCTCATCTTGAATGAGAACACGCGCGTGACATCGGCCGCGAAGGCGAGTGCCTGAATGTCGAACATGAGCTCGACGTGTTCCTTGAACGAATCGGGCACGCCCGCCGGCGCGGCGGCGAGCTCGCGCTCTTCGCCGCTCGAGTTGCGCGCTTCCACCATCTGAATGCGGCGCTCCACCTCACGGATGTCCGTGAGGTAGCGATCCATGCGGTGACGGTCGTCGGCATCGAGGCCGCGCGACAACGACGTCATCTGCCCCGACACGAAGTCGAGAATGCTGCGCCGCGAGCGACGGCGATCGGCCCGCTCGGCGCTGTTGCCGCCCACGCCGAACAGCTTCTCGAAGGCCACGCGGGGATCGCGAATGACCGGCAAGGGCTCGGTGGGCGACTTCCAGCTGATGGAGTCGGTGTACACGCAGGCGTAGCCGTACGAGCAGCCACCAGCCTGGTCCACATTCTCGATGCACAGCTGCATGGAGGGGATCGGCGTGTCCTGGCCGAAGCGCTGCGCGTAGAGCTGATCGAGCGACGTGGCGATTTTCACATCCGAGCCTTCCGTCTGCTTCGGATGCGTCTGCGTGAGGAACGTCGCGCTCGAGCGGAAATGGTCGCCGCCGATCTCGGGCGGCGCCGCCGGTTCAGCCTCACGCACGTCGGTGTTGCTGATGATCGTCATGTACTCGCGGTACTTCTCGAGCGAGGACAACGCCGACGGCGACAGATCGAAGTCGCGACCGGTCGCGGCCGGCGACCAAAAGTTGAGCTTCGAGCCGATGTCGTTCGAGCCCGCGGCACCGTGCACCATTTCGATCGCGATCAGGCGCGGCGCCGCGTTGGCCGAGCCCATGATGCTCTGGCCACGCGGGACCATGGCATTCAGATACGGCAGCGCGATCGTGGCGCTGAGGGACTGCACGAACTGTCGGCGAGGCATCGCCTTTCCAGTGAGGAACTGCATAGCTGTTGCTCCTTAGGAGTTGATCAGGAAATTCAGCGGCCGTGGCCGACTGATGCCCCGCTCGCGGGGAGTGCTGCCTGAGCGACCGGCACCATGCGCATCCGGAACGCGTCGCTCTTCACCACACCCAGCACGACATCTTGAATTCGGTAGTTCTTGGCCTTCACCGACGCTTCGATCTTTCGGATGGCCGGCCCATCGGCGTACTCCACGCGCCGACCCACGGCGTAGGCCATGAGGTTCGTCACGAACGTGCGGACCAGCGGCACCGGGCGCTTCAGCAGCACCTGCTGCAGCTCTCGCGGCCCGGTGATCTTCGTACCGTCGTAATAATCGCCGCGGGTATCGAGCGGCATGTTGTTTTCCTTGATGCGCCACTGGCCGATCACGTCGAAGTTGTCCAGCGCGAGACCGATCGGATCGATGAACTGGTGGCACGAGCGGCACGAGGCATTCGCACGGTGCTCTTCCATGCGCTCGCGTGTGGTCAGCATGCGTCCTTCCTTGCTGGCACCCGTGACTTCGAGATCGGGCACGTTGGGCGGCGGCGGCGGCGGCGGCGACCCCATGAGCACTTCCATCACCCACTTGCCACGCAATACGGGCGACGTGCGATTGCCCTGCGACGTGAGCAGCAACACGCTGCCGTGGCCGAGAATGCCCACGCGGTTCTTGTCGGTGTAGGCCACACGACGGAAATCCGTGCCCACCACGTCGGCCATGCCGTAGTGCCGGGCCAGATCCTCGTTCACGTACGTGTAATCGGCCGTATACAGGTCAAGCAGGCTGCGGTTCTCGCGCACGAGGCTGGCCACGAACAGCTCCGTTTCCTTCTGCATGTTCTTCGCGAGCTGCAGATTGAACGCGGGGTACAGCAGCGGATCCGGATGGACCTTCTCGATGTCCTGCAGACGCAGCCACTGCGCGGCGAAGCGCGTGGACAGCGCCTCGGCGCGCGGATCGGCCAGCATGCGCTTGGTCTGCGCCACCAGCACCGTGGTATCGGCGAGCAGGCCACGCTGCGCCACGGCCGTGAGCGTGGAATCGGGCAGCGTACCCCACAGGAAGAACGACAGGCGCGACGCGAGGTCGGTGGAACTGACCACGACCTTCGACCCCGGCTTCGCCGTCACAGCGACTTCATCGGCGCGGAACACGAAGTAGGGGCTGGCCAAAATCGCCTCGACCGCGCCGCGCACGCCGCTCTCGAAGCCACCCGACTTCGCCTCGTCGTCGTAGAAACTCATGATCGCCTTGCGATCACTCACCGTGAGCGGCCGGCGATAGGCCTGCGCGCCGATGCGATTCACGATGCGCTCGGCACACGGACGCTGCTCGGCCGCGCTGAGCGGACGGCAGCTGAAAATGCGACGGCGGCTCGGCGTATCGGACACGCCGGTTGGATTGAACGGGCCCGTGACCGTGAACAGCTTCATGTGGCCCTGAATCGTGATCGCGTCCTGAATGCCGATCTGCGTGTCGGGCAGGCTGTTGCCGATCGGCGTCATGAGATCTTCGACCGGCCCTTCGAAAGTGCGCACGTAGGCCGCGGCGACCACGCGCGGGCCGGCCTTCACCGTGATCGGCACCGTTTTCAGATCGAGCCCGTTCGGCTCGCTCTCGTGCATGCCGCGATCGATGTCGAGCAGGGCCACACGCTCGCCGTCCACCGAGATCTCGATCTTCTCATCGAACGGCGCGTTGCCACCCACCAGCTGACCGATCGGCGTGGAGTGCAGCGACACCGAGAACACATACGCACCGTCGGCCGGGAAATAGTGCGTCGCCGATCCACCACCGCGCGTCCCGATCGGCGTGTCGCCATCGCGCCCGTTCTGGTTCGCCAGGCGCGAGACCTTGAAGGTGGTGGTCGACACCGTCGCCTTGGCATCACCGACCGCCAGACGGCTGATGGCGTTGGCTGCATCCAGATACGCTTCCAGCACCGTCGCCGATGGGATCTGCACGTCGGCAATGTTGTCGAAGTTCGCGCTCTTGGTGTCCAACGGCAGCCACGACTCCGCGTTCACGCTCACCGTGAGCAGGTCCTTCACCGCGCGCTCATACTCCGCGCGGTTCAGCCGCTGGAACGAACGACGACCCACATCCGGCTTCCGCACCGCGATGGCGTCCATCTGCCGTTCGAGCGTTTCCGTGAGCACGTCAAGCGTGTCACCAGCCGGACGCGGGCGTCCCGGCGGCGGCATCATGCCCGTACGCAGCTTGCCGATCATTTTCTCGGCAATGATCGGCGACGTCGCGCCGACCGTGGCCAGATCGAACGACTGCAGCGAGAAGTTGCCCATCTTGCGCTGGTCGCTGTGACAGCCAGCGCAGTTCTTCTTGACCACGTCGTTGAGCACGACCGGGGCCATCGTGCGCGTGGTGCGCGCGTGCGTCGCGACGCTGGGGCGCAGCGCATCGAGCGTAGCGCGATAGCGCGTGATCGGCGTCGGCGGCGACGGGGCGATGAAGCTCGCGGGCGTAGCCACGTTGAGGGGCGTCGCGGGCTGAGCGGCAAGCGACTCGGCGCGATCGTAGCCGCGACCGTAACTGCTCGCGGCGATCGCAAGCATGATCGAGCCTGAACCTAGTGCAACGACAAGTTTCATCCCAAAGCCTCGGGGCGGGGCGGGAACAGCAGGGCCGGGCGGGAACGACTGGGGGCACGACGGTCGTGCGGCCTACCGATATCTATGAACACTGTGCCTCGCCCGGATATCCAGCAAGGGGCTTTCGGGCCCCCGCTGGAGTGCTAGCCCGTTGCCCGATGGTCGCTTACGCCGTGACGAGACGCCAGCCCGGCGCGCGTCAGCGCGAGGGCGCCGCCCCCGCCACCCGCTTCAAGGTACGGAATAACATCTCAGTGCCCTGCCGTAACGACTCGACACTGACTCGCTCGTCGTTGCCGTGCATCCGACGCAGTTCGTCGGTGCTGATGGGATACGGATAGATGCCGAACACCGGGATGCCGCGATTGCGCCACGCGGCGGCGTCGGTACCAGCCTGGAACAGGTACGGCGTGACTTCGGCCTCCGGCCACTGGGCCTTCGATTCCACGGCCAGCGCCCGATACAGCAACGAGGTGTCCGGGGACGCCGGCGACGGCGGCGCCACCGCGCCGGCCATCTTGACGGTGAGCAGCGGATCATTGAACAGTTTCTCGAGCGTACTGATGAGCGCCGCCGGGTCACTGCCCGGTATGAGACGCACGTTCAGCGTGAGCTCGGCCGAACCGGGGATCACATTCGACCGGAATCCGCCGGCGACGATCACCGGGGCAATCGTGTTGCGCATCAGCGAATGGATCAGCGGATCACGCGAGAGCGTGGCGTCGGCCGTGCGCACCTGCTCCGGCGTACCGCTCAGGAGCTGCGTGTAGAGCCGCGCCGTTTCACCGGTGCTCGTCTTCGCCAGTGTCGTGAAGTACTTGCGCGAATCGGGGGTGAACTCGAGTGGCGTCTCATAGGCGCCGAGTTTGGCGAGCGCTCGACCGATCGTCACCAGCGCATTGTCCGGCAGCGGCATGGACGCATGCGTGCTCGTGCCCTTCGCGGTGATCGTCACGCCCATCACGCGCTTGTCCGACGTGGAGATGCTCACATACTGCACGCGCCCATCGTCGCGCTTGATGATCCACCCACCTTCGTTGAGCGCGAACTCGGCGTCCATCTTGTCCCAGTGCTGGCGCGACAGCCACGTCGTGTTCATCGGGGCGCCTTCTTCGTCCGCTTCGGCCAGGAAGATCACGTCGCGATCGAGCGGCACCTTCCGGTCGGCCAGCAACATCGCGGCGCGCGCGAACACGGCGATGCCGCCCTTGAAATCGATGGCGCCACGTCCGTACACGGCCCCGTCCTTGATCACCCCGCCGAAGGGGTCGACCGTCCATTTCTCCCGCTCCACGCCCACCACGTCGGCGTGCGCCGCGAGCAGCAGGGGCTTCTTCGACCCGTTCCCCTTCAGGCGCGCGAAGAAATGCACCTTGGCAGAGTCAGGCGTTGGAATCACGTCCACCTGAAAGCCACGGGCGCGAAAGAGCGGTCCCAGAATGTCGGCAATCTGCTGCGTGTGCCCCGGCGGATTGCTGCTGTTGGCGCGAATGAGCTGCGCGAGCAGGAGGGCCGTCGAATCCGCGTCCTGGCTGAACGCGACGGCGGGACACATCGGGGCGAGCAACGCGGCACACAGCGACGGGAGCGCGACCAGACGAAAGACGGAGCGAATCATGCGATGACCTCGGACCGACGGGACGGGGATAGAATGCTCGCGAAAGCTACCGCCGCCGACGACTTCCCGCGCGCGGCCGCCTGTGCGCTAGTTTATGCCGCAGATCTGGAAGCAGCGGCTCCCCATGCCGGCTCACCTCTTCACTATCCGAGGTTCGCATGTCCGAATCCGTCTCTCGTCGTCAATGGCTCGTCAACACGGGAATCGGCGTCGCCGGCAGCATGGCGTTGCCCGGACTCCTGCCGGCCATGGAGGCCACGCGCGTCCTCGGCGGCGTATCCTACGGCGACCTGCTCAATCAGCTCGAACGCGACGTCACGACCATGCGTCGCGCGGCCGGACCGATCCGGCTGTGCTACAACGAGAATCCGTTCGGCATGTCGCCCAAGGCGAAAGACGGGCTCATGGCATCGTGGACGCAGCATGCCTGGTACGATCCGCCAATCCGGGCCGAACTGCGGGCCACGTTCGCGAAACATGTCGGGGTCCCGGCGGATCATGTGCTCGTGACCCAAGGCTCGAGCGAAGTGTTGGCGACCCTGGCACTGGCATACGGACAGAATGGCGGAAAGATCGTGGCCCCGTGGCCCACGTTCGAAGACCTCCCGCGCTACGGCACCACGCTCAACGCCGCCGTGCACAAGGTGCCGCTCGACGATCGCTTCGATCACGACCTGTACGCGATGGATGCCAAGATCGGCAACGACACCAAGCTGGTCTTCTTGTGCAACCCCAACAATCCCACGGCAACCCTCAACGACGACCAGGCACTGCGCGACTTCGTGAAGACGAATGCCAAGCGCACCACGGTCATCGTGGATGAAGCGTATTACGATTTTGTCGACACGCCGAATTACCGCTCGATGGTCGACCTGGTGCTGGCGGGCGAACCGATCATTGTGTCACGGACCGCGAGCAAGATCCACGGACTCGCCGGGCTTCGCGTCGGCTTTGCCGTCGCGCGGCCGGACGTTCTCGCCAAGCTCTCGGCGTACGTGACCGGCGATCCCAACGTCTTCGGCTTGCATGCGGCCAATGCCTCGCTGCAGGACACCGAGTATCAGACATTCATCAAGCAGAAGAATCGCGAAGGCCGTGCGCTGTTGATCTCGGCGTTGAAGACCATGGGTCGGAAAGTGACCGATTCACAAACCAACTTCGTGTTTTTCCATGCGGGGCAGCCGGTCGAAGCGGTGCAAGCGGCCGCGCTGGCCAAGGGCTTCCGCATTGGGCGCGCCTTCCCGCCGTACACCGACTGGGCTCGCGTCAGCATCGGCACCCCCGAGGAAATGCAGCAGTTCGCCGCGATGCTGCCGTCCATTCTATAAGCCGCTGTGGCCGTCGAAGACGGGTGATCGAGCCCGGAACGCCATCGTTGCCCGGCGGGCGCTACGGGAAGAGCGCGCGTCGGCCGTCGGGTGAGGTATACATACCTCGGCTCGAGTGGCCGACGCCGGGTACTTCGACGAGCCGATGCGCATGCCCCGGCTGCCGAGCATTCATGTAATCGATCATGGTGCGTCCGCGCTGGAAGCGCCGGGCACCTTGAAGATTCGCGCCGCAACTCACGTCGAGATCGGCCGTCAAGGTATCCGCCGTGCCGACCATCACGGTCATCTGGCGACTCACCAGATTCTGCTTCAACAACGACGTCGCCACGGCATTGGCGAACGTATTGCGATTCTGCAATCCGTAGTGCCAGTCGTCGTAGTCCGGGCAGCTCGCCGCGGCGGAGGGAATGGCGAAGCCCCCATCCCTCGCGCGCTCGGGGCCGAGATACAGCCAGGTGGAGGGATTGGCCGCGACGTAGCGCACCGCGATGCCCGAGAGCGCCGGCTCAATCCCACTCGTGGCGGCGAACCGGTGCACCAACTGTGCGCCGGCGGAATGCCCCGTGACCACAATGCGCGACAGTCGCGGGAACCGAGTGCGATTGCCCAGCCTCGCGAGGATCGTATCGATCGCGGAGTAGGCGCTCAGGCGCGGCAGCGGGCCGGTGCTGCTGGACAAATCACCCACTCGCCACCCGTTACTGGTCCAGTACGGCTCATCCGCGGCGGGCGCATCGTCGACCGTCTGGAATCGCGGCGCAATGATGACGGTCGACTGCAGCCGACCGGACAGCGCTGCCGCTTCGGCCATCGTGGTGAAGTAGTCGTCCGCGTTGCGCTCGGTGCCGTGCACCACCACGACGGCGTCTGTGACCAGCGAGTCGCCCTGCCCGAGCGTGAAGCTTTGGAAGCTCGGCACGAACCGCCCGGGCGCGATCTCGATGCGCGCGGCGCACCGCGTAGCCGCGGCCGTGCAGGGCGCTCGACTCGCCACCGGCACCCCGGTGGCGTCGGCGCCGCCGCAGCCCGACGCGCTCACGACCACCGTCAGCACCACGCGCAGGAGTGGGAGGAGGCGGGAGTTCACACGCCCCCTACTGAAACAGAATGGTGGTCGGCAAACCAAGCTTGGCCGCCTTGGCACTGAACGCCGCCAGCTCATTTGCCACCAGCTGACTGAATTGCCCCTTCAGGGTGTCGAGTTGCGCACGCAGCATACCGTAGACCGCCCCCTGCTGATCGGTGGGACGGAAGTCGGCGCTGGAGGCGGCGACATCACTGCCGACCGACGCCAGCTTTTCGTACAGCTGATTCGGCGTGCGAAACGCATCCTCACGCGCGCCGGTGAGTGTGATGTCGTACAGCTTGCTCTCTATGGCGATCACGCGCTTCTCGATCACATCGATCTCTTTCAGGAACGCCTCGGCGTCGGCCAGCTTGGGATCGCGTCCAGGGGACGGGCCGAACTCCTTCGCGTCCTTGATCTTCTCGCGCAGCGTGGAGCGCAACTGTTCGAAGCCGCGGCGGCTCCACTCCGACTCGTCGATCAGGGCTACCGTTTCCGACAGCGCATCGCGAATGCGGAGCGCCAGCGTGACCTGGGCGACGATATCGGCATCGGTTCCGTCGCTATTCGGATCGCGCCGTACCTCCAACGACTGCCGAAGGGTATCGCGGCCCCACACCATCGCGACGGTGTAGTTTCCCGGCGCCACCAGTGGCCCGACCTGTCCGCCAACCAGATCCAGGTCCCACGGCACCAGCGGCCGGGAATCCAGCACGCGCAGGGTGGTATTCCCGGGTGGTGCCGTGCGCAGCTTCGCCTTGCGCGGCCCCTCGTGACGGAGGTCCCACAGTGCCCGATTCAACCCACGCTTCGGCGGCGCCGACGCGAACGTGCGGATCATCGCGCCGGATGCATCGTAGACGCGGAAGCGCACGGAGTCCCGCGCCGTTGAGTCCTTCGGCATCTCACCGATCGCGAAATTGATCGTCGCCGCGAGCGGCGGGTCTTCACCGCCCACCAATGAATTGGTGGGCGCTGTCGGCGTGGCGATCTTGCGAAAGCGATAGGCAGCGCGCAGCGGCAACAGCGCCGCGCGTTTCGTGGCCAGGGAGTCCGACAGCGAGCGCAGATAGCTGATGTCATCGGCAATCCAGAACCCGCGGCCGTAGGTCGCTACCACGAGGTCATGGAAATGGCCTTGAATCTGCAGCCAGCTCACCGGGGCATGCGGCAGCGATCCATTGATTTCGGTGAAGTGCGCACCGTCGTCGAGTGACACGTACAACCCGTTCTCCGTGCCGGCGTACAGCATCCCTTTCCGGACCGGATCCTCGCGCACCACGTGCACGTAACTGAACACGCTCTTCGGGATATCACTGCCGAGCTTCGTCCAGGTCTTCCCGAAGTCGGTGGTCTTGTAGATGTACGGATCGCGATCGTTGATCAGGTGCGCATCAACGGCCACGTAGGCCGTACCGGCGTCGTACTTGCTGGGCTCGATCGCCGACATCGTACTCCACTTCGGCAGCCCGGGCATGTTCGCCGTCACGTTGGTCCACGACTTGCCACCGTCGCGCGTGATATGCAGCAGGCCGTCCATGGTGCCAGCCCAGATCAGGTCCTTCACCAGCGGCGACTCGGCGATCGCAAAGAGCACCGTCACGTTCTCGACAAACAGGTTGTCGATCACGACGCCGCCCGACGACTGCTGCTTGGTGCTGTCGTTCGTGGAGAGATCGGGGGAGATCAGCGTCCAGCTCTGTCCACCGTTCGTGGTCTTGTGCACAAACTGCGAGCCCACGTACACCGTATTGTGGTCGTGCGGCGAGATGGTGATCGGGAAGGTCCATTGGAAACGGTACTTGAGGTCTTTGGGCGCAACGCCGTAGCCCGCTTCCGGCCACGGCTCCACCGCACGCGCCATCTTCGTCTGCAGGTCAAAGCGCTCGAGGCCGGCGTCGTAGCAGCCGCTCCAGACCGTACGCTGGTCGATGGTATCGGGCACCGCCCACCCGCTTTCGCATCCGCCCACGGCGCTCCAGACGCCGATGGAACGCGAGCCGCGCGAGTTGCTCGGCCCGCCGTACGAATAGCCATCCTGCCGGTTGCCATACAGGTTGTACGGGATCTTCGTATCCGTGGCCACGTGATACATCTGGGCATTCGGCAGCGCGATGCGGGTGAACGACTTGCCGCCGTCGATCGTGATGCCCACGCCACCATCGTCACCGACCATGAAGCGATCGGCGTCCGATGGATCCCACCAGATGTCGTGCAAGTCACCACCCGCGCGCGGTGGGTTTGGCATCTTGGTGAGCCCACCGTCGGTGGTGCCCACGAAGCGCACGCCCACGAAGAACACCTTGTCGGCGTTGTTCGGGCTCACGCCGAAACGGGTGTAGTACTGGGGCCGCTCCAACAAGTCATGATCGCGATTCACCGAACGCCACGACTTCCCGCCATCGTCGGAGCGATAGAACGCCGGCTCCTTCATTTCGATGAGCGCGTACACACGCTGCGGATCGCTGCGCGACAC
>CANHNQ010000112.1 GCA_947462095.1 Gemmatimonadota bacterium
AACACAGATAAGCAAAAAGCGCCGTTTGCTTATCCGTGGCTGTTTCGGTGCAATCCGCGATCTCCGTGTTCTGGCTGTTGTGGAGCTTTGAACGACACCGCCAGACGCGGAATGAGCACCCAGCCCCTCACTGACCAGGGACGCCCAAAGGCGCGCACCCACACGCGTGACCGAATCCGTCGGCGGCGATACAGTCCAGCCATGACTACTCGTCGCGATTTTCTCGTCACCGGCGGTGCCGCCCTCGGCGCGCTGGCGATCGGCCCCAGCGCGCTGCGTGCCCTGCCCGGGTTCAAGCCGCTCCCCGCGCTGTACACCGACGCGGCCACCCGCGAGCTCATGATGGAGGCGCTCGACGCCGCCAAGCGCTACGGGGCCTCATGGGCCGACGTGCGCATCTCGCGCAACCGCAACAACAGCATCCAGACGCGCGAACGCCAAGTCACCGACGTCGTCGACACCGACACCATGGGCTGCGGGGTGCGCGTGTTGGTCGACGGCTGCTGGGGCTTCTGCGCCACGCAGGAACTCACCAAGGAAGGCGTCGGCACCGCCGCACAGGAAGCGGTCGCCATCGCCAAGGCCAATCGCATCGCGCGTGACCGCCGCGTCGAACTCGCGCCATCGCCGGCGCATCCGAATGCGACATGGCGCAGCGCCTATCAGATCGACCCGTTCACCGTACCGGTGGAAACCAAGGCCGACCTGCTGCTGCGCGCCAACGCCGAAGCGCTGAAAGTGCCCAACGTGCGCTTCGTGAACTCCGGCCTCTCGTTCGTGAAGGAAGAGCGCAACTACGCGAACACCGACGGCTCGGTGATCACGCAGGACTACGTGCGCAGCTGGGTCACGATGAGCTGCACCGCCGTGGCTCCCGATCGCTCCGGCACCGCGGTGCGCGGCCCCGAAGTCGTGCAGCCCGCCGGTCGCGGCTGGGAATACGTGCTCGAAGCCGACATCGTGAAGAACGCCACCAAGTGGGGCGAGGAAGCCGCCGAGAAGCTCACCGCCAAACCGGTGGAGCCGGGCCGCTACGACCTCATTCTGCATCCGTCGCAGCTGTTCCTCACGATTCACGAATCGCTGGCGCACCCCACCGAGCTCGATCGCGCGATGGGCTACGAAGCCAACTACGCCGGCACCAGTTTCATGGCGCCGCCGGAGAAGGTGCTCGGCTCGCTCAAGCTCGGCCCGCCGATGATGAACCTCGTGGGCAACCGCGACGAAGTCGGTGCCCTCGCCACCATCGGCTACGACGACGACGGCGTGCAGCCCGACACCTTCCACATCGTGAAGGACGGCATCCTCAACGACTACCAGACCACGCGTGAACAGGCGCCGTGGCTGTCGTCGTGGTACGCCAAGAACGGCAAGCCGGTGCGCTCGCACGGCTGTTCATACGCGCAGAGCTGGGCCGACGTGCAGTTCCAGCGCATGCCCAACGTGTCGCTGCAGCCGGGTGCCAAGGACCTGAGCTGGGACGATCTCATTGCGGCCACCGACAAGGGGATCGCGATGATCGGCCGCGCCTCGTACTCCATCGACCAGCAGCGGTACAACGCGCAGTTCGGCGCGCAGCTCTGTTACGAAGTACGCAAGGGCAAGATCGTAGGCCAGGTGAAGGACGCCGCATACCAAATGCGTACGCCCGACTTCTGGAACACCCTCGACATGCTCGGCGGCAAGAGCAGCTATGAGCTTGGCGGCACGTTCAACGACGGGAAGGGCCAGCCGGGACAGGCCAACGCCGTGAGCCACGGCTGTCCGCCCACGCGCTTCAAGAACGCGAACATCATCAACACGGGACGCACCGTATGAGCGAGTCCATGCGCGACACCAAGGCTATGGCCGCCATCGGCGTGCTCTCGCGGGAGCAGGCGCAGGCCATCGTGGAACGCGCGGTGAAGCTGTCCAAGGCCGACGCCGTGCGCGTGTCGGTGAACAGCGCGCGCGAAACGAATCTCCGCTTCGCCGACAATCAGATGTCCACGTCGGGTGTGACTACGAACAGCACGATCCGCATTCAAAGCGTGTTCGGCAAACGCAAAGCCAGCGTGGTCACCAACGATCGCAGCGACGACGGACTCCGTCGTGCGGTCGAACAGTCCGAGGCGCTGGCGCGCTTGGCACCGGAAGATCCCGAGTATCTCGGCGAACTGCCGCCGCAGACGTACGCGCCGGTGAACGCGTGGTTCGATCGCACCGCCGACCTCTCGGCCGAAGATCGCGCCAAGGCCGCCATGACGGCGCTCGCGCCAGCGCGTGCGGCGAAAGATCTCACGGTGGCCGGCTTCATCATCTGCAACGCGAGCGCCAGCGCCATCGGCAACAGCGCCGGACTGTTCGCGTATCACCGCGGCACGAGCGCGAATTACACGCTCACCGCGCGCACCACCGACGGCACCGGCTCCGGCTGGGTCGGCAGCGAGAGCAATGACTGGACCGCCATCGACTTCCAGTCGGTGGCCGACCGCGCCATCGACAAGGCGCGTCGCTCACGCAATCCGGTCGGCATCGAACCCGGCCGCTACACCGTGATCTTCGAACCCGAGGCCACGGCCAATCTCGTGAGCCTCATGGGCGGCGCCTTCCAGGCCCGCTCCGCCGATGAAGGACGCTCGGCCTTCTCGAAGGCGGGAGGTGGTACGCGCTTGGGCGAGAAGATCGTCGACGAACGCGTCACGCTGCTCACGGACCCCGCCGACCCGCTCATTCTCGGTTCGCCGTTCGACGGCGAAGGCATGCCCACAGGCAAGCAGACGTGGGTGCAGAACGGCGTGCTCAATCAGCTGGCGTACAACCGCTTCTGGGCCAACAAGCAAGGCAAGACGGCCACCGGCGGCGCGCAGTCGCTGCGCATGGCGAGTGGCAAGGACACGATCGAGTCGATGATCGCCAGTACCACGCGCGGTGTGCTCGTCACGCGGTTGTGGTATCTGCGTCCGCTCGACGCGCGCACGCTCATGTACACCGGGCTCACGCGCGACGGCACGTTCCTGATTGAGAACGGCAAGATCGCGCGCTCCATCAAGAACTTCCGTTTCAACGACTCGCCGCTGTTCATGTTGAACAACCTCGAAGGCGTCGGCACGGCCGTGCGCACCGCCGGCGGTGAAGGTGGCCCCGGGGTGGCCATGCCTCCCATCAAGGTGCGCGACTTCAACTTCTCCAGCTCATCGGACGCGGTATGACGGCCGCAGGCGGCGCGCGCCGCGGTCGACGGTCGGTGCGTGTCTTCCTGCTGCTCGTGGCCCTCTGGTCTGTCTATCGGGCCGGACCGCGGCCGAGCGTGGAGTGGAATGAGCCGAGCACCTATCCAGCCACGATGCACGTGGTCGCGTCGGCGCTTCCCGACAGTATCGCCGCGTTTCCTGAATGGTTCGCGGCGCAGGAGCGCGCGGCGGGCGTGACCGATCCGGACGTGGCGAAACGCGTCGTCTTCGCTGACAGCGCGCATCCGGCGAAAACACCGTGGAGCGTGGTGTACCTGCACGGCTTCTCCGCCACGCGTCAGGAAACGTCACCGCTCAGCGAAGAGGTGGCGCGCGCCCTCGGGGCCAACCTGTACGAAACGCGACTGCGCGGTCACGGACTCCCCGGCGATTCGCTGGGGCACGTGCAGGCGCGCGACTGGATGGGTGATGCCGCCTTCTCGCTCGACGTCGCCCGGCGGCTCGGCGATTCCGTGCTCGTGATCGGCACCAGCACCGGCGGCACGCTCGGCGTATGGCTGGCCACGCTGCCCAAGCCCGTACGGGAGGGGCTCCACGCACTCGTGCTCATCTCGCCCAACTTCGGGCCGAAGGATCCCGCCGCCGGCCTGCTCACGCTGCCCTGGGCCGAAGTCGTGCTGCCGCGGTTCATCCCACAGCGCGAGTGGACCGCCAAGAACGAAGAGCAAAAGCGCTTCTGGACCATGCGATACCCGTCCACCGCACTCTTCCCGATGCAGGCTCTGGTCGAACACGTCCGCGACGCCTCCCTCAACGACTACGACACACCAACGCTGGCGTTCTACAACCAAGGGGATCAGGTCGTCGACGCCAAGCGCACAACCTCGTGGCTCGATGCGCTGGATACCATGGGGCGCGTGAAAGCGGAGCGCGTGCTGGTGATTCCCACCACCGGCGAAGACGGGCACGTGATCGCCGGCCGCGTGGTGTCGCCGAGCCAGACCGCCACCTTTCGCGATCGCATCGTCGCGTTCGTGCGGCGTCGGTAACTCAAACGACGACGAGCGAACGACTCAATCGTCGCGGAGTCGGATCAGCCCTTCCTGTGCCACCGACGCCACCAGTGTGCCGTCCTGCGTGAAGATCTCGCCGCGCACGAAGCCGCGTGCGCCGGCCGCCGCGGTGCTCTCCATGGTGTACAGCAGCCACTCGTCAGCGCGGAACGGGCGGTGCATCCAGATGGTGTGGTCCAGCGACGCCAACTGCAGCCGGGGGTCACGATACGACACCTGATGTGGCAACAGCGCCGTGGGAAGGAAGCCATAGTCCGACGCGTACGCCAGGATCGCCTGATGCGTGATGGTGTCGTCGGGGAGCGTATCGATCACCCGAAACCACACGAAGCGCTTCGCCCCTCGCGACTCGTCCGTACCCGGCACGTGTGACGTGAAGGAGCGGAAATCGATGGGACGGTCCTGCGTCAGCAGCGTGCGCAGTTCGGGCGGCAACACGGCCGCCCGCTCACGGATCTGCTCGAGCTCCGGCATCAGATCTTCGGGGGGCGGCACGTCGGGCATCGTGCTCTGATGCTCGAGGCCGTCGAGCTTCACGTGAAAGGAGGCCGACAAATGGAAGATCGCCTCGCCATGCTGGATCGCGGTGACCCGACGGCTGGTGAAGGTGCCACCGTCACGGGGGCGATCCACGAAGAACACGATCGGTGCCTTGAGATCGCCCGCGCGCAGGAAGTAGCCATGCACCGAATGCGCCTCACGCGGCTCGTCCACCGTGCGTCGCGCGGCCACCAGCGCCTGCGCGAACACCTGTCCGCCGAATACGCGGCCGGTGCCGAGATCGCGGTTCTGCCCACGATAGATGTTCACCTCGAGCTTCTCGAGCTCGAGCAGCGATAGCAGTTCTTTGACGACGCTCATACGGCGGAATATGCGCGTGAGTTGTGGCCGACGCGATGCGGCGGTAGCATGGGCGCATGAATCGCGCGCTTCGCTCTTTCCTCCTGGCACTCATCTGTGCCGTCGCCGCCTGGTCGCTCTCCCGCACCCAACGGGCATCGCTGCCCACACGGCCGTCACCGGCGTCAGCGACTCCGGCGCCCCGCGCCCCGGCCCCATCGTCCGCGGCCGGCAGCGTCGGCTTTCGCTCCGCCGAGCAACTCGCCGAGCATTACGAGAAGCATGGGCGCGAGTTCGGGGTGCGCTCGCCGGCCGAGTATCTGCAGCGCGCACAGCAGTTGCGCGATGCACCGGTGGGCGGTGACATCGTGGAGGTCGTGCGCGAGGCCGACGGCGTGATCTCGCGCTTCGACCGTGGCAGCGGAGCCTTTCTGGCGGTTGACCCCGATGGCACGATTCGCACGTTCTTCAAGCCGGGCGACGGCGAGGCCTACTTCCGTCGGCAGGCCCGTCGCGCCCCCCGCTCCTGAGCCGAGGCGAATGCTCCGATGATCAGTGCCGACCAGCTGCTGGAGCAGTGGACCCGGACCGTGAACGACGTGGAGCACGGCTACGCGCTCACGTATGAGGACTACCTGAACGACCTCGACGTTCGGCGGGCCCTCGACGACGCCCCCCTGCCTGCCCCCGCCCGAGAGAGGCTCACGGCCCTCGACGCCCGCTTCCAGGCGGCCACCTTCCCCTCTGGGGAGTGCGTCTGGGGGGTGGAAAACGAGGAGGCGGAAGGGTGGGACCGGGTTACCCACTGGTACTACTGGCGGCTGCCGACTCACCCCGGACCGGCCTTTCACGACGAATGACCGATTAGCTTTCAGGGCTATGTCCCAAAGTCCTGACTCCGTGGAAGCCAATCTCAGCCTCGCCGACCGCGTTCGCGCCGCGACTGAGTTGCTGGAACAGTTCGCCGTGAACCGGGCCGAACTGCTCGAGCTTACCGACGACGATCGCAATCGGCTGCTCAAGGCCGCCGGCGAGGTATCGCGTCCCGACGCCATCCTGCGCCGCCAAATGGTGAAGGCCACCAAGCGGAAGAAGCGCGTCGAGAAGACCCTGCGCGTGCAGGAGGCCGAGTCGCAGCTGCAGGAAACCGGCATCCGCCGCCTGCGCCGCCAAACGGTGTTCACCACGCCCAACTATCTGCTGCCGGCCTCCGACGAGCAGACCACGGTCGAGTCGGATCCCGACTTCCGCGAAGCGCTGGAAGAGCAGCACTGCTACGTGTGCAAGCGCGACTTCACCGTGCTGCACCACTTCTATGATCAGCTCTGCCCCACCTGCGCCGAGTTCAACTACCGGAAGCGCGGTGAGTTGGCCGACCTCACGGGACGAACCGCCCTGCTCACCGGCGGCCGCGTAAAGATCGGCTATCAGGCCGGCATCAAGCTGCTCCGGTCGGGCGCGCGTCTCATCGTGACCACGCGCTTCCCGCGCGACTCAGCCGCACGCTACGCCGCCGAGCCCGACTTCGAGCAGTGGTCGCATCGCCTCGAGATCTTCGGACTCGACCTGCGCCACACGCCGAGCGTGGAGGCGTTCTGTCAGCACTTGATGGAAACGCACGACCGGCTCGACTTCATCGTGAACAATGCCTGTCAGACGGTGCGTCGTCCGCCCGACTTCTACAAGCACATGATGGACGGTGAGACGGCCGCCTTGAGCAGCATGCCCGAACAGGTGCGCAAGCTGCTCGGCGCCTACGAAGGCGTGCGAGGCTATCATATGCTCCCGGGCTCCACCGACGCCGAAGACGGTGAGATGCTGACGCCGAAGACACTACCGCGCGCGTTGGCCGAAGTGGCGGGGATCACGCACGCCGCCGAGCTGTCGCAGGTGGCGCTGTTGCCGGAAGAGCACACCGATCGCGGGCACCTCTTCCCTGAGGGGAAGCTCGATCAGGACATGCAGCAGGTGGATCTGCGCGACCGCAATTCGTGGCGGTTGCTCATGCATGAGGTGCCGAGCGTGGAACTGCTCGAGGTGCAGCTCGTGAACGCGATTGCACCGTTCCTGCTGAACGCGCGACTCAAGCCGCTCATGCTGCGCACGCCGAACCGCGACAAGCACATCGTGAACGTGTCGGCGGTGGAAGGACAGTTCTACCGCAAGTTCAAGACGACGCGTCACCCGCACACGAACATGGCCAAGGCCGCGCTCAACATGATGACGCGCACCTCAGCCGCCGACTACGAGTTTGACGGCATTCACATGAACGCCGTGGATACGGGCTGGGTGACCGACGAAGATCCCGTCCACATTGCGGAAAAGAAGGTGGCCGAACATCGCTTCCATCCGCCACTCGACATCGTAGACGGCGCGGCGCGCATCGTCGATCCGATCATCGATGGCATCAACACCGGCGAGCATGTGTGGGGCAAGTTTCTCAAGGACTACGCGCCGACCGACTGGTAGCCCGTTGCCATCGGCGTCCGATTACCCTCGCGCGCCGATGGCTTACCAGCGAAGTCCACGCAGGTGGTCGAAGTTGGCGCGCGCACTCGCCAGTTCATCGGCCGCGCCTTCCTGCTCCGCGAAGCACGGTTTCCTGGCGAGCTCCTTCACGGCCGCCAGGAATGCGCGGAGATCGAAGACCCCCGCGCCCAACTCGGTATCGGCCTTCTTGTCGGCCACCACGTTCTTCAGGTGGAACGACCCGATGCGATCCGTGTAGCGATGCAGAAAGTCCATCGGATCGCCGCCGCCCATCAGCATGTTCCCCACGTCGAGCTGGAAGCGCACGAACTTGGGCTCCGTACGCTTGAGGAAGACCGCAAGCGGAAACTCGCCTTCGATCGTGCGTTGGTGATCCGGCTCGTTGTGCAGCGCCAACCAGATGCCGGCGCGGCGCGCCTCTTCGCCAGCCACGTTGAAGCGGTCGGCCCAGATCTTCCAGGCATCGAGTGACCGCTTCGTTTCGCTGGGCAGGCTTGGCACCACCAGGTACTGGTGCCCCAGCAGCTTCGCTGTGCGCAGGCTCTCCGACCACTCGCTGAGGAGCGTCTCCGGCGCGATGTGGGCCGACGTTGCCGTCAGCCCCTCGGCCTTGAGCGTCGCCTTCACCTGTGGCGGCGAGCGATCGAAATTCTTGAAGCTCCAGAGGAGCTCCACGTCGGTGTAGCCGATGGCCCGGATCGCGGCGAGCGTCTTCTCCGGGTTCTCCTTCATGGCCTTCCGCACCGCGTAGAGCTCGAGGCCGATGCGGTCCAAACGACCGGCTGGCGCTTCGCCGGGAGTGGCAACGGCGGCGCGAGACAGGAGTGCGCTGGCGCCCAAGGCACCAGTACCAAGAGCGGTGAGGAAGGAGCGACGCGGCATCGGGTTCGTCATGCCTTGAGGTTACCGGCGAAAAGCTGAACGCGCGACCGTGCGGGCGCGTAAACTTTCCGAGAGTCCCTCCCACCTCCGGAGTCGAGCATGTTCGTGATGTCCCCCCGACGGGTCGCGTCCCGTTTGGCTACAGCCCTTGTGGTCGCCACCCCCGCCCTGGTTCAGGCGCAGAATGCCAACGCCGGCTGGGATGCGCAGCAGATCCTGCGCACCGAATCGTTCGTGAAGCCCCCCGAGAATCTCGTGCGGATGATCACGACGCCCCGCGTCGATATCTCCTTCACGAATGCGAGCCCCGACCGTCGCTGGTTCCTGCGCGCCACGGGCAGTGATCGCGGGGACATCAAGGCCTACGGCGCGCCGCACATCTGGCTGGGTGGCGTGCAGGTCGACACGCGCGCCAATCGTGCACGGTCGCTGACCACCAGCAACCGCAACGGCCTCACCCTCGTCGATCCGAAAACAGGCACCACGCGCGCCATCACCGTGCCCACCGGTGCGTCGATCTCGTCGCCGGTGTGGTCGCCGCGCGGCACGCACGTGGCGTATATCGCCAACTTCCCGACCGGCTCGTACGTGTACCTCGCCGATGTCGCGAGCGGCACGTCGGCCCAGCTCTCACGGCGCGCGCTGCTGGCCACCCTTGTCACCACCATCGAATTCACCGCCGACGGTCGCTCCATCGCCGCGGTGTTGGTGCCGGAGAATCGCGGCGCCGCACCGGAGCACGGAGACGGCGGCATCGAGGACGGTCCGCAGGTGCGGCTCACCGATGCCCGTGCCGTCCCGCAACCGGTGCATTTCAGCCTGCTCCAGGATCCGCATGACAAGGCTCTGCTCACGTACTACACCAAGGGGCAGCTCGCGCTCATCGACGTGAAGTCCAAGGCCGTGCGTGCCATCGGTGCGGCGGCCACGATTCGCGACATCGACGCCGCGCCCGATGGCGCCTTCGTACGCGTGACGCGCATGACGGAACCGTACTCGTACCTCGTGCCGGTATCGAGCTTCGGCTCGGTGGAGGAGCTGTGGGATGCGAACGGCCGTGTGATCACCACGCTCGCCACCACGGCGCTGCGTGAAGGCGCGCCCGCCGACAATGGCGATCCGACCGCGGCGCCGGGCGCGCCCGGTGCCGCCCGACGCGGAGTCGGCGCCGACAGCGCCAAGCGCAACATCCAGTGGAATCCCATCGGCACCGGACTGCTGTACGTGCAGACCGGCAAGGTCGTGCACTGGCGCGCACCGTTCGGCGCCAACGACACCACCGTGTTGTATCGGGGCAGCGCGCAGCTGTCCACGGTGCTGTACAGCAGCGACAGCAGCACGATGTTCGTGACCGACAGCGGCGCCACGATCGCCGTGCGCGTGAAGGACACGTCCAAGCGCTACAACCTCGGTCGCACGGTCACGCTCCCGGCGGCGATCGCCGGCTTCGGTGGTGGCGGCGGTGGGGCGGGTCGCGGCGCCGCCGACTCCACGCAGGGCACGGTGCTGCTGCGCACGGCGGCCGGCGGACGGCGCTACGTGCTGCTGGCCAAGGACGGCAAGTCGATCGCCCTCTCCGGCACCCGCGCCTACGGCGCCAAGTGGGCCACGCAGGCACCGCGTCCGTGGGTGGACAAGCTCGATATCGAATCCAAAGCCCGCACGCGCGTGATGGACAGCCCGGCGACCATGTACGAAGAGTTCGTCGCGCCGCTCGATGATGACGTGTCGCAGTTCATCGTGACGCGCGAATCGAACACCACGATCAGCGACGCCTGGCTGCGCACCGCCGGCAGCGCTGACGCCAAGAAGCTCACCACGAATCTCGACGTCGCCCCGGAAGTCACCGGTGCGCAGTTCAAGCGGCTCGAAGTCACGCGTCCGCGCGACGGCACCAAGTTCTGGGTGGAAGTCACCGTGCCCCGCGACTGGAAGCCGGGCACGAAGCTCCCGGGTGTCATCTGGTTCTACCCGCGCGAGTTCAGCAGCGCGCAGGATTACGAGCGGTCGCGCTATACCACGAACATCAACAAGTTCCCCGAAGTCCCGTCGGCGCGTCCGGCCACCGCCACCAAGCTGTGGGTGAGTCAGGGCTACGCGTTCATCGAACCCGACATCCCGATCTTCGGCGACGCCGGCCGGATGAATGACAACTACACGCGCGACCTGAAGGAGAACCTGGATGCCGTGCTCGACGCCGTCGTCGACGCCGGCTTCGTGGATCGCGACAAGATGGGTATCGGCGGTCACAGCTACGGCGCCTTCAGCACGGTGAACGCCCTATCGCTCATGCCCAACTTCAAGGCCGGCATCGCCGGCGACGGCATGTACAACCGCACGCTCACGCCCTTCGGCTTCCAGAGTGAACGGCGCAATTTCTATCAGGCGCAAGACACCTACCTCGACATGTCGCCGTTCCTGCGGGCCGACAAGATCGCCGGCGCCCTCCTGCTCTATCACGCCACCGAAGACCAGAACCAGGGCACCGATCCGATCAGCTCGAGGCGCATGTTCCTCGCGCTCCAGGGACTCGGCAAGCAGGCGGCCCTCTACATGTATCCGTACGAAGACCACAGCGTGGCCACGTACGCCAGCGATCTCGATCTGTGGGCGCGCTGGGTGGCGTGGATGGACACGTACGTGAAGAATCCGAAGCCGGCGCAGGCCAAGGCGGCGCTCGTTCCGTAAGTTTTGGTGGTGACCACGCCACCGACTCCGCACTACTTCGCCAGCGCCGCCGACGTCCGGCGCTGGTTCGAAACCCACCACGACGCGCACCGCGAGCTCGTGGTGGGTTTTGCCAAGGTGGGCACCGGCACGCCGTCGATGACGTGGACGGAATCGATGCGCGAAGCGCTCTGCTTCGGCTGGATTGACGGCGTGCGACGGCGCATCGACGACGAGCGCTATGCCATCCGCTTCACGCCGGCAAAGCCGGCGGCAGCTGGAGCGCGGTGAATCTTCAGCATGTCGACGCGCTGATTGCCAAGGGGCGCATGAAGACGGCCGGACTGGCCGCCTATGCGGCGCGCACGGGCTGAATATGGCCGAGGGCAAGGACGGGGCGTTCCGTTTGGAGGTGGTGTGTATGCGCTCCTACGGCACCGAGGCGGCGCTGAAG
>CANHNQ010000113.1 GCA_947462095.1 Gemmatimonadota bacterium
CGACGGACTTCTTCCACCATGCCCTGCGCCGCGCGACCCACGGCGGTCATGGTCGAGGCACCGACGTAGAACGGCACCACGCCGCCCACGAACATGCCGATCACGACCATCGGATCGATCAGGTTGAGCACCGTCAGGTTCACAGCCGAGGCGTAGGCGGAGAACAGCGCCAGCGCCGTGAGGGCCGCCGAGCCGATCGCGAAGCCCTTGCCGATGGCGGCGGTGGTGTTGCCGAGGGCGTCGAGGCCGTCGGTGATCTTGCGGACTTCCGGTCCGAGATGGCTCATCTCGGCGATACCACCGGCATTGTCCGAGATCGGTCCGTACGCGTCGACCGACATGGTGACGCCCACGGTGGCGAGCATACCCACCGAGGCGATGGCGATGCCGTACAGGCCGGCCGACGTGAACGACACCCAGATCGCGGCGCAGATGAGGATCACCGGCACGATGCAGCTTTCCATGCCCACGGCGAGGCCGGCGATGATGTTCGTGGCGGGGCCCGTCTGTGAGGCTTCCGCGATGCGGCGTACCGGGCCGGCCGCCGTGTAGTACTCGGTCACGAGACCGATGGAGATACCGGACACCGTACCGGCGATGACGGCGTAGAACGGTCCGAGCAGCGGCAGCGCGGCACCCGCTTCGGTCGTCATGTTCAGCGGCACCATGTTCGTGATGAAGTACGCGAACACGAGGAACAAGCCGGCGGCGATGAACGTGACCAAGCGCAGCGCGTTGGCCGGATCACCCTTGGCCAGAATGCGCATCATGAAAATGCCGATCAGCGAGGCCACCAGTCCGGCCGCCGTGTACGCCACCGGGAGCAGCATCGCATTCACGCGCGTCGCTTCGGGAATCAGCACGCTGGTGGCCGCGAGGGCGATCGTGGCGACGATGCCGCCCACGTAGCTCTCGAAGATGTCGGCGCCGAGTCCCGCCACGTCGCCCACGTTGTCACCGACGTTGTCGGCGATCGTGGCCGGGTTGCGCGGATCGTCTTCCGGGATGCCGGCTTCGACCTTGCCCACGAGGTCCGCGCCGACGTCGGCGGCCTTCGTGTAGATACCGCCGCCGACTCGCGCAAACAGCGCGATCGAGGAGGCGCCCATCGCGAAGCCCGAGATGATTTCGGCGAACGTCTTCGCGTCGGCCGTGACTTCGTTCTTGGCGAGGAAGGCGAACACGATCGCGATACCGGCCAGTCCAAGCGACGCCACGGCGAGACCCATGATCGAGCCGCCGCCGAACGCCACGCGGAGCGCCGCGGCCTGACCACTGGAGCGGGCGGCTTCCGCCGTCCGCACGTTGGCCGCCGTGGCGCCCTGCATGCCGATCCAGCCGCTGGCCACCGAGAGCAGTCCACCGATGATGTACGCGATGGCCGTCTTGACACCGATCGCCCAGCCCAACAGGCCGGCCACGATGAGCAGGAAGGGCAGCAGGACCACGTACTCGGCGCGCAGGAAAGCCATCGCGCCCACGTGGATTTCTCCGGCCAGATCCTGCATGGCCTGCGTGCCGGGAGAAAGACGGCGAATACCGCCGAAGGTCAGGAAGGTCGCGATGAGGCCGACGACGCCCGCGCCTAACGACAGCAGTGGGAGTTGGTCAAACATGACGGTGTGTCCGGGGGAATTGGGGGGACAGGACGCGTGCCCTGGGTCACCGGAGGGTGGAGGAATCCCCAAGGGTAAGTGCTGGCCCCCCGTCAGGCTACTGCTTGCAGGTGCCGCGCGGGTCAAGCTTGGGCTGGTTCACCACCGGACGTGCGGTCCGGTTGCCAAGGTCCACCGCCACGTCGGCGATCAGTTTGGCCACCCGCTCCATGTGCGGATAATCGATGTACTGGGGTTCGTCGGTGAGCTGGTGATAGGCCGAATGGCCGCCGGTGGTGAAGAAGGTGACCGGGACGCCCCACTTCGCATACTCATAGTGATCGCTGCGGCAGTAGATGTTCATCGGATGGTCGTTCGCGTCCATGCCGTAGTCGAACACCAGCTTGTGTTTCTTGGTGGTATTCACCTGCTCGACCAGATCACCGAGCTCGGTGGAGAGGCGGCGCGAGCCGACGAGCTGCAGATAATCCGGCCCCCCACGCAGATCCTGGCCTTCCTTCGAGACGCCGGTGAGATCGGTGGCCGATCCGCGGCCCACCATGTCGATGTTGAGCTGCGCCACGATCGAGTCACGTGCAACGGTCGTGTGCTCGGTGAAGAACTTCGAGCCCCACAACCCCTTCTCTTCGCCCACGTGCCACACGAACAGCGTCGAGCGCTTCGGCTTGACCTTCATCGTGGACAGCATCTCGGCGATCTCCTGCACGGCCACCGACCCGGATCCGTCGTCGTCCGCCCCGTTGAAGATCGAATCGCGACGCGTGGGGCTCGCCTTCCGCATCTCGGCCAGCTCGGCGTTGATCTGCGCAAACTGGTCGGCGTTGCCCATCTTGTCATCGTTTTCGGCACCGCCTGGACGCACGATGCGGTTGAAGATCAGCACCGAGTCGTGATCGACCGCACGACGCGCCATGCCCACGTGGTCGCTGTGCGCGCCCACGGCGACGTACTGATGCTTGAGCTTCGGATCGCTGCCCGGCAGGATCGCGATGACGTTGCGTGCCGCGAACGGCGACGGCGTGACATCGAGGACGGCCTTGACGTTCACCGTGGCACCAACGGTGCCCGCCTTCAGGTCACTGATCGGCGCGGCGAACAGCTTTGCCATGACACCGGCCCCGACGAACAGGCGCGGACCGCCGAAGGCGGGATCATCGACAAACACGCTGGGGCGCAACACATACCCGAACACCCCGGCCGCCTGCGGCGGGACGACGAGCACGATGCCGGCGGCACCGGCGGGGATCGCCACCTCACCTTCCACCGACTGCTGCACGGCGGCCTGCGAGAGCGGCACCGTGAGCACCACGAGCTTGCCCGCTACCTGCTCGGCCGAGAGCAACGAGGCTTCGCCCATCACGCCACCGAACACCACCGGCGTGTCGGTAAACGTCATGCTGCTGCCGCTCTTGAATCCCCACTCCTTGCCGAGCTCGAGTGACGCGCCGCCAGCGATGAACGACGACATCGGGTCGACCTTCTTGCTCTTGAGCGGCAGCGTCTGGAAGAACGTGCCGCTGTCACCGGCCGGCTGCAGGCCGAGGCGCTTGGCCTCGCGGGCCAGCAACTCGGTGGCCTTGAAGCTGCCTTCCGTGCCGGCGTCGCGCCCCATCAGCGAGTCGTCGGCGAAGATGTACAGCCGCGTCATGAGGTCGTCGGCGGTGATCGCGCTCTTGGTGGGGCGCGGCGCGCGCTTGAGCGGCAACGCGGTGCGCGGCGCCGGCGCGGTCGCGACCGGCTGCGACTTCGGCGCGTCCTGCGCGCTCACGACCGACGACATAGCGCCCGCGGCAATGGCGCCGGCCGTCAACAGGCGGCCGATCGACGCGGTGCGCTGCACCGCACGGAATACGAAAGGACTCATCGAGCACTCGCAGAAAGAGGAAGGCGTGCCACGTGCACCTGGGGGGCAGGCTTCGTGGTCGTCCAAGTGGCCAACAGGGTGTCGCGCAACACCGCGAGACGCGGGAACCCGCTTTGCCGTGCTCCCGACGTACGGGCCAGACTGCGGGTTTCACCGACGGTCGCGCCGGTCACGCGTCGCACCAGCACTTCGGCTTCGTCGGTGGTGCGTTGTTCGAGCCAGGCCACGATCGGCTCGGCCCGGCTATCGAGGACGATGGACACGCGGCCGATCGGGTCCCCCTCGTCGATGCGCACCGGCGTGCCGAACGTCGCCCCGCCATCGGTCGAGGTGGCGACCAGCACGCGCGCCGTGTCATGGGCGGCGGTGTACCAGGCCACGACCACCGTTTTGCCGCTGGCGGCCACCTGCGGGCCGTTCACGGGGCATCCCGGATAGAACCAGTCGTCGGCGTGCACCAGCACCGGCGGACTCCAACCGCCCACCAACTCGCGCACGATGGCGATGTCGCGGATGTCCTTGTCCGAGCGATTCCGATAGACAATCACGCGACCCTGCGAGCCCCTCGCGGTTGCGGTTTGACAGCAATCGCAGGTGCGGGCGTCCAACACGGCTTCTCTCGACAGGGTCCCGTCGTCGCGCACCATGGCGGTCCGCACGGTCATTTCTCGCGTGGAGTCCTTCATGGCGCTTTTGCGGCCGTCGAGCCAGACCAGGCCAAGATTTCGCCCCCCCTCGGACCAGAGCGATACGAACCCATGCTCGGCGGCCAGACCGTCGGTGTGCGGGGTGACGGGCGCGCTCCAGGTGCGGCCATCATCGCGCGAGCGCACGGTACGGATACCGTAGGCGTAGGTGCTGGTCCCCTCGCGCTCGAGCCAGTGGGCGGCGAGGTCGCCGTTGTCGAGTTTGGTGATGGCGGGGAAATCGGCCCAGTTCACGAAGAAGGGGCGGTCGGCAGCAATCGTGCGTGCCGAGTCCCAGCTGGCGCCATTCCACTTCGCGAGGCGAATGGCGAACGAGGAGTCGGCCCGTTGCTCCGTCCACGACACATAGGCGGCGCCGCTATCATCGGCGATGACGAAGGGCGTTTTGCTGCCCGGGGGGGCGGGGCTCGCGAGCTCCTCGACGGCGCCGAGGATGGCGGTGGACGGCACCGCTGTCGCCGAACGGTCGCCGGTGCCACACGCGGTGGCGGCCGTGACGACGCTGGCGAGGAGGAGGGTGCGAAACGGCGTGGAGAGTGACATGCGGGAACGTTGCGCCGGGAGCCCTCCCTGATCAACCATTCGACGGTGATTCGGCCCAATCGTGGCGCGGGCCCGGGGCGATCGACCGCGAACTTTCTTCGGGGACAGCGCGTGATGCGTGGTGGATTCTGGCAGTCGGTGACCGTGTCGGCGTTTCTGTTCGCCGGCACAACGGCGGGCGTGATGGGGAGCGCGCTGGTCGTTCCCACGGTAGGGGCGCAGGTCGCACCGGTGTCGCAGCGACCGGACACGATTCGCGGGCTCGCCTACGACAGCCTGGCCTTTCGGCCGATGGCGGGCGCGCTGATCACGGCGGAGCCGGGGGGCGAGACGGCCGCCAGCGATTCTCTTGGGCGCTTCACGATTTACAGCCGAATGCGCGTGATGCGCCTGATCGCGTTCCACGAGCGGGCCGATCGCCTTGGTCTGGGAGAGCTCACGGCCACGCGTCCGGCCGGTGACGGGCCGTGGGAACGTCCCATCGTGGCGACCCCCGGCATGAATACGGCGTGGGCCCGGCTATGCGTGGGGCAGCGACGCCCCGCCAACGGGATGGGCGGCATTCTTTTCGGCTCCACCACGGCGGCGGATGGCGCCACGCGGGTGGCCGGCGTGGGACTCGTGCTGCAGTGGCAGGCGGTGAAGAGCTTGCTCGACACGACGCCCAAGTTCGAATCGATGACGGTGCGCAGTGATTCGTTGGGCAATTACCTCTTCTGCGGCGTGCAGGAGTTCGGGCCGGCCGCGTTGGTGGCGTCGTCGTCGCAGTTTCGCAGCGACAATGTGTTGGTCGACGCCGACGCCGCCTCGCTGCGTCGCGTCGATCTGCTGCTCGGCGCCACGGGCGGACCGACGGCGACGGCCACGGTGCAGGGACGCGTGGTCGATGAGACGGGCGCGTCGGTCCCGGCCGCGACGGTGACCTTTGGTGGCTTCGCCACGGAGATTATGTCGGGCCCCAACGGCCGCTTTACGATCAACAACGTGCCAACCGGCAGCCGCATGGTGTCGGCGCGCAAGATCGGTTATGTGACGGTGACGAAGCAGCTCGACGTGCTCGAGAAGGGCGTGACCGGTCTCGAAGTCCTGGTGGAGAAGGGCACGCTGGTGGAGCAGGTCAACGTCCGCTCCACGCGCATCAAGTCACGCGACGCTACGGAACTCGACGAACGGAAGGCGTCGGGGCTGGGACGGTTCGTGGATTCCACGCACTTCGCGAAGTACGATCGGACACGTCAGGCGCTCGATCTGCTGCCGGGAATTCGCACCCAGATGGGACGTGCGCCGGGCGACTTCGTGATTCGTGGTCGTGGCGATTGCATGGCGTCGTTGTGGGTGAACGGCGTGCGCGAGCCGAACACCCCGGACAACATGATTGCCCGCCTGCCGAAGGATGAAATCGCCGCCGTCGAAATCTTCAACAACGAGATGCAGGCGCCGGCGCGCTTCCAGACGGCGGGCAATCAGTGCGCGGTGGTCGTGCTCTGGACGAAGCAGCACATCAACGCGAAGCGCTAACGCCTCACGGCTGCTTCGTCATCACGCCACCCTTCATCACGTAGGAAACGCGCGCGAGCAGCGAGATGTCGCGCAGCGGATCGCCCTTGACCGCCACGAGATCGGCGAGCTTGCCGGCGGTCACACTGCCGAGCTCCTTCTCGACACCGAGCAGCGTCGCGCCGTTCATTGTGCCGACGGTAATCGCCTCCATCGGCGTGGCGCCGAGAATGTCGACCATGTACTTGAACTCCTCACCGTTGCGGCCGTGAATGTCGCTGGTTGCGTCGGTGCCGAGGGCGAACTTCACGCCGGCCTTGTACGCGGCGCGTAAGCGCGCGCGACGCTCGACGGCGATGGCGGTGGCCTTCGCGATCGAGTTCGCGGGCACACCTTTGCGAGCGCCGTCGGTGACGATTTCCTCGAGAATGATGAGCGTGGGCACGAGATAGGTGCCCTTCTGCTTCATGTAGCCGATCGCTTCGTCGTCCACGAGGCTGCCGTGCTCGATGCTGGCCACACCGGCCAGCACGGCTGCCTTCAGGCCATCGCCGGCATGGGCATGCGCCATGACTTTGCGGCCAAGGCGGGTCGCCTCGGCCACGGCGGCGGTGAGTTCATCCATGCCGAACTGCGCGGCGCCGACGGCGTCGCCCACCGAGAGAATGCCGCCGGTCGCGACGATCTTGATCTGATCGGCGCCGTATTTGACGTTGGTGCGCACTTGCTTACGGACGGCGTCAGCGCCGTCGACAATGGCGCCGGTGCCCGGCACGTCGAGGAACGGACTCCAACCGTTCACGTCGGCATGGCCGCCCGTACTGCCCAAGGCGGGGCCCGACGCGTGCACCCGCGGACCGGGGATGAGGCCGCGCGTGATCGCATCGCGCACGACGACGTCCACGAAGTCCGTGCTGCCGGCTTCGCGCACGGTGGTGAAGCCGGCGTCAAGCGTTTTCTTCGCGTTGATGGTGGCGTAGATCGCCCCATGCGCCGGCGTTTCCTTGAGCACCGCGAGATCGCCGCCGTCGTTGTCGATGGACGTGAGGTGCGTGTGCGCGTCGATGAAGCCGGGGAGCACGGTGTAGCCGGCGAGCTCGAGTCGCGTCGCTCCAGCGGGCACGCGCACGGTGCTGGCGGGGCCAACGTCGGTGATGCGCTCACCGCGCACGATCACCATGGCGTCGGCGATTTGCGTGCCGTCGCCGACGATGACGCGGTCGACGTGGATGGCGGTGACGCGGGGCGCCGGGGCCGATTGCGCGGCGGCCGGTGTCGCGGTCGGGGCGCTGAGCGCAACGACGGCCAACACCGCGGAGGGGAGAATTCGGAAGGAGGGTCGCATGCGGAAAACTACGTCGAGGCGACGTCTCGCGTGCGGGCAGGGGGAGGCGTCAGCGTCCCATGGTGCTCACCGCTTTTTCGGTACCGTCGGCGATCCAGAGCTCGAGCGCGGTGACCATGCGCGGGTATAGCGCTTCCACCAGCTCGCGTTCGTCGCGTGGCATGGTGTGGAGCACGAAGTCAGCCAGATCGCCGATCTGCCGCCGCTCGTCGACCGGCTTGATGCCGATGCGGAGCCGCGGATACGTTGGCGACTTGAGATGGGCCTCGATGCTCTTCAGCCCGTTGTGTCCACCGGGGCTGCCGGCGGCGCGCAAGCGATATTCGCCGGCGGGCACCGCGACTTCGTCGACGATGACCATCAGATCGTCGGCGGCTGTCCAGCCTTCGCGCTTGAGGTACGGGCGGAGGGCGGCGCCGCTGAGGTTCATGAACGTCTGCGGCTTCACCAGCTTGACCTTCTTGCCGCCAACCATGCCCTGTGTGGTGACGGCATCGCCGTCTTTCCGCCAGGGATCGAAGTGCCAATGCCGGGCGAGGTGGTCAACCAGCCACCAGCCCACGTTGTGTCGCGTGTGTTCGTATTCCCGGCCGGGATTGCCGAGTCCGACGATGACTTTCATGCGTAGGGGTAAACGGGCGGGGCGCGGAATGCGCCAGCGTGGGGTGACCATGCTGAACGGACTCCGCGCCCCGGACGATCGAGCGAAAACGAATGAACGCCGAGCTTACTTCTCGTCGGCCTTGGGCTTCGCGCGAATGACTTCCGGCTCGGCGGCGCCATCGGCGACCGTTTCCACGGCGACCTTCGGGACCTGGACGATGCAGACCGTCGTGCCGGCCTCGTCGAGCACCTTGATGCCGGCGGGGAGCTTCAGGTCGGACACGTGCAGCGTGTTGCCGATCTTGAGCGCCGAGACGTCGACGTCGATGTGGTTCGGGATCGCCGACGGATCGACTTCGATGTGCAGCTGGTGCATGATCTGGTCGAGCAGGCCGCCTTCGAGACGGACGCCTTCCGGCACGCCGACGTAGACGATCGGGCAATGCACCGACACCGTCTCACCAGCCACGAGCTCCTGGAAGTCGATGTGCGTGATGGTGCGCTTGAACGGATGGCGCTGCACTTCGCGGATCAGCGTGCGGGCGCTCTTGCCGTCGATGCTGAGCTCGATCACGGTGCTGCTGATCGCGATGCTCTTGAGGAGCTTGTCGGTCTCGCGCGCGTTGATCGTGAGCGACTGCGCCTCGCGGCCGTGGCCGTAGATCACGGCGGGGATGTGGCCGGCCTGACGGATTTTACGAGCGGCACCCTTGCCCGTTTCGGTGCGAACGGACGCGGAGAGAGAAGCGGTGGACATTGGGACTGACCTCTGAGAAAAAAGTGGTTCGGGAGTAACCGGAAATGGTCGGCCCGGCCAGTAACGGCGGAGTAAGGGGTATGGGGTATGGGATAGGGAGTATGCCTGACCCCTTACTCCCTACTCCCTACTTCGCCGTTATTCAAACAGCACGCTCACCGACTGATCGGCATGCGTGAATCGGATAGCCTTCGCCAGCAACTCGCCCACCGAGATGACGTGCAGCGACGGAAACCGGCGCTCGGGGGTGAGATTGATGGAGTCGGTCACCACGACTTCCTTGATCGGCGCGTTCGTGAGTCGTTCCACGGCGGGGCCGCTGAACAACGCGTGCGTGGCACACACGTAAATGTCGTTCGCGCCGAGATTCTTCAGGGCACGGGCGGCTTCGGAAACGGTGCCGGCCGTGTCGATCATGTCGTCGGGGATGAGACAATCCCGGCCTTCGACTTCACCGACGACGTTCATCACCTCAGCCACATTGGCCTTGGGGCGACGCTTGTCGATGATGGCGAAGGTGGCGTCGAGACGCTTGGCAAAGCCACGCGCCATCTTCGCGGAACCGACGTCGGGGGCCACGACGCAGAGGTCCTTGAGCCCCTTCTTGCGGAAATAGTTCGTGAACACCGGCGCCGCGTACAGGTGATCGACGGGGACGTCGAAAAACCCCTGCAGCTGGTGGGCGTGAAAATCGAGGCCGAGGACGCGATCGGCACCGGCGGTCTCGATGAGGTTGGCCATGAGCTTGGCGCCGATCGCGACGCGCGGCTGGTCCTTGCGATCCTGCCGGGCGTATCCGGTGTACGGGAGCACCGCGGTGACGCGGGCGGCCGAGGCACGGCGCGCCGCGTCGATCAAGAGCAGGAGTTCGAGTACGTTTTCGCCCGGCGGATTCGTGGGTTGTACCACGAACACGTCCGCACCGCGGATGTTCTCGTCGATGCGCACGAACACCTCACCGTCGGCAAAGCGCGTACAGGTCACCTTGCACAGCTCGGTGCCCAGCGTCTTCGCGACCTCTTCGGCGAGCGGCTGATTCGCCGTGCCGGAGAGGATCTTGAAGCCGCGCGGCGACGGGGACGGTGCGTCCAAAGACGGAGTCATCCGGGGGTCTCGGCCTGCGTGAAGGGTGTTGGTGCAGAACCAGCGCAAACGGGGCGGAGTGTCGCCGGTACCTCGTGCGAGGCGCGGCGGCTCCGTCCCAGATCAGCCGTTAAGCATAGCCCGATGGCGGCCGGCACGCCATCGGTGCAGGGGATCGTGTTCAACGCGAATGGCGAGGCCGCGGTGGTTCCGCGGTCTCGCCATTCGCGTTGTCCAGGGACGATAGGCCCACTCGGAATCGAACCGAGATCTCCGGCTCCAAAGGCCGGGGTAATAACCGTTATACGATAGGCCACCTGCGTACCCACGTATGCTATCCCACGGCCGGACCGCGGACAAGCGCGTTGCGGGCGGCTACGCGGCGGGCCAGAGCCAGGCGGCGCCGCGCACCCCGCTCGCGTCGCCATGATGATGGCGCACGATGCGTGTGCGCACGTCGTCGGAGAACACCCAGGCCGGTAACTGCCGCGCGATGTCGTCGGCGATCCGCGGGACGTTCGACAGTCCTCCGCCGAGAACGATGACGTCCGGGTCGAGCAGGTTGATGACGGTGGCCAGGCTCCGCGCCGCCCGGTCGACGAGGCGCGCCCGGGTTGCCAGGGCGGCCTCGTCTCCCGCCTCGGCGGCCGCGATGATCTCCGGCGCGGCGCAGCTCTGGCCCGTGACGCGCTGGTGGTCATCGGCGACGGCTGGCCCCGAGATCCACCGTTCGATGCAGCCGGTCTTGCCGCAGTAGCAGGAGGGGCCGGGGAGCTCGCCGGGGTGTGGCCATGGCAGCGGGTTGTGCCCCCACTCACCCGCAATGAGGTTGCGCCCCGGGAGGCCGCGCCCGTGCACGACAATGCCGCCACCCACGCCGGTCCCCATGATGACCCCGAACACCACCTCGGCGCCCGCTGCCGCGCCATCGCTCGCCTCCGAGAGGGCGAAACAGTTGGCATCGTTGTCGAGCCGGACCTCGCGTCCGAGGCGGGTGGCGAGGTCGGCGCCGAGCGGCTGGCCGATCAACCAGACCGAGTTGGCGTTTTTCACGAGTCCGGTCGTGGGCACCACGGCACCGGGAATCCCCACCCCGACCGTGCCACGCCGTCCGGTGTGGGCCTCGAGGCGTTCCACCAAGGCCGCGATGTCGTGCACGGTCCGGGCATAGTCCCGCGGGGTTGCGACCCGTTCGCGCACGAGCTCGCGACCGTCCCTGTCGAGCGCGATCCCCTCAATCTTGGTGCCGCCGAGATCGATTCCGATTTGCATGGCGCCAAGTCTGGTGCGCGGGCGGGCCGCGCACCAGCGTCACGTAGCGGAATGGGTCGTACGCCCCCGTGATCCGTGCGGTCGAGGCTGGCGCATGCCTCGACCGC
>CANHNQ010000114.1 GCA_947462095.1 Gemmatimonadota bacterium
CCAGTGCTCGCCGCCGTCGATCGACTTGTACATACCGTCGCCCACCGACGCGTTGTTGCGCGGATTCCCTTCACCGGTGCCCACATAGACGACGTTCGGATCGGACGGCGCCACGGCGATCGCGCCGATGGAGCCTGCGCTCTGCCCGTCGAAGATCGGCGTGAACGTGGTCCCGCCGTTGATCGTCTTGATGATGCCGCCGTTGGCGCCCGCCACGTAATAGGTGAGCGGATCACCCGGCACGCCGGTCACGACCGAGATGCGTCCGGCGTTGTTGGCCGGGCCCACCGAGCGCCACTCGAGGGACTGCAGCAGCGCGGCGGGGTTGGCAGCGGGCTGAGCAGCGGGCGGCGCGGCTTTTCCGGTCGGCGTGGGTTTCTGCGCCACGGCCACGGCGGTGGCGGCAACGGACAGCAGGACCAGCGGGGCAGCGTGCACGGCACGAGGCAGCATGACGGATTCCGGCGGGGAGGGGGTGAACGATGACGCGGTGGGCGGTTACCAGCGCAGCAGCTTGGTGAGCTTCACGACAATCGAGCGGTTCTCGAGCTCGGGATAATTCGGGCCAACGGTGGTGCGTCCGTCGCTGTACACCAGGAAGAACTCGCTGCCCGGCTGATACTCCCAGCGCAGACGCAGGTTGGTGGACATCGACGAGGTACGCGACTGATACTGCACGAGCGCCGCCATGAACATGCGCGGCGTCACGGTATACGTGAAGCGTGTGCTCACGAGGTTGGCGTCACCGCTGCCGTACGGGCCGTCCACGTGATTGCGTGACAGCGTGGGCTCGATGTAGAACTGCGGCGACAGCTCCACGCGGCCGCGCCAGCTCGTTTCGGTGAGCGTGCCGCCGTAGAAGCCGCCGTAGGTCATGGTGATGCCGCCGCTGACGCGGTGCTGCGGCCCGAGATTGTACGAGGCCTTGGCCTGATTGAAGCGGTAGGTGCCCACCGGCACGGTGACGCCCTTCGCCACCCCGAAGGGCACCACGAGTTGCTCGAACACCTGCGCTACCTCGGCCGAGAGGATGTCGCCGTTGGCGAACTCGGTGCCGACGTACGAGCGGAAATCCTCGGACTGCAGTGTACCGGTCATCGAGGTGATGTGATCGGCGCTGCCTTGCATCGTGAACTTCCGCACGTGCGGGACGTGCGCCGGGCGGGGGCTGAACCGCGCCAGGGCGTACGAGCGCTGAAAGCCCGAGCGACGCAGGAAGCCGACCTGCGGATCGAACCCGTCACCGACGGACATCCGTTCGAGATTCATGCCGTAGCGATCGCCGTTCCAGTCCAAGCGCGCGCGGTAGCTAGTCGGGTCGCGCTGGAGTGAGTCGTTCGAGGTGCGCGCCACGTACCCGGTGATGGCGAGATCGGTGCGGAGGTTGAACTGCGCATCGGCGCCAACGGCCAGGTGACTGCCGATCGCGCCCGCCGGATCACGACGCGTGGCGATGAGCCCGAGGCGGCTCCGGCTGAGGATGTCGCGGTTTACGCGCAGGACCGAGAAGTTTGTGGACGGCGCGTTGGCCGCGACGACGTCGTCGGTCTGCATGCTGACGGCACCGACCTGCCATGGACCAGACCGACCGAGTACGCGCCCACCGCCAATGATCGGCGCGGGACCGCTGTTGGTGAGGCCGATCCGTCGGCTGTAGAACAGCGTCGGGGTGAGGTTGTCGTTCGGGCTCGCGCCGGGGGTTCCGAAGCCGCCCCCCCCACCCCCACCGCCGCCGCCACCTCCTCCGCCACCCCCACCCCCACCACCACCGCCCACGCCGGCAAAGGCGAAGGCGTCCTGCCCTTCCAGAAAGAATTCGCGCTTTTCCGGGAAGAACAGGGAGAAGCGCGTGAGGTTCACTTGCGCCTCATCGTCCTCGACTTGCGCGAAGTCGGTGTTGTAGGTGAGGTCCGCCACGATTTGCGGGGTAATGCCCCATTTCGCGTCGAGGCCGAAATTGCCGGCGCGCGCATTGCGCACGGCCGGTGTGGCGGTGGCGTTGGTGAGCACCGAGCCGAGTGCGTACGGCTTGACGTCGATGTTGAGCCCCCCCTTCGGGGTTTCGATGCCCGTCATGACGGCGGCGTCGGACACCTTGTTCAACGCCCGTCGGCCCCACGCGCGCGGGACGCCGCTCAGGAAGGAGGTCTCATTTTTCCAGCGGACCATGCGCCGCATGTTCACGCCCCACGCCCCGCCGCCCTCGGCGAAGCGGATCGAGCGGAAGGGGATCTGGATTTCTACCGTCCAGCCCCCGTCGAAGTCCTGCGCCTTCGCGCTCCAGAGGGCGTTCCAGTTCGAGCTGGGCTGCTCGTTGGTGGCGGAAAAGTCGAACAGCCCACCGATACGGTTTGTGGAGAAGCCGAAGCCGTTGCGGTGATCGTTGAACGTGTCGAAGATGACCGCGAGATGGTCGTTGTTGTACATGTTCTGCGCATCGCGCCGCATGTCGCTCATGACGCGGCGCGTCGGTTCGCTCTCGTAGAGTCGCGCCGCGACGTAGATGTTCTCGTCGTCGTACAGAATCCAGGCTTCGGTCCGCTCCGTGGCCGGTGCCCCCTCATTGGGTTCCTGCTGTACGAACCCCGACATGGGCGTGACGCGACGATACACGTCTTCGGACAGGGCGCCGTCGAGCGAGAGGCGCTCGTTGAGCCGGCTGGCACGGACCGCGACGCGCCCGTCGGGCGTACGCGTTGCACTGGTGCTGTCGCCGGTCCCCACGCGCGCATTTGACGGTTGGGCGGACAGCGGGTGGGCCGCCAGACCGAGATACAGGAGGGCGGTCAAGAACCGCTGAGATCGCAGACGCATAGTACGTATACGGTGGGCCCAGCGCTGCGTTGACGCCAGTCGGTAACGACTGGCCCTCCCGACGTCCCGGTTCCCCCCGACGGTGCTACGCCGGGGGCGTCTCGTCGTCGCGGGCGTCGGCCCGTGCCCGCGCCCGATCGCGACTCGTTTTCAGCAGCCGGTGTGCGGTGGTGCCGGTGATCAGTCGCACGCCACGCTGGTAGGTGAGGTACTGATACGCCCACTGCACGAAGACCGTGATGCGATTCCGAAAGCCGGCCAAATACAGAATGTGGATGAACAGCCAGGCGAGCCACGCCACGTTGCCCTGCAGCTTGAGCGACCCGATGGCGGCGACGGCGCGATGCCGTCCGATGGTGGCCAGATCGCCCTTGTTGAAGTAGCGGAACGGTGTGCGTGGCGTGCCGCGGAGATCGTGGAGAATGGCCTGCGCCGCATGCGCGCCCATCTGATTGGCGGCGGGCGCGACCGCTGGCACCGGCGTACCGGCGTGGGTGAGCACGGACGCGATGTCGCCGACGGCAAAGACATGCGGGTCGTTGGGCAGCGACAGATCGGGGGCGACGACCACGCGCCCGGCGCGATCGAGCGGGGCACCGAGCTGTTTGCCGAGCGGCGAGGCCTGATTGCCGGCGCCCCAGAACACGGTGTGCGCATCGATCCGTTCGCCCGATGCCACCGTCACGCCCGCGTCGTCGACGATCGTGACGGCCGTGTTGGTGCGCACCTCGACACCAAGTTCGCGCAGGTCGCGTTCGGCCCGCGCACTGAGGGACTCGGGAAACTGTGGCAGCACTCTCGGGCCCGCTTCCAGCAGCACCACGCGGGCGGAGGCGGGATCGATCCGGCGGAAATCGCGCTTCATGGCCCTGCCCGTGATCTCGGGGATCATGCCGGCCAGTTCCACGCCCGTGGGGCCGCCGCCCACGATCACGAAGGTCAGCAGCGCGTCGCGCTGTCCTTCGGCGCTGGCGCGTTCGGCGGCCTCGAAGCTGAGCAGGAATCGGCGACGCATTTCGAGCGCGTCTTCGATGCTCTTGAGCCCCGGGGCGTTGGTCTCCCACTCCGGATGCCCGAAGTAGGCGTGCCGCGCGCCGCTGGCCACCACGAGGTAGTCCCACGCCACGGTACTGCTGCTGCCGTCGAGGGTGAGCGTGTGGTGCGGGACGTCGATCCGGTCGACCTCCGCCATGATCACCGTGGCGTTCGCCTGATCGCGCAGCATCCAGCGAATCGGTACGGTGATGTCGGCGGGATTCAGCACCGCCGTGGCCACCTGATACAGCAGGGGCTGGAACAGATGGTGATTCGTCCGGTCGATGAGCGTGATCCGCACATCGGCTTGGGCCAGCGTGCGCGCGGCGGTGAGTCCGGCGAAGCCGCCGCCGACGATGACCACATGCGGTCGAGGGTCGGTGGCGTGGATGCTGGTCACGCGCGTACTGGTGTTCGGTTCAGCGTTCACGGCGGACTCCCTGAAAAGGCGTCTGGGTCTCCAGGCGCGACTACTTGGTCCAGAACACGAGGCTCCCACAGCCGCCAAGTGCGGGCTGGAACTGCGTGGGGACCTGACCGGCCATATACACCTCGATGCCCGCGATCTCGCTCGGGCGGATGAATCCGTCCAGATCACCCGATGCGAGTCCGTTCATCCACTGGCCGTTGATGTAGATCGCCGGTTCACAGCGATCTTCGAACAGGCCGCGCATCATCACCTTTTCCTCGGCGTCCATGGTCCGGTCGAGGAAGAGCCCGGGCACCGACCGGAAGATTTCCGACGTCACGAACGGCTGTCGCACGGCGATCTCACCGGGCATCAGGAAACGCCCGACGCCCGAGCGACGACGCTCCTGAAAGCCGACCAGGTTCATATCGACGGTGCGGGTGGCGCTGACCTTCATCGTGTCGAGCACCGACTTGAACGTCGCGAGCGCCACCCGCAGCGGCGCCACGCTGTCGACGATGTCGACGGTGCGCCGCTCGGGATAGAAGCCCACGGCGCGGACCTCCAGCAGTCGGGTTCCGGGCGGTGCGTCGGTGAGCGTCCATTCGCCGCGCGCGTTGGTTCGTGTCTGCGGTCCATCCACGATGCTGATCTGCGCCCCCGCCAGCGGGCGCCCGTCGCTGGTGCTTCGCACCATGCCGCTGAGTCGGCCATCCCCCACGTGCCTGCTGCGCGAGGTATCGCTGCCAGCCGCGATGCGTGCACGGCCAAGATACAATTCGCGCCGCGCGAAGCCGGTGGCGGGCACCTGGACTTCGATGGCCGCCGTACTGTCGGCGCCGCGCGTGGCCATGAGCATCACGACGCCGGGTCCCGGTACGCGGCACAGAGAGAACCAGCCGTTGTCCTGCGTGGTGGCGATGCGTCGTGGAGTGCGTCGGGTCATCCCGCCCGGGCCGAAGGTCAGTTCGATCCACTCGGCGATCACCGTCACGCCGGCTGCCGGCGCACGGCCGAGGGCCTGATGCACCGAGCCGATCAATACGCCGCCGGCACTCTGACCCACGGCGGCCCCACAGATCGCGGTGCGCAGTCGCCCCGGTGAGGGAACGGCCAGGTCCGCGTGGACGGCGCCCGCACCGGTGACGCCGACGGCGCGCAGGATCGGCTCGAGCCCGAGCGAGTCGAGCATCGGATGAAAAAACCCAAGCGTGTAGCGCCCGACGGGGACGTCGTCAAAGCTGAAGTGTCCGGTCGTGTCCGAGACGATGGTACGGCCGTAGTTGGCGAGCGAGTCGGCGGCGACCAGTTGGACCACGGCGCCTCCCAGCGGCCGGGCGGCCACGCTGTCCTGCACGATGCCGTACACGACGGCGCGTGGCGAGGCGGTCGCGGGCGGTCGTGCGGCCGTCGTCGACTGGGCTGACACGGGGGCGGCGAGGGCGGCGGTCAGCAGCACCGTGAGTGCGGCGCCCAGTCGGCGGCGGTGTGGCATCGTTCGAGTGTAGCCTCAGTCTTCCTTGCACGCTATGAGTTCAGGATATCTCCGCTCACTCGAGGATCGCACCCGTGATGACGCTATTTCCGCAGGGCTGGCTCCATTACCTCGTTGGCGGTCTCACGATCGGGACCGGGGTCGGTGTGTTGTTCGCGCTCACCGGGTTGATCGGTGGGATGAGCTCGGTCTATTCGTCGACGTGGTCATACGTGGTGCACCGGCCGTTCTTTCAGCAGCCACGACTGGTGAAGAGCCGTGGCTGGCGTCTGGCGTATGCGGCCGGCCTCATCGTCGGGGCGTTCGTGTGGTGGTCGATGTTCGGTCAGGGTGCGCGGGTGGCGGTCGCGGTGCCGCCGTGGCAACTCGCGATCGGTGGGGTGCTGGTGGGGTACGGCGCGCGATTGTCGCGCGGCTGCACCTCGGGACACGGCATCTGCGGACTGGCGTCGCTCAAGTTGCCGTCGCTGCTGGCGGTGCTGACGTTCATGGCCACGGCGTTCATCACCGCGAATGTCGTCGCGCGTCTTGGTGGGAGCTGAGACGATGCGGCGATCAGCCCTGGCGGCCGGAACGCTGTTCGGATTCGGCCTCGCCTTTTCCACGATGATTCAACCGCGCGTCGTGCTCAGTTTCCTGCGATTTCAGGATATGGGGCTGATGCTGGTGCTGGGCGGTGCGGTGGTCGTCACCTTTCTGGCCTATCGGTTCGTACCGCGGCTGCTGCGTCAGCCGCTCCTGGGGGGCGCGTTCGGTGCCCACGAGTCGGTGCTGGACCGCTCGACGATCATCGGCGCCGCGATTTTCGGCATCGGGTGGGGAATCACCGGCGTGTGTCCGGGGCCGGCGATCGCGGGGCTCGGCGCCGGGAGCTGGGAATTGCTGTACGCGGTGGCCGGCATCGCGCTTGGCGCGTTGTTGCAGGGGCTCACGGCGCCGCGCGACCGGTAAGGAGCCGACGGGTCGTCGGCTACCTCAACAACTCGCGCGTTGCCTCGTGTGCCGGATGCGCGAGCACCTGCGCGGCGGCCCCGTGCTCAGCAATCGTACCGTGCGACAAGACCACCACGCGATCGGCGTAGTGCCGTGCGAATTCCGCGTCGTGGGTCACGATCAACAGGCCACGCCCCTGGGCCGCGAGCGCACGGAGCGATTCGCCAAGGGCCGTCCGGCGGGCGGGATCGAGCGCCGACGTGGGTTCGTCCATCAGCAACAGCTGCGGGTCGGGTGCCAGCGCGCGTGCGATCGCGACGCGCTGCGCTTCACCGCCGGACAGCTGGCGCGGATACGCGTGTGCGCGGGCCGACACGCCGAGTGATGCGAGCAGCTGGGTGGCGGTTGCCGCCGCGTCGTCGCGTGACTGCCCGAGCGCATGGATCGGCGCCAGCATCACGTTCTCGAGGGCCGTGAGATGCTCGAAGAGCGCGTGACTCTGAAATACCACGCCCACACGGCGACGCAGCGCGCGGAGGCGCGACTCGGGTGGCAGCGCACCGGGCTCGAGGGCGACATCGCCGATTTCGATGGTCCCCGATGCAAACGGCTGCAGCGCCGCCACGACGCGTAGCACGGTGGTCTTTCCCGCACCCGACACGCCCATCACAGCGCACACCTCGCCCGCCTCCACGTCGAGATCGAGTCCGCGCAGGATCGGCTGCTGACCGCGAACGGCGTGCAGCGCGCGCACGCGCAAGGTGCCGGCGGACGCAGGGTGGCGGTGGCTCATGCCGGCGTCCACCGCTGCTCGAGGCGACGGGCCATGCGCGAGAGTGGCAGCGACATCGCGAGATACACGATCGCGCAGAGCGCGCCGGGGATGGCCCAACTGCCCGCGTTGGTGGCGTAGATCGCTGTCTGCTTGGTGAGTTCGACGACGGTAATGACCGACACGAGGGAGGAATCCTTCAGCAGGGCGACGAAATCGTTCGTCATGGGCGCGAGGGCGAGTCGCAGTGCCTGCGGACCGCGCACGAGACGCAGGATCTGGAACTCCGAGAGGCCGAGCGTGCGGGCCGCCTCGAGCTGCAGGGTGGGAATGGCCTCGAGTGCGGCCCGATAGATCTCCGATTCGTAGGCGGCGTAGTTCAGGCCGAGGCCGATGACGGCGGCCACGAAGGCGGGGAGCCGGACGACATCCGACAGGCCGTAGTACAACACGAACAACTGGAGCAACACCGGCGTGCCGCGGATGACTTCGACGTACGCGGTGAGCAGCAGACGTAGCGGCCGTGCACCGTACACCCGCCCCGCCGCCACACCGACGCCCATGGCGATCGCGAGGGCCATGGCGAGCACCGACAGCGCCAGCGTGATCATCGCGGCCCGTAACAGTGCCGGAAGATAGGTCGCGACCGAGATGGTCGCGGTGCGCCCGGTGGTCCCGGGCGCGCCCACCGGGACGGTGTCGCGGAGCACGCCTTGCTGGAACGCGGCCTGCTGCGCATCCCACACGTTCCACGACCGGAACACGCGCTCGAGGGAGCCGTCGCGCATGCGCGCCCGCAACGTGGCGTTCACCACGTCGCGAAGGGCGCTGTCGCCAGCCGCCAGGACCGCGACATAGTGTCCGCGCCCCAGCGGCACCGGCTGAATCACGAAGCCACCGAGACGGCGCAGTGAGCGCTCGGCCAGTACATGGTCGAGTAGTACGGCATCGACCCGTCCACTCCTGAGATCGCTATAGGGATGGACGTCGTCGTCGTACGACACGGGCACCACCCCGTGCGTTGACTGGGCCTCGAGGACCATCTCCCACGCTTTCGTGGCGCCGAGGGTCCCGACGCGCCGGCCGCGCAGGTCGGCCAACGTGTGGATGCGGGCGCTGTCCGCGGCTCGCACGGCGAGGACCTCGCGGAACTCGTAATACGGCAACGACACCGCGAACCGCTCGTGCAGCGCGGGGCGATCCTCGAGTCCGGACATCCCGATCGTGAAGTCACCGCGGGCCACCGACTGCTCGATGGACGCCCATGCCACCTGCACGAACCGCGGCTCACGCCCGAGGCCGCGCGCAATCATGGTGGCGATCTCGACGTCGAAGCCGCGTACCCGGGTCGGATCGGCCGCATCGGCCTCCACGAACGGAGCACCGCCCTCGGCATCGCCACCCCAGAGAAGCGGCGCTGCCGCCGACGTGTCGGCCGACGGCTCCGCCGACGGCTCTGCCGACGGCTCGGCGCAGCCCCAGGTCGCCATGAGCAGCGCGGCTGCTGACATCAACCGCATGGCGATCCGGATCATGGAGCGGGGGCGTAGGGAAGGGAGGCGCGCTGCAAAAAGGTATCGCGTCGCACGGATTCGCGACGGGTCCGCCGCGCGGGGACGAGCCGGTGCGCGACGCGTGCGTGCCGCGTGCGTGATCGATGCACCGACCGGCGCCCTCGGGCGCGCGCCCTCGAGTAGCTTACATCGTGACTCAGATTCCGATTACACGACCGGTGCGCCTCGATGTGCAGATCACCGTGCTGCACCCCGACAAGTCGCCCGCCGCCGGCGTGACGCTGCGCGTGATGCTGGGCACGGCGGCCGACTGGCAATCGCCCTCGGCCGGCGAGGAGATGGTGACCGGTGAGGACGGCACCGTGCGGTGCACGCTGCCGGTGGTGCTCGCCTCGCAGCGTCGGGAAGTGGCGACGAACTTCGTGGCGCGCCTGATGGCCTCACGGGAGACGACGCGACAAGTGCAGCTGGGCGTCGTGATGGAGTACGCCGGACGCGCCTGGCTGTCGGCGATCACGGTGGATCGTCGCGCCAACGGGGCCAGCCTGCGACTCGATCCGATGCGCGTGTACGGCCGTGCCTCGGATGGCCGTTTCACCGACGACGTACCATTGCACGATGGCACATGGCACAAGCGGCTGCCCAACGGAAAAGTGGCGCCGCTGCCGGGCTTTGCCGTCACGTCGGCGACGCTCGATCCGGAGTCGGCCGCTGCCGACAACGCCGCGTGGCGGTTGCGCGTGACGTTGCAGCAGTGGGAGCCGTACGTCGCGCCGGTGCTCGCGGCGACAGGAGCCGGCACCGCGCATTGAGTGCGGCGGTCGCGCATGGCACGATGCCACGCCCCATTCGCTTGCCAAGCTCCGGATGGCCGACAATACTCCGTCGTTCTCCGCGCGCGGCTCGCCCGCGCTGACCGAATCTCCCCGTTCGCCGAGCAGACTGTGCCCCTCAAGGAATATCCCGATCATCATGATGCGGAGCTGGTGCTCAAGCTGTACGAGCTCCGTCGCGAAGATGTCATGCGCGCATCGCGCACGCTGGTGATCTCGAAGTTTCTGCCGACGAGTCTCGACGATGTGATCGCGGTGACGAAGGGCGATCATCCGCTCAACGCGGCGTTCCGTCAGTGCACGTCGTACTGGGAGATGACGTACGCAATGGCGCGTCATGGGGTGATGCACGCCGACTTCATGCTCGAGAGCAACGGCGAAGGGCTGCTGATCTTCTCGCGCATCGAGCCATGGCTGGCGGAGTACCGCGCGGCGGTGAATCCGATCGCGTTCCGCAATGCAGAGTGGGTGGCGAAGGAAACGGAGATGGGCCGCCTGATCGCCGAGCGTTTCCGCAAGCGGATGCAGGCGCAGCTCGACGCCGCCAAGGCGGCGCAGGCGTAGTGCCGTTGGCCGGTGTCTCGGTGCCGATCAGCGCGCGCTGATCGGCACCGGCACCGCTCCCCGACTGGACACGGTTACGCCAGAAAGCGCCGCGCCAGCTGTTCGAGGCGATCGTCGCCCTGCTGCTCCGCTTCCGCGCGGAGCTCTTCCACAAACGGCTTGAGCAGCGGTTCGCCCCAGTAATAGCCGGTGGCGCGCTCGGCGAGTTGCGTTTCGTTCACGCGCGCTGCCTCGAGCAGCGCCCGTGCGCAGGCCCGATCGTAGCCCGCGTCGCTGCGCTCCGGCAGGTGGTAGTTGCGGCGGGGCATCTCGCCTTCCGCATCATCTCTGAGAAACGCCCGCGACATACCCGCCTCATCCGCTCACCGTGATTCTGCCCGGGCGCGTCCCGGGCTTTATGAAAGCTAACGGGTCGCGACAGAGACGCCGGCGATCGCGGTGGGCATCGCCGCAGTTATCGCCGGCGGCGCAGGTCGGTCACGACGATCAGGTGATCCGCCGCATGTTCCGAGGTCTCCGGCGTGAAGCCAAGCGAGGCCGCGAACGCGGGCGTGAGATCGGCGCTGCTGAAGGTGAAGCCACCCGTGCGTGCGAATACGGCGTCGGAGTACAGCGTGAGATCGAGACGCCCGGGGAGAAACTGACCGACCGTGGGGTCGGTCCATGTCACGAGCGTACGCTCGCCCAGTCGCGACGCAGCACTGAGCGCCAAGTCGGAGTCGTCGAGGTCGAGCCCGTGTTGCAGCGTGTAAATCGACTCGTACGAGCCAATCGCATTGAAGTCGCCGCCAATCACCAGTGCGCCTCGCGTGGCGCGGGCGGTGCGCTCGCGCTGCACTGCCGCGCGGATGGCGCGGCTCTGTAGCACGCGCAGCTGATCCTGCGCATTGCGAAAGAACCCGCCGCTCTGTAAGTCCAGCGGTACGAACAACGTTTCGATGCCGTCGATGGTGATCCACGCGCCGGTGCTCGAGAGCTGCGCCCTCGCTTCGATGTC
>CANHNQ010000115.1 GCA_947462095.1 Gemmatimonadota bacterium
GCCGATGGTACTCCGGTCGAGAGACCGCGGGAGAGTAGGCCGATGCCGGCACCTTGTGAAGCCCCCGTCACCGATCCGTCAGGATTCCGGTGGCGGGGGCTTCTGTGTATCGCTACCCTTCACTTCTTCGTTGTCTTCACCCGAACCTGAGTTCATGACACGGGCTGGTATCGTAACGGTCGCCGGTTTCCCCAATGCCGGCAAATCCACCCTGCTCAACCGACTCGTCGGTGAAAAGCTCGCGATCACGTCGAGCAAAGCGCAGAGCACTCGCCATCGGATTCTCGGGCTTCGGACGGAGAACGACACGCAGATGGTCATTCTCGACACCCCCGGTTTGCTCGAACCGAAGGACACGCTCCATAGCGCGATGCGCAACGCCGCGCTCGCCGCTGTCCGCGACGCCGATGTCCTGGTACACGTCGTGGACGCCACCGCGACCATTCCAAGCGACTTCGCGACGGCCGCTGGGCTTGAGCGCGCACCGCGCGCGAACGTGCTGCTGGCGCTCAACAAGATGGATCTCGTTGACGAGCCAAGAAAGTTCGTACTCCTTGGTCACTATCCGGACGCGGTACTGCTGTCGGCGCACACCGGGGACGGGATGGATCGCCTCGTCAAGGCAATCACCGAGCGACTCCCCGAAAGCCCCTTTTTATATCCCGCCGACGAACTCTCTACGCAGCCGGTGAAGTTCTTCTGCGCGGAGTTCGTGCGCGAAACCGCGCTCGAACAGCTCGGCGACGAATTGCCCCATGCGCTCGCCTGTGAAATCGAGGAGTTTCGCGAAGGCTCTTCTCCGCTGTACATTCGGGCGGTCCTGCACGTCGAACGCGACAGCCAGAAACGGATTGTGATCGGAGCCAACGGACAGCAGATCAAGAAGCTTGGCCGCGTAGCGCGCGAGAAGATCGAGCGCTTCGTTGGGCAACCCGTGTATCTCGATCTCTGGGTGAAGGTGCTCCCCAACTGGCGTCGGAATCGCAATGCGGTGCTGCGGTTGGGGTACGGCGACCCCAACGAGAAGACGTGATTCGCGGACGGTCTTGGGTTGCGCGGGGCGTTCGCGCCGCCGCGGTGCTTGCGCTGTGCGCGAGCACCGCGAGCCATGCGCGTGCGCAAAACGGCGGGCTGTTCTTGTTGGTCCCATTCGGAGCGCATGCGGTCGCGCAGGGGGAGGCCGTCGTCGCTGACTCCACGCTCGGCACCGAGGCGATGTGGTGGAACGCCGCCTCGCTCGCTCGGCTCGGGAAGAAGGAACTGGCGGTGCATCATTCCCAGACGCTGATCGCGACAAGTGATATGCTTGCGTTCGCCGTGCCATCGCGCGTGCTCGGCACCGTGGCCGCATCGGTGTATCTGGTGAACTACGGTGATCAGGCGGCCACGGATCCCGTGAGCGGCACCGAGATCGGTTCGATCACCAACCGGAATTATCAGCTTGCGTTGTCGTATGCCTCCCCCGTTGGGAAGCGCCTGAGCGCCGGCGTGACGTACAAATTCGTCATGCTTCGATTTCAGTGCACCGGGATCTGTGGGAACGTGCCGATCATCTCGGGCTCAACGAGCGCGCTCGATGTGGGGGCGCTCTATGTTCTGCCGACATCGCTACCGATTACGATCGGGGCGTCGGTCCGGAATGTTGGTCCCGCCCTTCAGGTCAAGGACGCCGAGCAGGCGGATCCGCTGCCACGAATACTCCAGGTCGGGGCGAAGACGCGTTTGCCGGTGGCATCGTTGACGACGGCGGGTGCGTCGCTCGACGTCACGGTGGACGTGCAGCGGTCCGCGGCCCTCAACGGGGCGGCTGGCGGTCTCGGCCTGATTTTAGGTTACAAGGAGGTCGCGTTCCTGCGAGGCGGGTACAAATTCCAGCCAGGCGACGCCAAGGGGCCTGCACTGGGCTTCGGCTTCCAACGAGGCGGTTTTGCGCTCGATCTCGCCCGCCGCTTCGACGCCGCGTCCGCGCAATTGGGTGAGCCGCCCACCTACATCTCGTTGCGGGCTCGCTTTTGATGCACGCCACCTTCCGCGCGGGGGCTATCGGGCTGTTCTCCCTGCTCTCGTCGTCGGCGGCGCTCGCGCAGGGCGGGATGCCCGTGGCCATCCGCCACCCCACCGCCCCTTCGATGTCTGGTGGCGTGCGTACCGAGCGAGGGCACGTCGCTGCGAGTCCCCTGCTTGTGTCACGCTTGCTTCGAGACGGGCGCGCGCCGTGGTGGGCGCCCGTCGTCTCGGGCGTGGTGCCGGGTGCGGGACAGTTTGCGATGGGGCAACAGCGGAGTGTCGGCTATCTGGTCGCGGAAGGATATCTCCTGCTCCAGCACGTACGCGCCCGCCGCGACGCGGATCGGGATCGCGACGGATACCGGACGCTCGCGTTCGAGGTCGCCCGACAGCCATTTGGCGGGGATCGTCCCCGCGGCAGCTGGGACTACTACGAGTCGATGGAGAAGTACCTCGAGAGTGGCGCCTACGATCGGATCCCCGGGGGGGGGCTTGATCCGGAGACGGATGAGTCGACCTACAATGGGGCGCGCTGGCGACTGGCGCGCGAGACGTACTGGCTGAATCCCAGCGTCGCTCCAGCCATCGGGAGTCCGGAGTACCAACGCGCCCTCGCATTCTACCAAGCGCGTGCCGTGCCGGCGGCATTCCAGTGGAGTTGGCGCGACGCGCAGCTCGAGAAGGACGTCTACGCCCAAACCATCGCCAGCGCCAACCGGAGTGTGCAGCGCGCGGTCAACTACGCTGGGCTGATCGGCGCCAATCACCTCGTGAGCTTGATCGATGCGTACGTGAACGTTCGCGTCCGCCGTTTTGGCGGGGCAGGGGTAGCCGGCCTCCGCGTGGAGGGCGTTCATACCCGGTTCGAGCCCGTGGGTGATCCTCGTGACGGCCGGCGGCAGTTCCGTACCGCCATTCAATTGGTTGCTGGCCCTCACTAGCACAAGTCGGGAGCCGATCATCGGCTGCCCGGGTGGCCCGTCGGACGGTTGGTCGCCGTCGCCGCGTGCCATACCCGGGGAGCTGATCGTCTGTAGCGCGGGGGCTCTCGCGGTTCGTCTCGAGCCGGATCCCTCACCGGAGCCGACGCATTCCCCGAGTGGCACGACGCCCGAACTGGCCGTGGATGCGGCGGTCCATTCTCCCTCCCGATGCACGCGTCCACGATGACCACACCAAGCTTCAACGAGCACGTCGCGGTGCACCTGACCGTCGGTCAGGATGAACCGTCGTGGTTGACGGCGTGGTGGGCATCGGCGCAGATCCCACGGCAGCGCACGGCCGATGCTGAGGGGGTATGCGCGAGGGTCCTGAAATCGCGCCCTCGGCTCATTGTGATCGATGCACGCGGCGACGCCGAGTGGGCGGCCGTCGCCATCGGCGTCTGCCGGCGCCTCAAGCGCGACAGCTACACCGCGATTATTCCGGTGTTGGTCCTTGTCGCGGCGCAGCGCTTCGCCGACGCCTTCGACGCCGGTGCGGATGAGGTGCTGCACGCTGAGGTGAGTGATGAGGAGGCGACGGCCCGGGTGTCCGCGATGCTCAGGCGAAGCGATCGCGACACGGACGTGCATCCGTCGACGCGACTGCCGGGCGCACGGGAGATTGAGGCTGAATTGGCCCGTCGCGTGGCCTCCGGGGAGAAGTTCGCGGCGTGCTACGCCGATCTGGACCATTTCAAGGAGTTCAACGACCGGTACGGCTATCACCGTGGGGATCAGGTCATCCGATTGCTGGCGCGGATTCTCCACGACGTGATCAAAGGCCTGTGTGTGGAGGAGGGGTTTGTGGGCCACATCGGCGGCGACGACTTCCTCTGCACGATTCCGCTCGTCGCCGTGCCGAGAGTCTGCGATGAGATCGTCCGGGTCTTTGACGAACTCATTCCGTGGCAGTATTCCGAGCAGGACCGTCGTGTGGGATATTTCTTCGGCAAGGATCGGCGTGGGCAGTTGCATCGTGTCCCGCTGATGACGCTGTCGATCGGCGTCGTCACCAATCAGCGCCGGCATTTCACGCGCGGCATCGAGGTCAGCGAGTTGGCGACGGAAATGAAGGGGTACGCGAAGACGTTGCCTGGTTCGGTTTGGGCCGTTGATCGTCGCCGGGATGAATCCGCGGCGTCGGCCTCCGCCGGCGTCTCGACGGACGCGCCGTTGGAGCGACAGAGCCTTCGCAGTGCAGGGGGAGCCCGATGACGGTTTCGTGTCCGGAGTGCAAATCGGTTTTTCGTGTCGATCCGGCAAAAGTCCCGGCCACGGGCGTGCGTGCGCGATGCTCGGTGTGCGGTGGCGTTATTGCGATCGGCGCCGGCACGCTTCCCGTGTCGGTGACCCCCACGTCGTCCAGCGCCGCCGTGCCACCGTTTGCCGCCGCTCCGTCTCGGGCGCCGTCTGCCTCCACGCTTCCTGTCGCACCGACGTTGCCGCCGTCGGCCAGCCTCATGACGCCGCCTGCGCCATCCGCCGTGTCGCTGGCCACGTCCCACGCGGCGTCGACGCCCCCAGTGGTGCCCCCCGTGTCCCCCGCGTTGGGTAGCCTGTTCGGTACCCCGATCTCGTCGGCGGCAGCCACGACACCAGCGGTTGGGGCGCGTCTGATCAACCCGTTCCTGCGCGCCGATCCGGCGCAGCGGGCGCGTCGACTCGCCCGGGCGCTCGTCTCCGATCTGGTCGCATATCATCCGCAGAAACGCGAGGATGGGCTCCGCGACGGCACCCTGCGTCAGCTCTTCCGAGAAGAGATCAAGAAGAGCTACGAGGAGTACGTGGAGCAGGTCGGGCGGGACGTGGCGGAGCAGTCGCCGTACTTTCAGGACGCGCTCAACGAGATCCTCGCCGGCGGACGACGGCTCTTCTGATTCTGCCGCTGGAAGCCAGTGCACTGTCCGGGTACCTTCCATGTCACTCGAATGCTGGTAACAGCTGGTGACACTACGGGCCGCTCTCCTGCGCGGAGGGCGGCTCGCGTCGTACGCGGAGGCACGGCATGCAGGACGGGGAACGACTGAAGGTGTTGTCGCGGTCGGAAGAGCGGCTCGTGGACATGCGGAGGTATCTTTGACGTCGACGCCAAGCGATCGACGCTGAACGCGTATGAGAACGAGATGTCCGACGGGGCCTTCTGGAACGATCAGGAGCACGCCCGGGACATCGTCCAGCAGGTCAAGGTGCTCAAGGGATGGATTGAGCCGATCGACTCGCTGACCGCGCGCATCGAATCGGCGCGCGAGATCGACGAACTGCTCGCGCTTGAGCCGGACGAGGCGATGTCCAAGGATCTCGATGGCGAAACGGAGCGCATCGTCGAGGAACTCGACGCCTTCGAACTGAAGTCGCTGCTTCGCGGCCGCGATGACTTCCGTGATGCGCAGATCGAAATCAGCGCTGGCGCCGGCGGCACCGAAGCGCAGGACTGGGCGCAGATGATCATGCGCATGTACACCCGTTGGGCGGAGCGGAAGGGATTCGAACTTGAGATGCTCGACCTCAGCGAGGGTGAGGAGGCCGGTATCAAGGGGGCGGTGATGGAGATCAAGGGCCAGTACGCGTACGGCTTCCTGCGTCCGGAATCCGGCGTGCACCGTCTGGTCCGGATCTCACCGTTCGACTCGCAGGCACGGCGGCACACGAGCTTCGCCTCGGTCTTTGTGTATCCGGTCGTGAACGAAGAGATCAACATCGAGATCCGCGACGAAGATCTGCGCATCGATGTGTATCGCGCGTCCGGCGCCGGTGGGCAGCACGTCAACAAGACGTCGTCCGCGGTGCGCATTACGCACATGCCGACCGGTATCGTGTGCGCATCCCAGGCGGAGCGCTCGCAGTTCAAGAACAAGGCGACCGCGATGAAGCAGCTGAAGAACAAGCTGTACCAGCGGGAGTCCGATAAGCTCGCCGCCGCGAAGGCCCTCCTCGATGCCGACAAGCAGGACGTCTCCTTCGGCAGCCAGATCCGCAGCTACGTCTTCCAACCGTACACGATGGTCAACGATCACCGCACCGAGCTCAAGATCGCCGACGTCCAGAAGGTCATGGACGGCGCGATCGATCCGTTCATCCAGGCCTACCTGAAGCAGGAGAGCGAAGAGAAGGCGGAGGGGCGCCCGCTGTGAGCGACGATCTCAATTTTCTGATGAAGGCGCGCCGCGACAAGCTCGATGCGCTGCGCGCCGCGGGGACCGAGCCCTTCGCGTACTCGTTCGATCGCTCCCATACGGCGACGGAGGCGGTGGCGGCCCTTGGCACTTCGGATGAAGGCCCGGACGTCACCGTGGCCGGTCGTCTCACGTCATGGCGCAGCCAGGGCAAGACTGCCTTTGCCCATCTGGCCGACATGGACGGTCGCGTGCAGCTGTACTTCCGGCGCGATGAGATCGGGGAGGACGCGTGGGCCCAGCTCAACGCCTGGGACCTCGGCGACTGGGTTGGTATCCGCGGCACCCTGATGCGCACGAAGACCGGCGAAGCCACCGTCAAGGTGCACGAGGCGACGCTGCTCTCGAAGTCGCTGCGTCCGTTGCCGTTCGGCAAGGAGCAGATGGTCGACGGACAGATGGTGCGCTACTCGGGATTTTCGGACACCGAACAGCGTGCGCGTCAGCGCTATGCCGATCTGGCGGTGCATCCCGAAGTGCGCGCGCTCTTTCGCGCCCGCTCCGTGCTGACCCGCAGCATCCGCTCGCATCTCGATGGGTTGAACTATCTCGAAGTCGAGACCCCTGTGCTGCAGCCGTTGTACGGCGGCGCCTCGGCGCGGCCGTTCATCACGCACCACAACACGCTCGATATGCCGCTCTATCTGCGCATTGCAGATGAGCTGTATCTCAAGCGGCTCATCGTTGGCGGCTTCGAGCGTGTGTACGAAATCGGCCACGATTTCCGCAACGAGGGCATCGACCGGACCCACAATCCGGAGTTCACGATGCTCGAGTTCTACGAAGCGTTTGCCGACTACACCACCATGATGGAGCGCGTCGAGACGTTGATGGTCGCGGCGGCCGATGCGATCCGCTCGATCCCGATCGTGGGCGAGAAGGTGCCGGTGCTGGTCACGCCGTTCCCGCGGATCGAGTGGGTGCCCTCGCTCTCGAAGGCGGCCGGCCTCGACGTCATGGCGGCGGATGATGCCACGCTGCGCCAGGCGGCGGAGCGGATCGGTGTGCAGAAGGTGGCGACGCTGAGCCGGCCGAAGCTGCTCGACGAGATGTTCCAGGAGCTGGTGGAATCGAAGATCGATACGCCGACCTTTGTGGTCGACTACCCGATCGAGCTGTCGCCGCTGGCGAAGCCGAAGCGAGGCGGGCCGGCCGGACTGACTGAGCGTTTCGAGCTGTTCGCGCGCGGCAAGGAGCTGGCGAACGCATTCTCCGAGTTGAACGACCCGATCGACCAGCGCGAACGTTTTGAAGCGCAGGCGCGGCTCCGCGACGCGGGCGACGACGAGGCGTCAGGAGTGGACGACGACTACCTGCGTGCCATGGAGTACGGCATGCCACCCACCGGCGGCGTGGGCATCGGCATCGATCGGCTCTTCATGTATCTCACGGACACACAGAACATCCGCGACGTGATCCTGTTCCCCACGATGCGCCCCGAGTGATGACGTCGTGACGCGCCTCGAGTTGTCGATCGCGTGGCGTTACCTGCGGAGTCGCCGCGGCTCGCGCTTACTCTCGCTGATCAGCGTGATCGCCATTGGCGGTGTGCTGGTCGGCGTGAGCGCGCTGATCGTCATCATGGGCGTCATGAACGGGTTGCAGCGCGATCTACGGGAGAAGATCCTCGTGGGGAGTCCCGACGTGCACGTGCTGCCGTACGGCGACGGTATGCGGATGACCAATTGGCGCCCAACGCGTGACGCGGTGGCGGCGACCCCCGGCGTGGTTCGGGCGGCGCCCTTCGTCAGTACGCAGGGCATGGTGCGGAACCTGTCCGGATACATGACCGGAACGCAGGTGATGGGCATTCAGGCCGATGGCGTTGCCGGCGCGGATGTCACGACGATCCGTTCCCATGCGATTCTCGGTGATTTCCGCTTTGTGCGCGACAGTGTGTCCCTGCCGGGCGCCGTGCTTGGCAAGCTGCTGGCGTCGAAACTGAACGCGTTCCCCGGGGACACGGTCGTGCTCGTGGGGGCGGCAGGGCTCGACATGAACGCTGCGACGGGCGCGATCATTCCCCGTCTCGACAGCGCCGTCGTCTCGGGCGTTTTCGAAACGGGCATGTACGAGTACGACAATGCGTACCTGTACCTCGAGCTCGCCGCGGCGCAGCGCTTCGCCGGCCTGGGCGACGATGTGACGGGTATCGAAGTGCGTGCGGTCGACCGGTGGAAGGCGCCGGCGGTCGCCGATTCGCTCCGGGCGACGCTGAAAGCGCCAGTGCGCACGATTGACTGGCAGGAGCAGAATCGATCGCTGTTTCAGGCGTTGAAGCTCGAACGCCTGGGCATGGGTGTCATCTTGTTGCTCATCGTCGTCGTGGCGGCCTTCAACATCGTGAGTACGCTCACGATGGTGGTTGCGGACAAGACGCGTGAGATCGGCATTCTCCGGGCGATGGGGATGCCGGCCGGGTCGATTCGTCGGATCTTTTTGTACCAGGGAGTCGTTGTTGGAGCAGTGGGGACCGGTGGGGGCGTCACGATCGGGTTGGTGCTGTCGCTGCTGCTCGAGAAGTACCAGCTGATCTCGCTCGATCCGTCGGTGTACTTCATCGATCATCTGCCTGTTGCCATCCAGCTCACCGACGTGCTGCTGATCATCGTGTCGAGTCTGGTGATCACCGCGCTGGCCACCCTCTATCCGGCGGCGCAGGCGGCGCGCCTGTACCCGGTGGAGGCGATTCGCCATGAGTGAGCTCGTGTCGGCGGCGGTCGCTGCCTCGGGGTCGCCGACCTTCGGTGAACCGCCCGTGGTGCACGCCGTTGGGCTGGTGAAGGAGTTCCTTGGCGGTGACGGCGGTGTGATCCGCATCCTCGACGAGGTGTCGCTGACCGTCAAGCGCGGCGAGATGGTGGCTGTGGTCGGGGCCAGCGGCGCCGGGAAGAGCACGCTGTTGCATGTGCTGGGCGCGTTGGAACGGCCGTCTGCGGGGCGCATCGCGCTTGCCGGTCAGACGGTGGGCGGCTTGGATGATGAGGCCGTCGCGAGGCTCCGGAACCGGACCGTCGGGTTTGTGTTTCAGTTTCATCACCTCCTCCGCGAGTTTTCGGCACTGGAGAATGTGATGATGCCGCTACGCATCGCCGGCGTGGCGGATCGGATTGCGCGGCAGCGTGCTGAGCATTTGTTGGAGCGGGTCGGTCTGACGGCGCGTCGCCATCACCGCCCCGGGGCGATGTCTGGCGGTGAGCAGCAGCGCACGGCGGTCGCGCGCGCTCTGGCCGCCGAGCCCGCGTTGCTTCTGGCCGACGAGCCCAGCGGCAACTTGGACCTGCGGAACGCGGAGCGGCTGCACGATCTTTTTGCCGAGCTTGCTCGTGATCTCTCGTTGGGTCTGGTCGTTGTGACCCACAATCAGTCGCTGGCTGCCCGTGCCGATCGGGCGCTATTGTTGGAAGGGGGACGGTTGGTGGTGACGGACGGACTCGGGACGGAGGGCTGATGATCTGCGACAATTGCAAAGAGCGCGACGCTGTCGTGCATCTGACGAGGATCGTGGATAACGCGGTCACGCAGCTCCATCTCTGCGAAAAGTGTGCGGCGGCGAAGGGCGTCGAGACCACGGTCGCCGTGGCCCAGCATCCGCTGGGGGACATCCTGCAGGCCGTGCAGCAACAGGCGTCCACGACGAGTGAAGATGCGGCGGCCTGTTCGTTCTGCGGGGCGACGGCGCGAGACTTCCGGGCCACCGGTCGGCTGGGCTGTCCTCACTGCTACGACGCGATGGAGAAGAGCCTGCGAGAACTGCTGCGTCGGCTTCATGGCAGTTCACGGCATGTCGGCCAGCGGTACGATGCGCCGGTGACTCACGTGGCTACGCCGAAGCCCGATTCGGTGCATGATTTGCGCGAGCGCCTGCAACGGGCGGTTGACACGGAGCAGTTCGAATTGGCCGCGGAGTTACGCGACCGCATCAAGGTGATCGAATGACCTCGCCTCGGCCGACCCTGGATCTGTCGCTCCTCCCGGACGGGGGGGTGCGTTGGCTGGACGCGTCCGGTCCGAACTCGGATGTCGTGATCTCGACCCGGATGCGGCTCGCCCGCAACGTGTCCGGGTACGCCTTCACCGGGCGTGCCCGCGATGGTGAGCGCCTGCGGATGCTGGCCCAGGTTCGGGATGCGCTGGGGGCGGTTCCGTCGCTGCGCGGTAGTGTCCTGGTGCGGTTGGAGGACTTGTCGACCGTGGACCGGCAGTTGCTGCACGAGCGCCATCTGGTCAGCAAGGAACTGGCGGGGCTCGAGCCGCAGCATGCCATCCGGTCGGGCGCCGCCGTCTTCCTTGGTGAATCGGTCGGGCTCCTCGTGAACGAGGAGGACCATCTCCGGCTCCAGGTGCTGCGATCGGGCTTCGCGGTGCCACAGGCGTTCGAATCGGTCCATCGCCTCGACCAGGAGCTCGGGGCGCAGGTGCCGTATGCGTTTCACCGGGAGTTTGGCTTCCTGACGGCCTGTCCGACCAACGCCGGTACGGGGCTTCGGGCCTCGGTCCTGATTCACCTGCCGGGGCTGGTGCTCACGAAGGAAATCGGCAAGGTGCTGGCCGGGTTGCAGCAGATGGGGCTCACGTATCGCGGGTTGTACGGCGAAGGCAGCGAGGTGGTCGGGAATTTCTTCCAGTTGTCCAACCAGACAACGCTGGGGCGTTCCGAGGAGGAGCTCCAGGATCTGCTGGTTCGTGTCGTGCGCCACGTGATCGAGCGCGAAGAGGAAGCACGTCGTGTCCTCGTCCGCGACGCGGGCTATATTATCGAGGACAAGTTGTGGCGCGCCTATGGGACGCTGCGGTACGCCCGCAGTCTGACCTTCGACGAGGCCATGAATTACCTGAGTGGGGTGCGTCTGGCGGTCGGCTTGAAACTGATTACCGGACTCAGTGTATACACACTCAACAAGCTCCTGATCTTTGCCCAGTCGGCGCATCTGGCTCATCTCGAGCAGCGTGCGTTGACGGAAAGCGAGACCAATCTGGCGCGCGCCAAATACGTGCGACAGGTATTGGTGAGCGAAGGCGGCGGCGTCGAATGATCCGCTTCCCTACGACCCTGAGGGGACGATGAACGGCTACAACTTCACCGAGCGGGTGCGGAAGGTTCTCGCGATGGCACGCGAGGAAGCGGC
>CANHNQ010000116.1 GCA_947462095.1 Gemmatimonadota bacterium
CCCCGCTCCGACGCTCTCCAGCGGGAAGGCTAGCGCCGTGAGATCGTGACCACGGTCAGCGCGGTGCAGCACGACGAGCTGCACCAGCGACAACAACCGAGTCACGTCTCGCCAACGCGGTAACGTGGGCACCACGTCATCGCCGACCAGCAGGTGAAGCGTCGCCGACGGCCAGCGTCGGCGCAAAGACTCCACGGTGTCAACCATGAAAGATAACCCGCCCCGCTCGATTTCGATGGGGTCGACCTCGATGCCTGGAATACCGGAGAAACAGGCATGGAGCATCGCGAGCCGATGCGCGGCGGGGGTCTGCCCCGCCCCTTTGAGCGGCTGTTGGGCCGCCGGGACAATGAGGAGCCGATCGAGCGCGAGCTCATCGAGGGCATCCTGCGCCACCAGCAGGTGGCCGACATGCGGTGGATCGAAGCTTCCACCAAGGATGCCGATGCGCATCGGGGTCAGGGGCGGCGGGTCATCCGCGACGAGCCGGACCGGGGCGCGCGTAGGCCACGGGCGCCAGGACCGCCGGCGGCGGCGCCTTGGTGGCCGTAGCCGAATCGGCCGGTGCCGCGCCACAGGCGGCCGTCACCAACGGGTCGCCTGGGTATGCGCGCCACATGGCCGTACACGTTTCCGCGGCATCCTCCTTCCAGCGGATCTTGGTGTAGAGCTCGTGCAGCCGCAGCCAGGACAGGCGGGCCGCCTTGGTGCTCGGGTACGTGGTGACGACGTCTTTGAAGTAGATAATGGCCGGATCGATGGACCGACGAACGCGGACGTAGTGCACGCCCGTGTCGTAGTCCTTCTGGGCCATCCACTCCTCAATCTGTACGATGCGCTTCTTGGCATCGTCCGTTTCCTTCGCCTCGGGATACGACGAGAGGAGCGCCCGGAGGATGGACACCGCCTTCTGTCCGTTCTCGGGATCGAGAGAGGGGCGGCGCCACAGGCTCTGATAGCTGCGGCCGACGCCAAGCATGGCCGTGGGTGCGAGCGTATCGTCGGGGAAGCCGTCGGTGATCCGCTCAAAGGCCTGCGCGGCGAGCAGATACTCCTTCTGCCGCTCGTGTGACAGTGCCAGATAGAAGTATGCGGGCGCCAACAGCGGATCACGCGCCGACAAGTCACTCGTCAGGCGTTCAAAACCGATCTTCGCGTTATCCCACTTTTGCCGCTGAAATTCCAGCAGCGACGCGCGGAAGAGCGCTTCAGGATTCGCGTAATCGCGAGGTTGGAAACCGCGAGAACAGCCTGCCAATGCCGCGGCAACGCCGAGCAGCATCAGCAGACGAAATTCGACGCGAGACAGTCGTTGACTCATGCGGACTCTTGTACCCACGACGCCACACGCGGATCCTCTGCGCTGGAGGGGGTTTGGCTCATGATGCTGCGCCCACCGTCCGCGTGCCGGACGCCAGTGGGATGATGCGGGCACGCCCGGCCTTGAGACCAGCCGTGACGTTCCGAGTGTCGACGATCATCGCGGCGTGATCAACGACGCGCTGATAATCGACCGTCTTGTGATCGGTCACGACCACGACGGCGTCCGCCCAGCGCAACATTTCGTCGCTGAGCTCCACGCCCTTACGGGAATGGCCGTCCTCACGGAATTCGTGCACGAACGGATCATGGAATTCCACGTGGGCGCCACGCTCCTCGAGCAGCCGAATCACGTCGAGCGCCGGGCTTTCGCGGACATCGTCGATATCGCGCTTGTACGCGACCCCGAGCACCAGGACGCGACTTCCGCGCACGGCCTTGCGGACTTCATTGAGCGCGTCGGCGACCTTTTGGACGACCCACTCGGGCATGTGCGAATTGATCTCGCTGGCGAGGTCGATGAAGCGCGTCTTGTAGTTGAGCGTGCGCATCTTCCACGCGAGATAGTGCGGGTCGAGCGGAATGCAGTGCCCCCCGATGCCGGGGCCGGGGGTGAACTTCATGAACCCGAAGGGCTTCGTGGCGGCCGCGTTGATGACTTCCCAGACGTCCACGCCGAGCTTGTCACAGACAATCGCGATTTCGTTGACGAGACCGATGTTCACGGCGCGGAAGGTGTTCTCGAGCAGCTTGACGAGCTCGGCGGCTTCCGGCGACGACACAGGCACCACGACATCAATGCAGCTGGCGTAGAGGGCGCAGGCGACCTCTACACACGCCGGCGTGACGCCGCCCACGACCTTGGGGGTGTTCTTGGTCTGGTATGTCGGGTTACCCGGATCGACGCGTTCTGGGCTGAAGGCCACGAACACGTCGGTCCCGACGGTCAGCCCCATCGCCTCCAGACGCGGCTGCAGTAGCTCACGCGTCGTGCCCGGGTAGGTGGTGCTTTCCAGCACCACGCACATCCCCGGATGCGCCTGCCGCGCGATCGCATCGGCGGCCGCGAGCACGAACGCCATGTCGGGATCCCGCGTCTTGGAGAGGGGGGTCGGCACCGCCACCGAAATCGCATCACACTCGCCGATGCGCGATTCGACCGAGGTGGCCACGAAACGACCCGCCGCCACGGCCTGCTGCACCACCTGATGCGGGATATCCTGAATGTGCGACTGCCCGGCCATCAAGAGATCGATGACCCGCTGGCTGACGTCGTAGCCGATGACGCGAAAGCCGGCGTGCACGAACTCCATCGCGAGCGGCAACCCGACGTAACCGAGACCGATCACGCCGATGACGGCGGTGCGGTCCTGAATCTTCGAGAGCAGGTGGTCTTTCATCGACGCGGACTCAACCATGGCATACACCTCAGCGTCCAAAGAAGGCTCGCACTGCCCCGATCACTTCATCGAGTTGTACAGTGGTGAGCTCGGGGAAGACCGGCAGCGAGAGCACTTCGCGCGCCGCGCGCTCGGACTCGGGGCACTGCCCCTCCTGGTACCCGAGATACGCGAAGCACGGCTGCAAGTGCAACGGCAGCGGATAGTAGATGGAGCAGCCGATACCGCGATCCTTGAGATGCGCTTGCAGCTCGTCGCGCGCAGGTACCCGGATCGTATACTGGTTGTAAATCGACGTATTGGCGGGGTCGATGTACGGCGTGGACAGGTCGCCGAGGTCGGCGAAGGCCGCGTCGTAGTACGCCGCGTTCCGGCGACGCGCGGCGCTCCACGCTTCGAGGTGCGGCAACTTCGCGCGCAGCACCGCCGCTTGGAGCGCGTCGAGGCGACTGTTGAAGCCGACGATTTCGTGATAATAGGTTCGACGACTCCCGTGGGTCCGCAGCTTCATGAGCGCCTCGAAGAGCGCCTCATCCTGCGTGACCATCATGCCACCGTCGCCGTAGCCGCCGAGATTCTTCGATGGGAAGAAGCTGTACGTCCCGATCGTCGCGGCTTCGCCGGCCATCACCTTCGCGCCGTTGATGAGACGGCTGGCACCGATCGACTGGGCCGCGTCTTCGATGACGGGCCGCCCCTGCGCCGCCTCGTTGACCTGCTCGATCGCCGCCATCTGCCCAAAGAGATCGACCGCGATCACCGCCTTGGTCTTGTCGCCCACCGCGGCGCGGACCGCCTCGGGCGACACGTTGAACGTGCGCGGATCGATGTCGACAAACACCGGGCGGGCGCCGACGTTGTGCACCGCGCCCGCTGTGGCGAAGAACGTGAAGGGCGTCGTGACGACCTCGTCCCCCCGTCCAACGTCGAGCGCACGCAGCGCCAACAGCAGCGCGTCCGTCCCGTTCGCACAGCCAACGGCGTACTTGACGTGCGACAGGCCGGCAACGCTGCATTCGAGCTGCGCCACCGGATCGCCGAGAATGAACGCCTGCTGATCGACCACGTCCATCACCGCGGCGACGACTTCATCGCGGATGGTGGCGTGCTGCGCCTTGAGATCGAGAAGAGGAACGGCCATGACGGTATTGATCAGATGTTGACGCGAAGCGGGAGGGGCACGTCGCGGCCGGTCTTCGCCGATTCGTAGATCCCCAGAATGAGTTCAAGCGACTTCCGGCCGGCACGACCGTCGGTGTCGGGACGCGCGTCACCACGCAGCACCGCCTCGACGTTCCGGTAATACGCCTCGTGCCCGAAACCGTACACGCTTGGCGGATTCGTGTTCGCCTGCTCGACGAGCTTGTCGTCGTCATCGTAATCGGCAAACGTCCAGTGTTCGACCTTGTTTACCGCCGTCCCCCCGATCTTCACGCTCCCCTTCTCGCCGAGGATGGTGATCGATCCTTCGAGATTCCTCGGGAACGTGAGCATCGTGACCTCAATGACGCCGATCGCGCCCGAGCGGAATTTGAGCACCGCAGCGCCGCTGTCTTCTGCCTCGATCCGCCGGGCCATCGTCGCCGTCTTGGCCATGACGCTCTCGACCGGGCCGACGAGCCACTGCACCAGATCGACATAGTGCGATGCCTGATTCATAAACGCGCCGCCGTCGAACTCCCAGGTGCCACGCCACGGCGCCTGATCGTAGTAGTCCTGCGGGCGGGTCCACCGCACGGTGCAGTTGGCCATGTAGATCCGTCCGAACCGTCCACGTTCGATCGCCCGCTTGAGGAGTACAATCGGCGGATTGAGTCGGTTCTGCTTGACGACGAACAGCTGCACCCGCTGGTCATCGCACGCCTGCACCAGCGCGTCGGCGGCGGCGAGCGAGATCGCCATCGGCTTCTCCGAGATCACGTGCCGCCCGGCCTTGGCGGCCAGGATGCCGTGCTGGGGATGAAGCCCCGACGGAGTCGCGATGATCACCGCATCGCTCGGGACATCCGCCAGCATCTGCTCGTAGCTGGTAAACCAGGGCACGTTGTACTGCGTACCGGCTTGCTGTGCCCGCTCGGCGACGATGTCACACACCGCGACGAGTTGCAGCCCGGGAAGCTTGGCCAACGCGTCGAAGTGATTCTTGCTGATGCGACCGCAGCCGATCAAGGACACGCGAATGCGCTGTCCGTCGGCGATGCTTGTCTGGGTCATGCGTTCTCCTCGAGTCGAACGACCACATCGCCATGACGTTCATAGCGCACGTCGGTCCCGGGGCATCGCAACAGCTCATGCGCCCCCTCGGCACCGCTCAGGCTCAATGATTCCAGCTTATGTCCGGCTTCGGACATCCAGCCGATACGCCGGCCCGGGACTCCCGCCACGAGCGCGTAATCAGGCACGTCGCGATTGACGACCGCGCCCGCGCCGATGAACGCGAAGCGTCCGATCGTGACGCCACAGACGATCGTGGCATTCGCACCGATCGTTGCTCCGCGTCGCACCAGCGTGCGACGGTACTCATGCTTCCGCGAGACCGCACTGCGCGGGTTGTACACGTTCGTGAACACCATGGAGGGGCCACAGAACACGTCGGCCTCGAGCTCCACACCTTCGTACAACGACACGTTGTTCTGGATCTTGGCGTTCTCGCCCACGATGACACCATTCATCACGACGACGTTCTGGCCGAGCGAGCAACGCGGTCCGATTTCAGCGCCGCCAAGGACGTGGCAAAAATGCCAGATACGCGTACCGGCACCGATGACGGCGCCGGCATCGACGTAGGCCGACTCGTGCACGAGCGTGCCTTCGCCGAGCACGACGCCCATCGCGACGTGACCCTGCCCCGCCTCGGCGATCATGCCCGGAATGGTCACGCCGCACCAACGGTGGCCGCGCTGGCCGCGCGTGACGCTGCCAGAATCACATGCCACTCCTGCAGAGAACGCACGCCGGGCTCGCGTGACTGGCGCGCGGCGATGGCTTCGGCCGCGGCGCTGGCCGCCGAGAGCGTCGTGGTGTACGGCACGCGGTTGCTGATGGCGGCTTGGCGCAGGCGCTCGTCATCGACCTGCGCATGCTTGCCGAGCGGCGTGTTCACGAGCAGCTGTATCTCTCCGTTCAAGATCATGTCGACGCCGTGCGGGCGCCCTTCGCTGACCTTGAGCACCGACGTCACGGGGATGTGTCGCTCGCGCAGATACGCGGCGGTTCCACTGGTCGAATAGAGCGTGAAGCCAAGGTCGTGGAAACGCATCGCCAGCTTGGCGGCACTCGGCTTGTCGGCGTCGTTGACCGTGATGAACACCGCGCCGCTGCGCGGCAGCGCATTGTCGGCTGCCAGCTGTGACTTCATGAATGCCGTACCGAAGTCTTCGTCGATGCCCATGACTTCCCCGGTGGACCGCATCTCGGGGCCGAGTACCGGATCGAACTCGCGGAACTTATTGAACGGGAAGACGGCTTCCTTGACGCTGAAGAACGGCGGCACGATCTCGGCCGTAAAGCCGATCTCGGCCAACGTCTCGCCGAGCATCAGTCGCGCCGCCACCGAGGCGAGCGAGACGCCAATGGCCTTCGACACGAACGGCACAGTGCGGGAGGCACGTGGATTCACCTCGATCACGTACACGACGCCGTGCTTGTACGCGTACTGCACGTTGATCAGGCCAACGACGCCGAGCTTCTTGGCGAAGGCGACGGTATGCGCGCGCATCTGATCGGCCGCTTCCTGCGGAATCAGGTACGGGGGGAGCACGCAGGCGGAGTCACCGGAGTGAATGCCGGCGCTCTCGATATGCTCCATGACGGATCCGATCACCACATTCGTGCCGTCAGAGAGGGCGTCGACGTCGGCCTCGAACGCGTCTTCGAGGAACTTGTCCACCAGCACGGGGCGATCTTCGCTTACCCGCGCGGCGCGCTCAAAGTAGTCGCGCAAGGATGCCGCGTCGTGCACGATTTCCATCGCGCGTCCGCCAAGGACGTACGACGGGCGCACGAGCACGGGATACCCAATCCGGTCGGCGATCTCCACCGCTTCATCGACGCTGGTGGCGGTGCCATTCGCCGGCTGGGCAATGCCGAGTTCACGGACGATGGCTTCGAAACGGCGACGATCCTCGGCGATATCGATCGCATCGGGCGAGGTCCCAAGGATGCGGACGCCGGCTGCCTCCAAGGGGCGCGTGAGCTTCAGCGGTGTCTGTCCGCCGAGCTGCACGATCACGCCGAGCGGGTTCTCACGATGAACGATTTCGAGCACGTCTTCGAGGGTGAGCGGCTCGAAGTAGAGCTTGTCGGAGATATCGAAATCGGTGGAGACGGTTTCCGGGTTCGAGTTCACCATGATCGTCTCATAGCCCCGCTCGCGCAGCGCCAGTACGGCGCGCACACAGCAGTAGTCGAACTCGACGCCCTGCCCGATCCGATTCGGGCCAGACCCGAGAATGATGACCTTCTGCCGGCCTTCGGTCGCGGCTTCGCTCTCCTCGTCGTAGCAGCCGTACAGATACGGCGTGCTGGACGGGAACTCGCCGGCACAGGTATCGATCATCTTGTACGACGGCCGCACGCCGAGCGCCCACCGCATCGCGCGGGCCTCATGTTCGCTGACGCCGCGCAGGGCGCCAAGCTGGCGATCGGAGAAGCCAAGGCGCTTCATGCGCCGCATGCCGTCAGCGTCGACCGACGCGTGGTGCTGGTACTCGGTCTCGGCGACGATGAGCTCGTGCAACTGGTCGAGGAACCACGGATCGATGCCGGTGATCTCGTGCAGCTCCGCGGTCCCCATTCCCATGAGCATCGCGCGCTTGAGCTGATAGATGCGCTCCGGGGTGGGCCGTCGCAGTGCGCCCCGCAGTTCCTCCTTCGATCCTTCGACCAGTCGATCGTCGATGAGACGCTCACCAACCGTCCAGCCACTCCGGCCGGTTTCGAGCGCACGCAGCGCCTTCTGGAAGGCTTCCTTGAACGTCCGGCCGATCGCCATGGATTCGCCGACGGACTTCATCTGCGTCGTCAGTCCGGGATCGGAGGACGTGAACTTTTCGAAGGCAAAGCGCGGACACTTGACAATGACGTAGTCGAGGACGGGCTCGAAACTGGCCGGCGTCGTCTTCGTGATGTCGTTGGGGACTTCGTCAAGCGTGTAACCGACCGCGAGCTTCGCGCCGATGCGCGCGATCGGGAAACCCGTCGCCTTGGAGGCGAGGGCCGACGACCGAGACACGCGCGGATTCATCTCGATGACGATCAACTCGCCATCCTTGGGATTGACGGCGAACTGGATATTGCAGCCGCCGGCATCGACCCCGATTTCGCGGATGATCGCCACGGCCGCATCCCGCATGACCTGATACTCACGGTCGGTGAGCGTCATTGCGGGCGCGACGGTGATCGAGTCACCGGTGTGCACGCCCATCGGATCGAGGTTTTCGATGGAGCAGACAATGACGACGTTGTCGGCACAATCGCGCATCACTTCGAGCTCGTACTCCTTCCACCCGAGCAGCGAGCGCTCGATCAGCACGGAACCCACCGGTGACAAGTCGAGACCGCGGCGGACCATGGTCTCGAACTCCTCGCGATTGTACGCGATGCCGCCGCCGGTTCCGCCGAGCGTAAACGAGGGGCGGATGATCGACGGGAACCCCGTCTGCTCAACCCCGGCGATCGCCTCTTCGAGGGTGGTCACGGTGCGGCCGGTCGGACACTTCAGCCCGATCTTCGTCATTGCCTCACCGAAGAGCTTGCGATCTTCCGCGACGCGAATGGCGCGGGCATTGGCACCGATGAGTTCGCAGCCGTACTTCTCGAGTACGCCGCTGTCGTAGAGCGCCAGCGCCACGTTGAGCGCGGTTTGTCCACCCATGGTGGGGAGCACCGCGTCCGGCCGCTCCTTAGCAATCACCTTCTCCACAAATTCGGGGGTGACCGGCTCGACATACGTGCGGTCCGCGAACTCCGGATCGGTCATGATCGTGGCCGGATTGGAGTTCACGAGAATGACCTCGTACCCCTCTTCGCGCAGGGCCTTCGTGGCCTGCGTTCCGGAGTAATCAAATTCAGCAGCCTGCCCGATCACGATCGGTCCAGAGCCGATCACGAGAATCCGGTGCAGGTCAGAGCGTCGCGGCATGGAGAAGATCGTCGATGATGTCGTCAAGAGCGCGCGTGGCGGACCATCCGGTGGCGCGCTGCAATTTGTGCGAATCCCCGATCAAGACGGGAACGTCAACCGAGCGTACCAGCGACGGATCTTCGACGGGCGTCGCCTGCACACCGGCACGCGCCAGCACCCGGTCGAGAATCTGCTGCACCGACCATCCGGTGCCGCTGGCCACATTGTACGCCTCGCCAGGCGCACCCCGTTGGCAGAGTGAAATATACGCAGCAACGACGTCACTTACATGGAGGAAGTCGCGTATCGGCGAGCGATTCCCGACCATCATGGTCGTCCCGGGCGCCGCGCCACGCAATTCGACGGCGCGCTGCACGAGCGCCGGGAGCAAGAAGCGCGTTGGCTGGCCGCGCCCACTGTGGTTGAAGCTGCGGGCGACGACCACTTTGAGCCCGGTCGCCCGCCAGCACTGCAGCGCGAGCGTCTCCTGCGCAGCCTTCGTGGCCGCGTAAACCGTGCGGGGCGCCTGCGCGGCGCTCTCGACGAGTGGGAACTCGTGGGTCTCGTGTCGTCCGTACTGCTCGGCACTACCGACAATGAGCACGGTCGGGTCGATCCCCCCCACGTCGCGGGCACGGCCCAGGTGGTGAAGGAGACGAGCGGTGGCGGTCACGTTGACGTCCCACGCCAGCGCCGGATCGGCGGTGGCCGTGGGCACGTGCGAAATCGCCGCCAGGTGAATCACGGTGTCCGGCCGCGCGGCCTCCACGACCCGGAGCACGTAGGCGTCGTCGCGGAGGTCGCCGAACAGCCAGGTGGCGGCGTCAGGGGCGGACTGGAGATCGGCCGGATCGGTCGCCAACGCGAACGGCTCGGCACCGAGGTCACGCAGCGCCGCGAGCATGTACGAGCCGACGAAGCCAGCGGCTCCGGTCACGAGCACGCGCTTCATGAGCGCATCACCGTGCGCGGTCGTACCGCTCGAGATCGGCGGCGACCATCATGCGCACCAACTCCGCGAACGGGACCTTGGGCGTCCAACCGAGCTGTTGTTGGGCCTTCGAGGGATCAGCCACGAGCAGGTCGACCTCGGCCGGCCGGAAGAACTTCTCGTCCTGCTTCACGTATTCGCGATAGTCGAGATCGACGGCGCCGAAGGCGGCGACACAGAAATCGCGTACCGAGTACGTCTCGCCGGTGCCGATGACGAAGTCATCGGGCTCATCGAGCTGCAGCATGCGCCACATGGCATCGACGTAATCGCCGGCAAACCCCCAATCGCGACGGGCCTCGAGATTTCCCAGCCGCAGTTCGTGCTGCAGGCCGAGTTTGATGCGGGCGACGGCATCGGTGATCTTGCGCGTGACGAACTCGAGCCCGCGACGCGGGGACTCGTGATTGAACAGGATGCCGGAGACCGCGAAGAGGTTGAAGCTCTCTCGATAGTTCACGGTAATCCAATGACCGTAGACCTTGGCGACGCCGTAGGGCGAGCGAGGGTAGAACGGGGTGGATTCCCGCTGTGGGGTCTCGACGACCTTGCCGAACTGTTCGCTCGAGCTGGCCTGATAGAATCGTGATTTCGGGGCCGCCTTCCGCATCGCTTCCAGCATCCGGGTGACGCCTAGGGCGGTAAACTCACCGGTGAGCACGGGCTGGGTCCACGACGTCTGCACGAAGCTTTGCGCGGCGAGATTGTAGATCTCGTCGGGCTGCGTCTCGTACACGACGTCGGTGAGCGACGTCTGATCGAGGAGGTCGGCCGACACGAGTTCGACGCGATCGACGAGATGGGCGATGCGCTCGTAGGGCGTGGTCGAGGAACGACGGACGACGCCGACGACGCGATAGCCTTTGGCGAGCAGCAGTTCGGCGAGGTAGGAGCCGTCCTGTCCGGTAATCCCGGTGATCAGTGCAGTCTTCAACAGAGTACTCGGTCGAGAGTCAGGAGTGCGGCGTGGCCACGACGAGTGGCACATGTACAAAGCGGGGAGCCCGGCAACTGCGAGCTCCCCGCTGAGACGTCACCGTATGCGTGTTAGGCGACGGCAACCTGACCGCGCGGCGCGCGGGTGATCTTGCCGGCCGCGATGCACCGCGTGCAGGCCTTGACCTTGATGACCTTCCCTTCGCTGAGGGTGCGCACCACCTGAAGATTGGGTCTCCAGGTCCGACGCGTCTTGTTGTTGGCGTGCGAGACGCTGTTTCCAAAGGCAACGCCCTTGTCGCAGACGTAGCAACGGTGTCTATCGATAGCCATGTCCGATTTCCTCAGCTCTGGACCAATTCGATCCGCGCCATCTCCGCACCGTCACCCTTGCGGTGGCCGGTTTTGAGAATGCGCGTGTAGCCGCCCGGTCGCGTGGCGAACATGGGGCCGATTTCCTGGAACAGCTTGTCGGCCGCCTCACGCTTGTGGAC
>CANHNQ010000117.1 GCA_947462095.1 Gemmatimonadota bacterium
CGAGGTGCCCGAGGCGTCCTGGAACGCGTTTGCCGAGCTGACGCAGGAAGCATCGGTGGCGCTGACCGGGGAAGTGCGCGCCGACGCGCGCGCGCCGGGCGGATTCGAGATGGGGGTGCAGACGCTCGAGGTGATCGGCACCAGCCCGAACGATTATCCGATCCAGCCGAAGGAACACGGCATCGACTTTCTGCTCGACAACCGCACCTTCTGGCTACGCAGTCAGCGGCAGGTTGCGATCATGCGCGTGCGGCACGAGTTGGAGCAGGCGGTGCACGATTTCTTCTATGCGCGCGACTTCATCCGCTGCGACACGCCGATTCTCACGGCTGCCATTGGCGAGCGGGCCGGTCTGTTCAGCACCGACTACTTCGACGAAGGCACAGCCTATCTCGCGCAGACGGGGCAGCTGTACGGCGAAGCCCTCGCCGCCGCGATGGGGCGCATTTACACGTTCGGCCCCACGTTCCGCGCCGAGAAGTCGAAGACGCGTCGTCATCTCACCGAGTTCTGGATGATCGAACCGGAGATGGCGTGGTACGATCAGGACGACAACATGGATCTGCAGGAAGCGTTCGTCCGCTACCTGGTGGAGCGCGTGCTGGAGCGTCGTCAGGAAGAGCTCAAGGTGCTCGAGCGCGACACGAGCAAGCTCGATTGCGTGTCGCAGCCGTTTGTGCGTCTCGATTACGGCGACGCCGTGAAGCTCGCGCAGGGCAAGGGCAGTGACATCGTGTGGGGGGATGACCTCGGTGCCCCCGACGAAGCGCTGATCGTCGACGAGTACCAGCGCCCGGTGTTCGTGGTGAACTATCCGAAGGAAGCGAAGGCGTTCTACATGAAGGAGAACCCCCTCGATCCGCGCACCGTGCGCTGCGCCGACCTGCTGGCCCCCGAAGGACGCGGCGAAATCATCGGCGGTTCACAGCGCGAAGACGACTACGACAAGATCCTCGCGCGTCTCACGCACGAAGGACTCCCGGTCGAGGCGTACGGCTGGTATCTCGACCTCCGTAAGTACGGCACGTTCACGCACTCCGGCTTCGGCCTCGGCCTCGAGCGTACGATCGCCTGGATCTGCGGCATCGAGCACATCCGCGAAGTGATCGCGTTCCCGCGCATGATGGGACGGCTGGCGCCGTAACGGCGAAGTAGGGAGTACGGAGTAGGGGGTAGGGAGCCAGTCTCCGTACCCCCTACTTCTTACCCCTTACTCTGCTTTTTTCACCGCGTCCCAGTACCGGTCCTGGTCCTCCAACGACAGCGCGGTGAGCTCCACACCGTCGGCGCTCGCCAACGCTTCCATCGCGGCGTAGCGTCGCACGAACTTCGCGTTCGTGCGATCGAGCGCCAGCGCGCCGTGCACGCCGGTCTTGCGCGCCAGGTTCACGACCGCGAACAGCAGATCGCCGAGTTCGGCCTCGAACAAGTCCTGATCGGCCACCGTGCCCTCGGGACTCACGTGGGCCGCCAGCTCTTCGATCTCCTCGCGCACCTTCTCCAGCGGCCCGAGCGCATTCGGCCAGTCGAAGCCCACACCGGCGGCGCGGTCCTGCAGCCGGTGGGCGCGGTGCAGCGACGGCAGCCCGGACGGCAGGCCGTCCTCGAGCGTACTGCGCTTGGCCTTCTGGGCCTTCATCGACTCCCAGCTACGCTTGATCCCGTCGCCGTACAGGTGCGGATGCCGGGCGTGCATCTTCGCCACGAGCGCGCCGGCCACATCCTGCATGGTGAACGCCCCCCGCTCCTCGGCCACCACCGCGTGGAAGAGCACCTGCAGGAACAGGTCGCCCAATTCGTCGCGCAGGGTGGCGTCATCGCCCTGGGCGATGGCGTCGTCGACCTCGTGCGCCTCCTCGATCAGGTACGGTCGGAGTGAGCTGTGCGTCTGCACCCGGTCCCAGTCACACCGGGCCCGCAGATCCCGCATCAGGGCCAGCGCGTCGTCCATCGTCCGTTGCATCGCTTCTCCGTACGTCGTTGGCTGCTTAGGATGTGCGAGTGACCGCGACAATATATCCTGCCACCGATCGTGCCTGGCTCGACGTCGATCTCGACGGCGTACGGCACAACGTGCGTCAGCTCCGCGCGCGCGCTGGCGTCCCGCTCATCGTCATGGTCAAGGCGAACGCCTATGGCGTCGGCGCCGTCCTCGTGAGCCGGGCGCTGGGCGTTGCCTTCGACGGGGCGCCGGCGGCCCCTGATGCCCCGTGGGGGCTCGGGATCGCTTCCCTCGACGAGGCCGCCGAGCTGCGTGACGCTGGCTGTCGCGGGCGGATCCTGTGTCTCACGCCACTCCTCGCGTCGGAATTGCCGCGTGCGCACGCGTTAGGAGTCCGCCCCGCGCTGCATCGCGCGCCCGACATCCGGGCGTGGGCCGCGGTGGGGCAGGGCGGAGGCGTGCGCCCGTATCATCTCGCGATCGACACCGGCATGTCGCGCGCCGGCGTGCGTTGGGATCAGGTCGAGGCGCTGCGGGACGTGCTCCTTGAACATCCCCCGGAGGGCGTGTTCACGCACTTTCACTCGGCCGACGACGACATGGACTCGCGAGACGAGCAGGATGCCCGTTTCTTAGACGCCATGTTGGCCCTCGGCGATGCCCTCCCGGCCGAGGTCCTCCGGCACAGCGACAACAGTGCGGGGATCGCCAGCCGCGCGCGACTCTCGCCCGGCGCCTTGGCCCGTCCCGGTATTGCCGTGTACGGCGGCATGTTCAGCGACCTGCTCGGCCTGCGACAGGTCGTGCACCTGCGGGCGCGCGTGATCGATGTCCGCGACATCGCCGCCGGGGAGACGGTGAGCTACGGGGCCACGTGGACCGCTGCCCGGCCCTCGCGGATCGCCACGGTGTCGGCCGGCTACGCCGATGGATACCGGCGGCACCTCTCTAATCGCGGCACGGTCCTCATTGGTGGGGTACCTTGTCCGGTCGCGGGTCGTGTGACGATGGACATGACCATGGTGGATGTGACCGACGTGTCCTGTGCAGTCGGTGACGTGGCCACCTTGATCGGCACCGATGGCGCGGTCACGGTGAGCACCGAACAGGTGGCCGAGATGGGCGACCTGTCGCCGTACGAACTACTGGTCGGCCTCGCCCTGCGCGTGCCCTCCCGTCCACTCTCATCGAGTCCGCCATGACCACGACCGTTGCCGGATCGGCGCCCGAGGCAGACGACACGGTCGGTCGTCGGGCGCTGTTGCTCGTGCTCGATGGCGTGGGGTGCGGCGAGGCCCCCGATACGGCCGCCTACGGCGACAGCGGCAGCAACACGATCGGCAATGTGGCGCACGCGGTCGGCGGTCTCGACTTGCCGAACCTGGCGCGCCTCGGGTTGGGACATGTGGCACCGATCGCGGGGGTCGACGCGGCCGCCCACCCCATCGGGGCCTGGGGGTCGCTCAATCCCCGATCGGCCGGAAAGGACTCGACCACCGGGCACTGGGAACTCGCCGGCCTCCATCTGGAGCAGCCGTTCCCGACCTATCCGCATGGTTTCCCCCCATCCGTCATCGAGGCGTTCGAGCGGGCCACCGGTCGCCCCGTGCTGGCGAACTGTGTCGCCAGCGGGACGGCGGTCATCGCCGAGTTCGCCGAGCAGGCCCGGGACACGGGGGCATGGATCGTGTATACGTCGGCCGACTCGGTGTTCCAGATCGCGGCCCACGAGGCGTGGATCCCGCTGGAGGAGCTGTACCGCGCCTGTGAGATCGCCCGCCGGCAGCTGGTGGCCCCGCATGACGTGTCACGGGTCATCGCCCGCCCGTTCGTGGGAACGCCCGGGGCATGGACGCGGACGGCCAACCGGCGCGACTACTCCATCCAGCCTCCCGGCGTCACGCTCCTCGATGCGCTCGCCGAGGCCGGCATTCCGCGCAGCGGGGTGGGAAAAGTGGACGACCTGTTCGCCGGTCGAGGCATCACGGCCCGCCACACGGTCGACAACGCGGACGGGGTGTCCGCGATCCTCGCGTGGCTGAATTCAGCCAGTCGTGGGTTCTGCTTTGCCAATCTGGTAGATTTCGATCAGTTGTTCGGGCATCGGAATGATGTCCGTGGCTTTCAGGGGGCGCTCGAAGCGTTCGATCGCGCCCTCCCCAGCCTGTTGGCCGCACTTCGGGAGGACGACCTGCTTTTCATTACCGCCGACCACGGCAACGATCCCACCACACGATCCACCGACCACGCGCGCGAGCGCGTGCCGCTGCTGGTGGCCGGCGCACGTGTGCGCGGGGGGGACGTGGGGGCGCGGGATACGTTCTCCGATGTGGGCGCGACGGTGGCCGAGTGGTTCGGTCTGTCGTGGCGCGGCCAGGGCACGTCGTTTCTGTCGGGCCTGTTGCACGCATGAGCATCGACCATCTGCGCACCGCGGCCGATACCGCGCGCGCGAATGCATGGTGTCCGTACTCGCACTATCCCGTGGGTGCCGCGCTGGAAACGGACGACGGGCGCGTGTTTGCGGGGTGTAACGTGGAGAACGCGTCGTATCCGGCCGGGACCTGTGCGGAGCGCGTCGCGCTTGGCGCCGCCATTGCCGCCGGGGCGCGTCGGTTTGTACGCATCGTGATCACGTCGGCGGCCGTTGCGCCGACACCACCGTGTGGAATCTGTCGACAGGCGCTGGTGGAGTTCGCCCCAGCGCTCGAAATCTTCGCCGTGACACCCGTTGGGGTCACGGCGCGCTGGTCGCTGGCGGAACTGTTGCCCGCGCCATTCACGCCTGCTTCGCTCGAGAATGCCTGAGCGCGTTCGCTTTACCTCATGGCCGCGTCTCCGTGGCCCTCTCCTGATCTGCGGACTCGTGCTCGCGGCCGTTACGGCGGCGGCGTGCACGGAATCGCTCGATGGTGGCGCTGCCTGCCCGTCGTTGTGTCCGTCGAAGGCGGAGTCCTTCCGCGACACCATTGTCGATGCGGTCGTCCTCGACAGCTCGCTCGTCGGCTATCCGGTGCTTGGGTTGTCGCCGTTCATGCTCATCGCCAATCGACCGGACACCGTCGTCACCAGCGCCATCCTGCGCTTCGATGCGTTGCCAACGGTGTTCAGCGCGAACAAGGGCACGACCGTCGACTCGATCACCGCGGTCGACTCGGTCTATCTGCGCTTCCCGCTCGACAGCACGGGCCGGCGTGGCAGCACGCCCGTGACGCTCGAGGTGTACGATGTCGACACCACGGCCTCCGATTCGGTCACGGCGGTGGTGCGGACGTTGTTCCGCGCCGACCGACGGATCGGCTCGCTGACGTTCACGCCGTCAGCGATCGGCGACTCGATCCGGATCCCGTTCTCCAAGACGGTCATGGCCGCGAAGATCGCGGCGAAGGGTCGTCTGCGCCTCGGTGTGCGTCTCCGCGGTGGATCGGGGCAGTTGCGGGCCGTGGCCTTCGTGGCCGGTTCCCCTGCGCCCACGGTGGTGTTCGACCCGAGCACCGACACCACGTACGCGCCCCAGCAGATCGTGCCCAGTACGATCGTGCCCAACTCCACCGCCGACGTAGAGCTCGCGTACTCGGTGTACATGATCAGCGACCTCGCGTCTCCGCCGCCCGGCGCGAACACGCTGCTGGTGGGGGGATTGCCGGCCTATCGGTCGTATCTGCGCTTCAACGTGCCGTCCCGGATCACCGACTCCAGCACCATCGTGCGCGCCGAGGTGCTGCTCACCCAGGTCGCGTCGACCTTCGGGGACGCGGCGGATTCGGTCGGGCTGTTTGCGCTCGTTCCGACCACGACGGACCTCGTGCCCGACCTGCGGCGTGTGCTCGATCTGGCGGCTGCGGGTTCGTTCGCCGGCGTCGATTCCACCGTGCTGCGCCCGTCGTCCGCCGGCGTACGCACGGTGAACGTGCTCGCCCTGGCTCGCACGTGGCGCACGTTGCCCACGAACGTGCCGAGGGCGATCGCCTTCAAGATGGGGCTCGAAGGGGCGCTCGCGGCTGAATTGCGCTTCTACTCCAGCAAAGCGCCGGTTGCGCTGCGACCGCGTCTGCGAATCACTTATCTCCCGCGTTCGGAGTTCGTCCTCCCGTGATCCGCACTCGACTCCGATCCTTCGTAGCCCCCGCCCCCGCGGCGCTGCTCGCCCTCCTGGTGCTGTCGCACACGGCGGGCGCCCAGGGCTCCATCAGCGCGCAGGGCTTCGGCTATCCCGTGGGCGGCGGCAGCATCCGATCCAACGGCACCGGCGGTGCCTTCGCCGAATTCGATGCGCTCACGCCGACCAACCCGGCAGCGCTCGGTGGCATCGGCCGCACCGTCATCACGGCGCAGACCGAACCGGAGCTCCGCAAGCTCACCGCGAACGGTGTGAGTGAGAAGAGTTCGCTGCAGCGCGTGCCCCTCATCATGCTGATCTTCCCGGCGCGTCGCGGCGTGGCCGTGGGGCTGAGCGCGACGAGCTTCCTCGACCGCACCTTCTCCACGACCACGGCCGGTGGCGCGCAGATCGAGGGGAAGTCCGTGCCGACGTCCGATCTGACGAACGTGCGCGGAGCCATCAACGATCTACGTGCGGGTGCCGGTTGGCAGGTCTCGTCGCGTGTCCGCGTCGGCGTGGCCGGGCATGTCTATACCGGCGAGCACAAGGCCACGCGCGAGCGCACCTTCGCCGATTCGCTCGCCTTCGGCAACGTGCTCGATTCGTCCCGCGTCACCTACTACGGCACCGCGCTCTCCGTGGGTGGCGAAGCCACGCTCGGCAAGGGATTCACCGCGCTGGCCTCATATCGTCGCGGCAACGAGATCAATGCGCGCATTCGGGACACGATCGTCTCGCGCGGCAGCGTTCCCACGCGCACGGGCGTCGCGCTGCGCTTCGACGGCATCGCCGGGTCGGTGTTCGCGGTCGGCATGGAGCAGATCGCGTGGTCGGAGATGGCCTCACTCGGCTCGTCGACGACGACCGCCACCGACGCCATGAACTGGCACGCGGGTGCGGAAGTCGCAGGCCCGAAGTTCCGCGGTCTGCCGATGCTGGTGCGCGCCGGCTATGCCCGCAACGACCTCCCGTTTGGCACGGTGGGGCAGACCGCCCAGGAAAATCGCCTCACGGCGGGCCTTGGCGTGCCGGTCGCCGGCGACGATGCGACGCTTGACCTCTCGGTACAGCGCGCCAGCCGCACGATGTCCGGCAGCGCGTTCAAGGAATCCGCGTGGCTGCTCGGCATCGGCATTCAGATCCGTCCGCGGAACTGAGCATGAGCAACTCGCCCGTGACCACGGCGCCCGTGACCGGTGCGACGCGCCCCACCGTCTACATCGAGACCTACGGCTGCCAGATGAACGTGGCCGATTCGGAACTCATGTACGGCAAGCTCGTGGCCAGTGGCTACGATGCCGTGGATGTCCCCGACGGGGCCGACGTCATTCTCGTGAACACGTGCGCCATCCGCGAGAACGCCGAGACGCGCGTGATCGGGCGGCTTGGTGAACTCAAGAAGTTCATGCGCGCCGGCTCGGTCATGGGCGTCACCGGTTGCATGGCCCAGCGCCTCGGTCCGCGTGTCCTTGAGCAGGCACGGCACGTCTCGATCGTGGTCGGTCCCGACGGCTATCGCGCGCTGCCCGAACTGCTCGACGGCGCGCGGCGCGGCGAGAAATTCACCGCCACCGACTTCGACCTTGAAGAGCATTACGAAGACGTCGTCGCCCGTCGCTTCGAAGGGGTGAAGGCGTGGATCCCGGTGCAGCGCGGCTGCGACTATCGCTGCACGTACTGCATCGTGCCGACCACGCGCGGCCCCGAGCGCAGCCGCAAGCTGCACGAGGTCGTGCGTGAAGTGCACGAGGTCGTGAATCAGGGGCTTACCGAAGTTGTGCTCCTCGGACAGACGGTCAACTCGTACAACGATGGCACGCACGATTTCGCCGACCTGCTGCGTGCCGTTGGCGCGGTGGACGGCATCCGTCGCGTGCGCTACACCAGCCCGCATCCCAACGATTTCTCCGATCGCGTGATTGCCGCGATGGCGGAAGTGCCCACCGTGTGTGAGCACATCCACCTGCCGATGCAGAGCGGCTCCACGTCGATGCTCAAGAAGATGCTGCGCCGCTACTCGCGCGAGGACTACCTCGCCTGCGTGGAACGGATGCGCGCGGCGATCCCGGGCTTGGCGCTGACCACCGATATCATTGTCGGCTTCCCCAGTGAGACCGACGAAGAATTCGCCGATACGTTGTCGCTGTGTCAGGAAGTCCGCTTCGACGATGCCTTCATGTTCAAGTTTTCGCCGCGTGAAGGGACGCCCGCCACGCGCATGCCAGCCGAGTGGACAATCCCTGACGAGCTCGTGGCGACCCGCTTCGAGTTGCTGCTGAAAACGGTGCGCGGCATTTCGCGCGAGAACAACATGCGCCGGCTCGGCGATACCGTCGAAGTGTTGATCGAGAAGGTGGCCCGCGACGGCGAGCTGCTGCAGGCGCGCTCGCGCGACTTCAAGACGATCATGGTGCCTGCGGATGCCGGATCGATCGGCGACTATCTCACGGTGAAGCTGAGCGGCACGACCGGTGCGACCTTCATGGGCACGCCCGTGGTCGAGCAGACAGAGCGCAAACCGCTGCCGATGATGGCCGGGTAACGGCGCGCTCGCTCGCCGCAGGGGCGGGCGTTCCTTTGCGCCTGCGCGCGTAGTTCCGATGCGGCATCACCAACGGGTGTTCGACACCGTTCGTGATGCCGCTGCTCATTCTCGCCACTGGCTGGTGGCTGGTCGGCCTCTTCACCGGCGCACTCCTCGGTCAGTGGGCAACCCGTCCGGCGTGGCTGGCCTGGGTCATGTCGGCGCCGGCCCTCGCGGGCAGCATACTGCTCGCCGGCCTCGTGGCGCTGCGGGTGGTGCGGCGGGCTTCACGCGCGCGACGTCCGCCCGCGTTCGCGGGCCTTCCGCTGGCTGGCATCGGCCTCGCCGGCGTGCTGGCCAGCGTCTCCGCGACCGACGAGGCCGCGCGCTGTCGCGCCGCGGCGGTTGCGCGCTTCGCCGCCGGCGGGAGTATCCCGCTGCTGTTCGATGGCGCCATGGCCGAGCGCCCCGGCCGCGGACGGCCAGCGCGTCGGCGGGACGCCGGCGCCGAAGGAGCGGCGCCGGCCGTCCGCGGACGAGGAGCGCTGCGCGTCGCCGTCGGCGCCCACCGCTGCGTCGTTGCGGCCTCCGTCCGCCTGCCCGTGTCGGCGCCGCATCGACTGCGCGCCGGCGACATCGCCGCCGTGCGCGGACGCGCGCAGGTGACCGACCGTGGCGTGCGCCTCGAGGTGGATGCGGTGTCGGAACCAACCGGTCGCGACTGGCGGCGCGCGGCCCGTGGACGCACCGGTGCCACGATCGACCGATTGTTCGGCGAGCGGGCGCCACTCGTCCGCGCGCTCGTCATCGCCGATCAGGATGGTATCGCCACGTCGGTGCGCGACCGGTTCGCCGACGCAGGGCTCGTGCACCTGCTCTCTGTCTCGGGGATGCACGTGGCGATCATCGCGTCGGCGCTGCTGACGCTCACCGCTGCCATGCGCCTGCCGGCGGCCGTCGGCGCGGTGTCGTCGCTGGCGCTCATTCTCGCGTACGTCGCGATGCTGGGCGCGCCGGCCCCGGCGGTGCGCAGTGCGGTCATGTTGCTGACCATGATGCTGTCGACCGCGTGGCAGCGGCCACTGCACGAGTGGACGGCCCTCGCCCTCGGGGCCACGATCCCCACCGTGCAGCCACTGGTCGTCCTCGATCTCGGCTGGCAGCTCAGCGTGAGCGGCATGGCGGCGCTGGTGGCCGCCAGAGCGCTCCTGCGACGCTGGCGTCCGTACGCTCTGTCGTTGCCGGTGCCATCGGTTGGCGGCCGCTCCGGGGCTTGGCGCGGCGTGTTGCGCGACACGCAGCGCTGGCTGGTCACGCAGCAAGGAGTGACCCGCTGGTTGGTGCGCGAAACGGTGACCGGGGTGGTGGCCACCGTGGTCACCGCCCCCCTGATCGCGTGGACGTTCGGACGGGTGAGCGTCGTGGCGCCGGTCACGAACATTCTCGCCGGCCCCATTGTGGCCTTTCTGCAGCCCGTCCTCTTCCTCGCGCTGATGGCCAGCCCGGCGGATGCGATGGCGCAGCTGATCGCCGACGCCAGCACGCTGCCGATCGCGCTGCTTGATCAGATCGCCGGCGCCGCGGCGGCGATTCCGATGGCGGTATTCCACGTGGCTCCCACCCTTCCCGCGGCCGTGGGGGCGGGGATGGCCGCGGTTGCGGTCGTGCGGGCCACGGCCGCGCGCCGCACCGGCCCATGGCTGCTGCTGGCGGCCGGCGCGCTGGTGGTCGCCGTCTGGCTTCCCACGCTGCGCGCGGGGCCCGGCGTGCTCGAACTCCACATGATCGACGTGGGGCAGGGTGACGCCTTTGCGCTCCGGACGCCCCGCGGCCGGTGGGTGCTCATCGACGCGGGCCCGTCATGGGACGGTGGTGACGCCGGTCGCCGCGCCGTGGTGCCCTATGTGCAACGCCGCGGCGGCGCGGTGGCGTTGATGGTGCTGTCGCATGCGCACGAGGATCATGTCGGCGGAGCGGCCAGTGTGATCACCGCACTGGCACCACGGCAATGGTGGGAGCCCGCGTTCGTCACGTCGAGTACCGGATACCGCCGCGCGCTGGCCGCGTTACGTGCCGGCGGCCAGCCATGGCGTCGCGTGTATCCCGGGCAGCGCTGGGAGCTCGACGGCGTCGTGATCGACGTGCTGGCGCCGGACTCCTCGTGGACGGCCGCGCAGCACGACGCCAACGAGACCTCCGTCGTGCTGCGCGTCGGGTATGGCCGTCGTCGCTTCCTGTTCATGGGCGACGCCGAAGGCGACGAGGAAGCCTGGCTGTTGTCGCGACTCCCCGCCGAGGCGCTGCAGGCCGACGTGTTGAAGCTGGGGCATCACGGCAGCCGCACGAGCTCGGGGGCGGCGTTCGTGCACGCGGTCAACCCGCTTCTGGGTCTGGTGTCGGTGGGCGCCGGCAACCGCTACCGGCACCCGTCTCCGGAGGTGCTCGAACGATTCGCGGCGCGGCAGGTGCCGCTGCTCCGGTCGGACCTCGAAGGCTCGGTCGTGCTCTCCACGAACGGCCAATGGCTCGAGGCCGTCGCGCATGGCGACCGGTGGCGCATCCCGCACCGCTCAGCCGTTGGGCGTCCGTAGGGCGGCGCGGCTCTTGCCCCAGCTTGCCCACGTAGGCCAGTTTCCACTTTGGCGAATGGCGGTCGCGGATCGCCGTACGCTGCGACACGCCGTTTGAC
>CANHNQ010000118.1 GCA_947462095.1 Gemmatimonadota bacterium
GATGGCGGCGGTAAGAATCGGCGTGTCGCAGCGGATAAAATCGCGCGCGTAGAAGAAGTCGTGCACCGCCTGCTCCAGCTCGTGCCGCACGCGCATGATCGCGACCTGCCGCTGACTGCGCAGCCAGAAGGTGCGGTTGTCGAGCAGGAAGTCGATGCCGTGTTCCTTCGGCTGGATCGGATAATCGTTGGGGCTGGTGCCGATCACCTCGAGCGTCTGCACCCCCATCTCGAATCCGCCCGGCGCGCGCGCGTCGGCGCGCACTTCCCCGGTCAGCGCCACCGATGCTTCCTGCGTCAGCTCGGCAAACGCGTTCCAGGACGCCTCGGGCACCTCGGACTTCACCAGCACCGCCTGCAGAAGCCCCGTGCCGTCGCGAGCCACGACGAAGGCGACCTTGCCCTTGGAGCGCAGATGGGTGACCCAGGCGCGAACGGTGACGACGGCGCCGACATGGTGCTTGAGGTCGGCGATACGGGTGCTGGATTGGTTCATCGGACGGCGAGTTGAAGGAGAGCCGTGAAGCTACACCGATGCCCGCTCGCGCTCCAAGAGTTGACGGACCTTGGCGACGAGGGCGTCCGGGGTGAAGGGCTTGGGCACGAAGGCGTGCCGGTCATCCTCCGGGAGCTCTTCGCCGGCCTGATACCCGGACACAAAGACGATCGGGACCGTGATCCCGCGGGCGGTCATGGCTTCGTCCAGCCCGCGACCGCCGAGGCGCGGCATGACGACATCGGTGATCACGAGCGCCGGGCGCAGCGGCTCGCTCTCCAGCACTTGGAGCGCGTCGATCCCATCGACGGCCACCTGGACACGGAACCCCCTCCGTATCAGGATCTGGGTGATCAGCCGACGGAGCCCGGGCTCATCCTCCACCACGAGGATCAATGCCGACGTCGCCCCGCCCGTCGCGGCCGGTGACACGACCTCGGCCGGCAGCGCCGCCGCGGGCGGTCGGACGCGCGAATCCACTGGCGCCAGCGTCGGCAGCAGGACGCGCACCGTCGTTCCGATGCCCAGCGTGCTCTCGACCAGCAGTCGTCCACCGGCCTGCTGGACGATCCCGTACGCCGTGGACAGGCCGAGCCCAGTGCCCTCACCCACGGCTTTCGTCGTGTAGAAGGGCTCGAAGATCCGAGCCATCACCGCCGGCGACATCCCGGTGCCGCTGTCGCGCACCGTCAGCACCGCCCACTCCCCTGGCCCAACCGCGGCATAGATCCCGTCTCCGGGCGCGTTCAGATCGAGCCGCTCCGTAGACAGGTGCACCACACCGCCGGCCGGCATCGCATCACGCGCATTCACGATCAGATTCACCAGCACCTGCGCCAGCTGCCCCGCATCCACCAGAACGGGCAGCGGCTGTGTGGTAGTCCGCGTGGCGAGCGTGAGCCGCTCACCGATCAGGCGTTGCAGCAGGCGCTCGATGTCGCGAACCGCGACGTTGACATCGACGACGATGGGCGTCACCTGCTGGCGCCGGCTGAACGCGAGCAGCTGGGACGTCAGCATCGAGGCGCGCTCACCCGCCTTCATGATCTCGGTCAGTTCGGACATCACGTTGTGCAGGCCGTCACGCAGCGCCATGGGCGCGTCTTCCCCTGCAAGCGTGGCGGCCTGTTGCTCGGCGAGTTGGGCGCATCCCATGATCGCGGTGAGCAGATTGTTGAAATCGTGGGCGATACCGCCGGCCAGCGTACCGACCGCTTCCATTTTCTGCGAATGGCGCAGCTGTTCTTCGAGCAGCCGACGCTCGGTGATGTCGGCCAGCACGCCAATGATGCGCGTGGGCGGCGAACCGTGACCGCCCCCATACGTGAGCGGGGTGGCGGTGACGTACAACCATCGTACGCGGCCATCATCCAGTGCCACAGGGTATTCCGCTTCCGCCGGCCGCCCCTGCATTGCCATCGCGATGCCGTTACGTACGATGTCGCGATGCGCCGGCGGGACCAGGTCGAGAAACCGATTGCCCGTCATGGTCCGGGCTTCACCGGCGAGCCCCAACAGCTCGAGCGACTGTTCCGACCACTCCACGATCCCGGCGCCCGGGTCATATCCCCAGAGGCCCATCTTCCCGCTCATGAGCGCGATCTGCAGGCGCTCGTCATTCATCCGCAGTTGCTGTTCCACCCGCTCACGCTCGGCGACCTCAGCGCGTAGCTCGTGGTTGGCCCGCTCGAGATCCTGCGTACGCTCATCGACGGCGGTCTTGAGCCGCGCTTGCCGACCGAAGACCAGATAGGTGATACAGAACACCAGCAGCAGCATCACCGCGGAGGCCACGCGGGTCGGCCGCAGTTCGCGCGCGATGGCGCCGTCCCAGCCGTCCGTCGGCACCCCAACGATTCTCCACTCGCCATCCGGGAGCGACACCGTGACCGTGGCGGGATCGTCGAACCCGCCTGGGGTGCCGCGCAGTGAACGACCCGCATGATCGAGCAACGCCACGCGCAGTCCCGGCATCGGCGCAATGCCGCGCGCTTCGTCGAGGATCGGGTCGAGATCGATGGCCATGGAGACCAGATCGGGGAATGCCGGCAGCACTCCTTCAAGGCGCCGACGGATCAGCAGCCCCCGCCCGCCCTGCAGGAGCTCGACCGGACCGGTGATCACCACGCGGGACGTGGCCAGCGCCCGACGGACACCGGCGGCCATGTCCGAGCGGGAATCCTTCAGCAGGTCGTAGCCAAGCAATCGCGCCGTATCGGCCAACGGATCGGTCGCGATGATCCGACCGCCGCGATTCAGCTGAAGGGCCCGAATGCCCGGCGCGGCGATGCGAAGCCCCGACGCGAAGGTATTGAACGATCGGTTGAGTTCGTTGAGGGACGGCTGCGCTTCAACGAAGGCCTTGAGTCCCAGCAGCCGCGTCACGCGGCGGCCAATCGCACTCTCGATCGCTTGCGCATGCGGCAGCATGATCGCCTGCACCCGCTCCCGCTCACGCGCGATGAGCGTACTCCGGTACCAGCTGTCGTATCCGACCGCGACGACCAGTCCGACCACGCCCACCGCCAGCGCCGCCCGAACCGCTCGGAGCCTCACCGCAACGCCCTTCACCACGGCATCCTTGGCCGAAGATCCAACGTGGTGCTTCGGGCGGCGTCGCCCTTTCCGTTGTAAACATACGCGAGCGTACTCGTGGTCCGTATCAGCTGCCGCCGATTGCGTTCAACCGACCCGGAACAGCTCCAAGGCGCGGGCGTAGCCAACCGTCAACACCTGCCGTAATCCCTGATGCGACGGTGCCGTGAGGTGCGGGTCGTCCTTCAGCACCCGCTCGGCCACCACCCGCGCGGTTTCGTTGAGCGCCTCGTCACGGAGTGGATCGGCAATCCGGAACGCCGGCAGCCCGTGCTGCTTGGCGCCAAAGAGATCGCCCATGCCACGCAACTGCAGGTCGGCGCGGGCAATCTCGAAGCCGTCTTCCGTGCCGGCGAACAAGCCGAGACGTTCGGCCGCCTCGGCGCCCACGTCTCCCAGCAAAATGCAGTACGACTGCTCGGCACCTCGCCCCACGCGCCCGCGCAGCTGATGCAACTGCGAGAGGCCGAAGCGCTCCGGATGTTCGATGATCATGACCGTGGCGTTGCCAACATCGATGCCCACTTCGATCACCGTCGTGGCCACCAACACGTCCACCTCGCCGTCACGGAACGCACGCATGATCACGTCACGGTCGTCCGCCGGCAGGCGCCCGTGCAGCAGGGCCACCCGACGCCGTGCGAACGGCCCGTTCACGAGCTCCTCGAACATCACGGTGGCCGCTTTCAGCTCCATCTTCTCGGAGGTCTCGATGAGCGGATACACCACGTACACCTGACGCCCCGCGTCGAGCTGCGTATTCGCAAACTCGAACACCTTGGCGCGCCCGGACTCCGGACGCACCACGGTGGTGATCGGGTGCCGACCCGGTGGGCGCTCGTCGAGCACGCTGACATCGAGATCGCCGTACAGCGTGAGGGCCAGCGAGCGGGGAATCGGTGTCGCGCTCATGAGCAACACATCGGGGGCCTTCCCTTTCAGCCCCAGCGTGGCGCGCTGCTCGACGCCGAACCGATGCTGTTCATCGATGATCGCCAGTCCGAGATTTGCAAACGCCACATCGCCTTGAATCAGCGCGTGCGTACCGATGGCGAGCACGGGCTCGGGCGACGCCAACCGCGCCAACGCCGCGCGACGTTCCTTCGCCCCGAGGCGACCCGTGAGCAACACCGGCGCGATGCCGAGCGGCGCCAACAGCGCCCCGATGCTGCGGGCATGCTGTTCGGCGAGCAACTCCGTGGGCGCCATGAGCGCGACCTGCGCCCCGTTCTCCATGGCCAGCAGCGCGGAGAAGAGCGCGACGATGGTCTTCCCCGCGCCCACATCGCCCTGCAGCAGACGATGCATGCGCCGCGGGCTTTCCATGTCGGCCACGATCTCCCGGATCGCACGCACCTGTGCCCCGGTGAGCGTGTATGGCAGCGCGGTGCGGAGCTTGGTGGTGAGGTCGCGACGATTCACGAACGCGGTGCCGCCGCGCGCTTCACGGGCCAGCTGGTTCGCCTTGCGGTGCAGCAGCTGTACGCAGAGCAACTCTTCGAACGCGAGCCGCGCGCGCCCGCGCAGCGCGTCGGCCACCGACGTCGGACGATGCACGAGCCGCAGCGCGTCCGGCAGCGGCGGCACGTCGGCCTGCGCAAGGATGTCGCCCGGCAAGGTTTCCTGCACCAGCGGCAGCAGCAGATCGAGATGCTGCTGTACCATGGCGCGCAGCACACGCACCGACAGCCCTTCGGTGCTCGGATAGACCGCGAGCACGCGCCCTTCGGACGTGCCCTCTTCTTCCGGACCGAGGTTCACGAATTCGCGCGGCTGGAGCCGGCGTCCGTGGAAGAAGCGGACCTGTCCGGTGCACAGCAGCCAGTCGCCCTTGTTGATCGTGCGATCGAGGAACGGCTGTCCCGGCCACGCCACTTCGATCATGCCGCTCGCGTCCTGCACCACGGCCTGAAAGACCCGCAGCCCTTTGCGCGTGGGGAGCACGCCCTTGGCGATGACCTGCCCCAGCACGGTGATGTCGGCGCCAACGACAGCCTGCGCAATGCGGGTGACCGTGCTCGCGTCTTCGTACCGGTGCGGCACGTGACGCAACAGATCGCCGGCCATCGTAATGCCCATCCGTGCCAGCAACTCGGCGCGCACCGGCCCCACGCCCTTCAGGTACGTGACCGGCGTGTCGAGCGTGAGCCTCGGCGCCGGACGCGCAGGCGGACGTCGCTTCCGCTCCTGCGGGTCACGATCGCCGCCGAACGCCATCACGCCTCCACCAGCTCCCTGGCGTAGTCGCCGGCGTCGAACGGCTCGAGGTCGCCGATCTGCTCGCCGAGGCCGACAAACTTGATCGGCACGTTCAGCGCCTCGTGCACGGCGACCACGATGCCACCCTTGGCGGTGCCGTCAAGCTTCGTGATCACGATGCCCGTGACGGGAACGGCCGCCGAGAAGGTGCGCGCCTGCGAGAGCGCATTCTGCCCGATCGTGCCGTCGAGGACGAGCAGCACTTCGTGCGGGGCATTGGGAAGTCGCTTCGTGATCACACGATGAATCTTGCGCAGCTCCGTCATGAGATCGTCACTCGTGTGCAGGCGCCCGGCCGTGTCCACGATGACGATGTCCGCACCACGCGTGACACCGGCATCGACGGCGTCGAAGGCCACGGACGCCGGATCCGATCCCGGCGCACCGCCCACGAAGTCCACCCCGGCCCGCTCCGCCCACACGCGCAGCTGGTCGATCGCGCCGGCGCGGAAGGTGTCGGCGGCGCCGAGCAGCACCTTCTTGCCTTCCTGCTTGCACTGCGCGGAGAGCTTGCCGATGAACGTGGTTTTTCCGGCACCGTTCACCCCGATCACGAGGATCACGGTCGGGCCGCTCGCGGCACGGTGCAGCGCCGGGTCGCCATTGCCCTTCCGCAACGATGCTTCGATCCCCTTGGCCAGCGCGGCACGGAATTCCGCTTCGGTTTTCACTTCACCGCGCTTGGCGCGGAACTCGACATCAGCCACCAGTGCGAGCGACGTGGTGACGCCGAAATCGGATTCGATCAGCAGCGTCTCGAGCGTTTCGAGCGATCCTTGATCGACGCCCTTGAAGAGGACCGAAACATCGGTGAATGCAACGTCCTTGAAGCGCTGCCAGAGCGAGCGCTTGGGAGCTTCATCCTTACGGCGAAACAGGCGAGCCATTCTTGACCGGGCAGAGAGAAACGAAAGGTCGATCGAGCGATGACGATCAGCGATAGCCGCCAGCGCGGCGTCCGATCCATTCACCGCACAGGAGCAGGAGCGCGAGCACGAACGGCCAACCGGCGTCGGCGAGCCGTGGCGCATCCGAGGAGAGCGCGCCGCGCGAGCGCACGCCGTCGCGCACGGTAGGGGCCCGCGGTACCCATTCACGCGACGGGTTCACCACGAGCACGCTGGCTCCGCCCTCAGCCTGCACATCGTACACGCCAGCCGCTAACGCGGGCGACATGGTTTCGAAGCTGGCGCCGGTGAATCGCAGCGTGAGCGTATCGATGGCACTGCCGTTGTCCGGTGTCGCGCTCGCACCGCGGCGACTGAGGCGCACCGCGACGACCGAGTCGGCGCCACCGCGACGCCACGCCACGGGCTCGCCGGCGCGCAGCAACGCCGTGATCGGACGGGCCGCGCGCACGTCACCGCGGGCCGCCGCCAGCCAGTCAAAAATTGCCCCCCAGAGGGCGCCAAAGGCTTCGGCCGATCGGCCGCCACGCAGGGCCCAGCCGGCGTAGCCAGAGCCCGACACGACGATGGTGCGCACGCCATTCTCGGTACGCGCGGCGATGGCCGGCACCGGCTCGCCGCGCTTGCCCAACTGGGCCGTCAACACGGCGATCCCCCCTCGCGCCGGACCGGCCAGGGTGAGCGGCGGCAAGGAATCCAGCGGCAACACCGCCAGCGCGGCCGCCAGCGGCGACGCCGGAACGCCCGACGCATACCACTCAGGCGTGCGTGCCACTTCACCGGCCCGCGCGATCGCCGTAGGCGGCGCGGGAATCCAGAGTGCCTTCGCTCCGGTCGCGCTGCGTGGCGTGGCGCGTGGACGCCACGCGGTGTCACCGTGCACGACGAGCATCCCCGCGGCACCGGCCTGCGCCTTCACCTCGTCTTCGCTGATCGGCGCCAGGGTGCCTTCCACGCGCCAGACGCCCGGCGCGACGCGTAGGAACGCCCGCGTGGGCACGTTCAGCGCACCACGCAGCACCACCAACGCTTCACGGACATCGAGGTCGGGTGCGGTGGACACGAACACCGCCGACGGCCGGTCACCGATCTCAATCACGCTGGAGAGCGTGTCGTTGCGCGGCTCCGCATCGCCGGGCACGAGCAGGACCGACCGCACGATGGCCGTGCGCGCGCCGCGCGGCAGCGCCAGTGTGCCGGTGACGCGGGTCGAGGTCAGGGCCCCGAGCGCGGGTACGGGCAACTGCACCGGCGGTAGGCCGTCCAGGAGAACGCGCAGCTGCGCATCGGGCGTGGCCGACGCGCCCGCGATGATCGTGGCCGCGACGGTGATGGTATCACCGGCTGTCGCGTTGACGGGCACCGCTAGATCGGCGATCGCGCCGTCGGTGCGTGGTGCGTTGGCCAGCACGCGCACCATCGAACCGGCTGGCGCCTCCGCCAGCGCCTCAGCGTCATCGACCTCACCATCGGTGAGCAGCACCAGCGGACGCCCCAACGACGCCGCCCGGTCGACGGCCACGCGTACGCGCGAGCCCTGATCGTCGGAGCGAAGCGTGGAGATGTCCGCCGCCGTGATGTCTCGGATCGAATCGCCGACGGTCACGAAGGCGTCGGCACCGGGGGCATCGCGTCGGACGGCGTCCGCCAGGCGCTCCCGCCAGACCTTCACCACCGAGTTTTCGTCGCCGACCGCGCGTCGCGAGCTTGCCGACACGTCGATGGCCACCAACGGGGGGGCGGGTCGTGGAGGGGCCGAGGGGGCGCCGAAGAGAATGGCCGCGACCAACGTCACGGCGAGGGCGCGCAAGGCGCCGAGCAGGAGGGCACGGGAACGCGCGAGCGTCCCGACGCGCCCGTAGGCGAGCCAGGCCGCGGCAACGCCGAGTGCGAGGGCAAGTATCCAGCGAATCACGACCGTAACGTCATTGATCGGCACGAGAGGAGAAAGGGCAAAGGGCAAAGAAGCCGAAGCCTCTTCGCCCTTTACGCGGAAGAATGCCGATCAGTTCAGTCGCCGGCGGTTCGCGTGACGGCCACGCCGGACGCCACGTTCGCGGCGCGAGGCCCATCGAGACGGGCGAAGAGCCGCGCCTTGAGATCGGCAAAGCGGACGCGCTGCGTGGCGGCGAGGGGCTCACCGGTGACGTTGCGCAGGGCGACCCTGGGATCCCGGTGCTTGCCGTTCACGAGTACTTCGAAATGCAGGTGCGGTGCCGTGGACAGGCCCGTCGTCCCGACGAAGGCCACGGTGCGCGAGATCGAGACACTCGTGCCACGTCGGATGCCGGCCGCGAAGGCATTGAGATGGCCGTAGCGGGTGATGAAGCCATTACGATGACGGATCTCGAGGACGCGGCCATACCCGCCCTTCCAGCCAGCGAAGATCACGGTGCCGTCACCGAGCGCGCGCACCGGGGTGCCGCGTGCGGCCGCATAGTCCAAGCCCTGATGCGCGCGGACGGTGCCAAGGATGGGGTGGCGACGCAGGCCGAACACGCTGGAAATCCGCCGGAAGGCGAGCGGGGCGCGCAGGAAGGCCGCGCGCATCGCCTTGCCGTCACCGTCGAAGTAGGAGGCCTTGCTTCCTTGGGCGAACCGGACGGTCTCCAGCCGGCGACCATCGACGGTCAGACGCGCCGCGATGACTTCCCCGGGACGCACGGCGCCGTTGGAGGCTCGGCGACGTTCCATGAGCACTTTGATGGTGTCGCCTTCGCGCAGGTCGCGACTGAGGTCGACGCGATACTCGAGGATGTCGGCCAGTGCGTAGGCGACTTCGTCGCGGACGTCGGCCGGGAACGCGTCCGCGCCCTGGGTAATGGCCCCCGTGAGCGTGGAGGACACCACGCCACCGACGACGACGGTATCCGTCGTCCAGGGGAGCGTCTCCTCTTTCTCCAACCACCCCGACCGCGATCCGGCCGTGGACGAGCGGGTGAAGCGGACGAGCCGGTCGATCGCGAGCTGCAGCACGACCTCGGAGGCGCCGGAGTCCGGGCTGACCTTGGAGGTGATCGTCGTGCCGGCGCGAATCTTCCGAGCATCGATGGCCTGCGACTCGAGGAGGACGCGGGCGGCCTGATCGCGCGGGACACCGACACGCTCCAGCACGGCCAGGAGCGGCTCACCCCGCCTGATGGTATCGACGCGCACGCGCCATTTGGCCGCGACAGAAACACGCGACCCCGCCGCGAGGACATTCGCGGCGGGGCGCTCGAGGACAGGACGTCCCAACGCGATAGCGGTGGCTCCGATTCCGGCACAGAGGGTAGCCATCAGGAGCCGTGCGCGCGCGTTGGTCAATCCATCTGTCTCCGTATGAACGTCGGGATTTCCATTTCGTCGAGGTCAGCGCTGGGCGACGAAGAAACCGGAGGAACGCGAGGGGGGCGCGGTGTCGCCCCTTCCCAGGAAGGACGCGCCGGGGCCGCCACTGGTCTCACGACCGGCCGGTCCCGCGTCGGGAACGGCAGGACGGAAGGATTGGGCTTGGCGGCAGCGGCTGGGGGAAAAGATGGGGCCGGCGGGTTGGCGACGGAAGGGGCGGTTGTGCCGAGCGGCACATTCCGGGTCACCCCGTTACCGGCGCCTCCCTGCATCTGCCGGTCGAAGCCGGTGGCGATGACCGTGACGCGGATCTCGTTCATCATGGCAGGCTCATGCACGGCGCCGAAGATGATTTCGGCGTTGTCGCCGACCGCATCGTGCACGATGTCATTGATCTGCGTGACTTCACCGAGGGTGAGGTCTTCGCCGCCGGTGATGTTGACCAGCACGCCGGTGGCCCCGGAGATCGACACGTTGTCGAGCAACGGCGAGGCGATCGCCTGCTGGGCGGCTTCCATGGCGCGGTTTTCGCCGCGCCCGATGCCGGTGCCCATGAGCGCGGAGCCGCCGTTCTGCATCACGGTGCGCACGTCGGCGAAGTCGACGTTCACCAGACCGGTCTCGCTGATGAGCAACGAGATGCCCTGCGTGGCGTGCAGCAACACTTCGTCGGCCTTCTTGAGCGCCTCGTGGAACGGAATGCCCTTGCCGACGACAGCCAGCAGTCGCTCGTTGGGCACGATGATCATGGTGTCCACGTGCTTGCGCATTTCGGCGATCCCTTCTTCCGCCTGGCGCATCCGCTTGCGTCCTTCGAACAGGAACGGGCGGGTCACGATACCGACGGTGAGGGCCCCGGCCTCGCGGGCGAGTTCACAGATCACGGGGGCCGCCCCGGTGCCGGTGCCACCACCCATCCCGCACGTGACGAACACGAGATCGGCATTGCCGAGCACGCGCTTGGTGTCTTCGCGGTTTTCGTCGATGGCCTGACGCCCGATGTCCGGGCGCGCGCCGGCGCCGAGTCCACGCGTGAGCTTCTTGCCGATCTGAATCTTGACGTCGGCCTTGGAGTTCATGAGCGCTTGCGCGTCGGTGTTCACCGAAATGAACTCGACGCCCTCGAGGTGTTCCTCGATCATGCGATTGACGGCATTGCCGCCACCGCCGCCCACGCCCACCACCTTCATGCGGGCGTTCTGGGGAGCGCTTTCTTCGAACTCGAAGGTCATGCGGGGGAGCTCCATACGGGGCTTTACGGGCTCAGGGTGGTCGCACAGCAGCCCGGCGGCAGGCCGGGTTGCCGCGAGTCCTTTGCAGCGAGCTCCGCCGACGTCGGCGGTCCGCGCACGGACTCTCAGGGATGTGGAATATCATGCCGCATGGTGCGAACGCTTCCCTAGAATACACATTCGAGAGTGCAGCGCAACCCACGTAATCCGTTGACGTTGGACGAATGTGTCACGATGTCGGGCAGCGTGAAACACGGTCGATTTTATCCACAATCCACCTCAC
>CANHNQ010000119.1 GCA_947462095.1 Gemmatimonadota bacterium
GAGCCGACCACGAGCCCAGTGGCGTGCACTTCGCAACGGGTCTGCGCCTTCACGTCGCCGTGGATTTCACCGGCCACGACCACTTCCTTGGCCTCGATGAACCCCCGGACACGCCCGGCGGCAGCCACATAGACCGTGCCAGCACCGAGAATGTCTCCGTTCAACAAGCCTTCCACCAGCACGGCATTGCCGGCCGCCGCAGTCACGGACCCCAATACCTCGGTACCGGCGCGGATCCACGACATGCTCTCAGCCTCGGAAGGCGGACGACCACGGCCAGACAATCGCGCGCGAAGCGTTCCGATCATTAGCGCAACTCGCGTGGAAAATCTGGAGACCATGTCGGATGACTGGTGTGATTGGTAGGCGCGGACCGTCGTCCGCACCATCTCCCGTGCGATACCGAAGACGTCGCCAACCCGAAGCGAGGTCCGCTGTCCAATCAGCGTACCGTGCCTCAAAGCATCGAAAGCCGGTAGGGTGAGCATACCCGGCTGAGGCCGTCGAGGCAATCCCCGCACACTCGGAGAGGAGGTGAGAACGTGTTCACGATCCGATGCCGTACGAAGGGAATCACCGGACACGCGGAGAGGAGACGTCTCCACCGCATTCCGCGTCACACATCGTTCCGCCGCGCGCGCAACCGGTTGGCTCCGAGCGCCGATCGCGTCCGGTCCCACGGGCCAGCTACGGACAAACCAGTTGACAAGCCCCGCACCCAGCTTCATACTACGGAGAAACCAGTACTGACTTCCCCGCAGCAACCGCCCGCCTCATGACCGACGTCCACTTCCCCCCGCGCGAACTCGCCGTCATGAGCGTCCTCTGGCGCCTTGGCTCCGCCACCGTGGCCGATGTCCGCAACGCGCTGGAAGAAGACCTAGCGTATACCTCCGTCCTCTCCGCCCTCCAGACGCTTGAGGACAAAGGCTATGTCCGGCATGAGCCCGAGGGGCGCGCGTATCGCTACTTCCCGGCCGTGGCCGCCGAGCGTGCCGGGCGGAGTGCCCTCACCCGGATCAAGGACGCGATTTTTCAGGGGTCGGCCGAACGGATGTTCACGCAGCTCGTCTCGGATAAGCAGCTCTCGCGCGAGGAGCTCGAGCGTATGCGCTGGCTGCTCGACGAGCGACTGGGTGACGACGCATGAGCCCTTCCCTCCTCATCGGCTGGATGACGCAGGCGATCGTGGTCAGCGCCCTGCTCTCCCTCGCCGCCCTCCTGCTGCAGAAGCTGGCCGGTCGTGCACTGCCGGTACGGCTGCTCTGGAGCGGCGCGCTGTTCTCGTCGCTCGCGCTCGTGCTGGTGGCGCCGCTTCGCTTGGCCCCACCATCGCGCGATGCGGTCCCCCAGCGCGTGACCGTGGGGGCGCCCATCGTCGCGGTGCCCGCGTCGTCTCCCGCCCTGTGGCGCGTGGCGCTGCACACGTGGTCGTCCAACGTCGACCGGGTGCTGACGGCGCCCGTGCAGTGGAGCACCCGCACGATCGGGGGCGCGCTCGATCGGGCGCCCATGGTGGTGCAGGCGGCTGTGACCCTGGCGTGGCCACTCTCGACGCTGCTCGTGATGCTCGCCTTCGGCGTGAGCTACCGTCGACACCGTGCGGAGCTCGCGCGCGCCGCCCGGCATCACATCGACGGCGTCGCCGTGCACGTGACCGACGCGCTCGGCCCGGCGGTCATCGGTGTGCGCGACCCGCGCATTGTGGTGCCAGCGTGGCTGCTGGAGCGGTCCGCGCACGAGCAGCAGCTCGTGATCACGCACGAACAGTCGCACATCGCGGCAGGCGATCCGCTGCTGCTGCTCTCGGCCTGTGTCGCTGTCGCGCTGATGCCGTGGAATCCGGTCGCGTGGTTCGGGCTCGCCCGTTTGCGCTTGGCCATCGAGCTCGATTGTGATCGCCGTGTGCTCGGCACCGGCGCCTCCACGCGCCAGTATGGCCAGCTCCTGATCGAATTGTCGTCACACGTGCCGCGGTTCATGCACCGTGGTGTGGCCCGCACGCCGCTCGCGCTTACCAGCCCCGCCTTTTCCTACCACGCATCACACCTTGAACGGAGACTGATCACCATGACCGCACGCCCGTCGCAGTTTGTTCGCTCCCGCCGCGCGGCCAGCGGCCTGCTGGCCGCCGTCGCCCTCCTCGCCGCCTGCGAAGCGCAGCTGCCCACGGCCGCCGAGCTGCAGAACATGGACGTGAAAGGCGTGGAGCTGCGTGTCGCGCAGGTGACCAAACTCGACACCACCAAGGCCATTTATCTCGTGGACGGCAAGCAGGTCTCGCGTGCCGAGGCCAATGCGCTATCGGCCGACAAAATCGCCACGGTGAATGTGCGCGGAGGTAAGGTGCAGGAGATCCGGATCGGCACGAAGACCGCGCTGGTCGGTTCACGCCTCAAGGGGACGACGGGCGACTCCGTTGTCATCGCCGAGCTCAAGGTCGGCGGCCCGACATCGGCCATCGTGAGTATGTCGGGCAAGGCGAAGACGCCCTTTACCGGTATCCTGATCGTCGACGGGAAGACGGTGGAATCGTCGTCGCTGAACTCCATCAGCCCCGATTCGATCGAATCCATCGAGGTGATCAAAGGCGAGGCCGCCAAGGCGCTGTACGGCGAGGCTGGGGCCAACGGCGTCATCAAGGTGACGACCAAGAAGAAATAGCTTCCGGAGCGCGCTCGCTCGCGGCGCTACGACAGCAGCCGACGCGCGAGCGCGGTGCGCTGGAGGGCCGTAATGGCCAGCAGCGTGATCCACACCACCAGCACGTACCGACTGACCGATGGCGCGAGCGCGATGACCAGATACACCGCGGTGGTCTCGCCCCCTTCGGCCAGTGCGCGCGTGAACTGAATCGACCGGTCGCCCCCCAGTTGCCGGTCCGCTTTCTCGGCCAGCGATGACAGCGCGAGCGTGGTCGTGATGGCCAGGACGTACCCCAGCAGCACGAGCATCCACAGCACGACATCGGCCGGCATCGCGACCGCAAAGGCAATCGCCATCGCGGAATAGGCGAGCATGTCGAGCGTGATATCGAGGTAGCCGCCGAAGAGCGAGCTCTGCCCGCTCAGCCGCGCGACCATGCCATCGAAACCGTCGAGCAATCGACTCGCGAGCCACAGTCCGATACCGAGCCACGTGAGCTGCACCGCCACCAGCGCCGCGGCCGTGAGCCCGAGTACCGCCGCCACGACCGTGATCTGATTGGCCGTGATTCCCGCGCGATACAGAGCCACCGCGGGCGCACTCGCGCGACGCGCCAGCCATTGCCGAAACGGTTCGTCGATCATGCCACGAAGCTTACGCGCCGCGAGGCGACTGGGTCAGAGTGCACCACGATCGCCGAACAGGTAGCGGGCCGAGAACTGGAACTGCCGCGGCGGCGCCGCCGAGAACAGATAGACGGCCGTGCCGGGACGACCGAACTGCGTGCGACTGCCACCGCCGCCGATCCCGTTCGCGTAGCCGCCCCAGGCCAACGAGTTGAGCAGGTTGAACACATCGGCCCGCAGTTCGAGACCACGCAGCGCCGCCACGCGCGGCCGGTACGACGCACTCGCCCCTACCGTCACGACCCCCGGCAACCGTTCGGCGTTGCGTGCCACACCGAAGAACCGGTCGGCATTGCCGATGAAGCCGTTGCCGCGAATCGGGCCCGAGCCCAACAGATCGTAGCGCGCGATGCCGCTGCTGGTCACCGCGCCGGCGAGGCGGTTGAACGGGACCCCCGTTTGCGCATCGCCGATCATGCTCACGGTGAACCCGCGCGGCGATTCGTACACGCTGCGCAACGTCACCCGATGCCGACGATCGTTGTTGGCATCGGCCCATTCATCGCTCGTGCACGCGGCGCCCGTCACGGCGTCGATACGCTTGGTGTCGAAGCAGTTCCCCTGCGTGGCCGAGAAGTTGATGTCCTCGGTGTTGTTCTGCGCGCGCGACCACACCCAGTTGGCGTCGAGTTGCCAGCGGTCGGTGAGCGCGCGTCGCCCCGCCACGTACAGCGCGGTGTATCTCGCTGATCCACCACTCTGCGCCGTGGAGAGTCGGCGATAGCCCGCGGTGCTCGGACTATTGGGCCGCGACGCATCACCGGGGCACGCGAACGAGCTCGCGCAGAGGCGCGGCACTGAGTCGGCGGCGGTGAGTCGACGTGACATCGGATTGAGATCCGCCATCCACGGCAGGTTGCGCGTCTCGCTCCACACCACATCGGCACTGAGCGCCCACGCGCGTCCGAACTGACGCTGATAGCCCAGCGTGCTCTGCCAACTCATCGGCTGATCGAGGCCGAGCGCAAACGTGCGGAAGATTTCGCGCGGCACCGCCTGCACGTCGGCATTGGGGATGTTGGCGGGCAGTGGCCCCGCGCCGAAGGCCGGCGCGCTGGCCCCGCTGAATGTGAGCACGGCATTGCCGGTCGCGCCGAGCTGAATGGCATCGGAGTAGATCGCGTACGGCAGCTTGCCGGCATAGCGTCCCACGCCGCCGCGAATCACCTCACGCTCGGTGCGCGTCCAGTTGAACGACAGGCGCGGCTGCACGTTGTCGAGGTCGGGATCACTTTCGCCACGCGAGGTGATGTCGTCGTAGTCCCAGCGCACGCCGCTGACCACGGTGAGCGACGACGTGGGGCGCCACGTGTCTTCCACGAACGCGCTGTACACGGCCTGCGACAGATTCACCTGCTGCGGGCGCGCGTCGATGGTGTATGACTGCACGCGCGCGTTGGCCGGAATATCGGTGATCGAGAGCGGGCGCCCCGCCTTCGGCGTGATGTTGCCGTCGTTGAACACCACGTACGAACCCGTGGGGTTCGTGCTGGCCGCCGCCAACCGGAACGCGCCGGCGATCACGTCGCCGCCCACGCGCAGGGTGTGCCGCTCGCCGAGCGCCGCTTCAAATACGTCACGCAGCTGCCATTGCCGTTCGGTTTCGTCGAACACGAAGTTACTGGAGCCCACGATGGCCTGCGTGGACAAGTCCGGCGCGAGCACCGTGACCTGCGGTCGCGCGAAGCTGCTGCGCGCCGGCGGGAAGTACCACCGGAAGGTGCCGAATTGCACCGAGGCCGTGTTCGACGCGCGTCCGTCGCGCAGGGCGCTGCGATGGATCAGCGCCGACAACGAACCGATGCGGCGCGTGGTGATATCGGCTTCGGGCGTGAGGACTCCGCTGCCGTCACCCTCGCGATCCACGGCGCTGGCGGCGAGTCGCAAGGTCGTGGTCTGCGTCGGCGACCAGCCGTGATCGAGGCGACCGTAGCCCTTCCACGTCTGCCGGGTTTCGGTGCCCAGGAACTGCGCCTGCGCGGTGGAGCCAATACGATCTTCCTGTTCGCGCGTGTATTCGGCGGCGGTCGCGAAGAAGGTGCGCGCCGGATTGATCGCGCCGCGCAACGAGCCACCGGCCTGCACGCGCTGAAAGCCCTCCTGCTTGCGGGCCAACGCGTTCGGCTCGGCGCCGAAGGTCACCGGTACGCGCGCGTCGAGCGGGCGACCGGGACGCTGATACACGAACGCATCACCGGCCAGCTTGGCGCGACCGGCCGCCGTGGTGAGGTCCACGATGCCATCGGGGCTGCGACCGCGTTGCGTGGAGTACGTGTTCACCAAGGCGTCCATGCGCGCGATGGCGCCCAGCGGCACCTCCACGCGAGGGCCGCCCAAGAACCCTTCGTTGTTGTCGAGCCCATCGAGCAGGTTCTGCGAGTACAGCGAGTTGCCGCCGTTGAACGACAGCCGCGGCGCGTCGCCGAAGAACCCGGTGGCCTGCGCAATGCCGGGGATGTTGTACAGCAGCGCGATCGGGTCGCGGGCATCGGTCGGCAGCGACGTGAGCTCGCGCGCCTCGATCGATCCACCCGTCACGGCATTCTCGGTGTTGAGCAGCGGACGCACGCGCGGGGCCACCACCGACACGGCATCGAGCGTGGCAAGCGAGGTGAGCACGACCGACACCGAGCGCATGCTGCCGGCGACCAAGGGCACCACCGACAGGCGCGCGGGCGCATAGCCGCGGGCCGTCACCGTCAGCACGAGCGGCGAACCCGCCACCACCTCGAGCCGGAACCGCCCCTCCGCATCGGTGACAACGCGCACGCCCTGCCCCGCCACCGCCGCACCGACCACCGGCACGCCCGGCTGACCGCGTACCGTGCCCTCGATCGTACCCGTTGACGCCTGTCCGTAGGCCGCGTGGGGGGCGATCATCACTACAGCGAGCAGCAGCACGCCGCGCCACCAGGATCGCCCGCGGGCGATCACCGAAGATCCGTTCATCGAAATTCCCATGCTCGATATTATCGCCTTTGTGGCGTTGCTTCTGCTGTTGGCCGGCGCCGGATGGCGCCAGGCCTCGTCGGCCGCCTCGTTCACCGTGGCGTCGCGGGACCTGTCGCTGTTCCCGTTGGTTGCCACGCTGGTGATGACCGAGTTCAATACCAGTACGCTGCTCGCCTTCGCCGCGGCCGGCTACGGCGCAGGCCCCATGGCGCTGGCTCTCCCCGCCGTCTTTCTGGTGGGCCTGCTGTTTTACACGGTCACCGTGGCCCGCGCGTGGAAGCGATTCGACCGCCTGTCGGTGGCCGAACTCTTCACGGTACGCTACTCGACAGGGGTAGGACGCACCGCCTCGTTGCTGCTCCTGCTGGCGATGACCGGCTTCACCGCCACCTATGTGAAGTCGCTCACCCTGCTCTTCACGCCGCTCGCTCCGGCGTGGTTGCCGGTGCCCGCACTGTCGGCGCTGCTCTCGGTGGTGGTGCTGGTGGCCGTGCTTCCCGGTGGTCTGGTCTCGATCGTCCGGGCCGACGTGGTGGCGTTCCTGGCCACCATCGTGCTGCTCCCGTTACTGCTCGTGCTCGGCGTGAAGCAGAGCGCACTCGCCGGCGGTTTGGCGCAGGTGTTCCCCGCGAGTCAACTCGCGTTGAACCCGGTCGCGCAGTGGACCAGCGCCGCGCTGCCCATGCGCTTTGTGTCCACGCTGATGGTGATCACCTGCTTCACCTACATCGCGGCCCCGTGGTACGGTCAGAAGATCTTCGCGGCCCGCAGCACCACGGTGGCGTTCCGCGCCGTGGGCATTAGCGCCGTGCTGGTGTTCCTGCTGTACGGGGCCGTCGTCCTCGCGGCTGCGCATCTGCGCGCCTCGCAGCCGATGCTGGCCGACGCGCAACTCGCCGTGCCCACGATGGTGCTGGTGTGGTTGCCCACCGGTCTGCGCGGATTCGCATATGCGGTGCTCTTCGGCGCGGCGCTGACCACGCTGGCCGGCGTGTGGAGTGCGATGGCCACCATGATCGCGGCCGATTTCGGTGGACCGCGCCTCGCCACAATTTCATCGCAGCGCGCGCTCCTCGTGCTCTTCGCCATCAGCAGCTGGCTCGGCGCGACCTTCCTCGTGGACCAGATTCTCGACCGACTCATACTGGCCAACATCCCCGTGGCCGCCCTGTCGTTTGCGCTGCTCGCTGGATTTCACTGGCCGCGCGCCACGACGGCCGGTGCATGGGCCAGCATGATCGTGGGCGTGGCGTGGGGGGTGGGGTGTTACGTGGTGGTCGGCGAGGTGGGCGGCTACACGTGGCCGTGGGCGATGTACGGCATCCCGCTCATCTTCGCGACCGGCATCGTCACGTCGCTGCTCACGTCGCCTACAGGTGGCGCGCCATCCATGACACCAACGACTTCTTCCACCCTGTAAAACCGGCTTTACGCCGCTGTTCCGCCGCCTGACGGATCGCCTCGGCCGTGGTGGGATACGGATGGATCACCGACGCGATCTGTCCCACGCTCAGCTTCAGCGTCACGGCCATCGTGAGTTCGCCGATCATGTCGCCGGCGTGGCTCCCGAGAATGTGTCCGCCCACCACGCGTCCCTTGGGGTCGGTGATGATCTTCACGAGTCCCGCCGGTCCGGCATCGGCGATCACGCGATCCACGCCGGCCAGTTCACGCCGCCACACGCCCACGCCGCTGCCGTACCGATCGCGTGCTTCGACTTCGGTGAGTCCCACATGCGCGAGCTCCGGATCGGTGTACGTCACCCACGGCACGCCGGAATAACTCACGGTGCTCGACCCGGGAAAGAGCGCATTGCGCAGCACGCTGCGCGCCATGTGATCGGCCACGTGCGTGAACTTGAGCCCACCGCTCACGATGTCGCCCGCCGCATACACCCCCTTCACGCCCGTGCGCAGCGCACCGTCGGTGACCACGCCGCCGGCATCGGTGCGCACACCGATCTCGTCGAGCCCTAATCCTTCCACGTTCGGACGACGGCCGACCGCCACCAGCAGCGCATCACCGCGCACCTCGTGCGACACACCATCGCGCGTGGCCGCGAGCACGATGTCGCCGCCCTCGCGCCGGACCGACGTGACCGTGGTATCGAGCCGGATCTGCACGCCCTCGCCTTCGAGCTGCCGGCGCAGCATGTCGGCGAGTTCGCGGTCTTCGCGTGGAAAGAACTGCGCGGCGGCGTCGATCACGTGCACCGTACAGCCGAGCCGTGCGAAGGCCTGCGCGAGTTCGATGCCGATCGGCCCGCCGCCGAGCACCAGCAGCGTGCGCGGGAGTGCCTCGATGGAGAAGATCGTTTCGTTCGTGTGGTGCGGCACATCCTGGAGGCCGGGAATCGGCGGCACGGCGGGGCGGGTGCCGGTGGCGATCACGATGTGCCGCGCCGTGAGTCGTTCCTCCCCCACCTGAATGGTGTGCGCATTCAGGAACCGGGCGCTCCCCTCGACCACGTGCACCCCGAGTCCGCGAAAGCGCTCCGGCGAATCATGCGGGGCAATGCGGGCCTGCACGCGGCGTACGTGGTCGAGCACCTCGTCGAAGGCCACCCGCACGTCGCTGGCGTGTATCCCCACGCGGGAGGCGGTGCGCGCCGCATGCGCCGCCCGCGACGCCGCGATCAGCGCCTTTGAGGGGACGCAGCCGTTCCACAGGCATTCGCCGCCCATGCGATCCCGCTCCACCAGCGCCACGCGGGCTCCCAGCCCGGCCCCGCCGGCGGCGGTCACCAGCCCGGCCGTGCCGCCACCCACCGCGATCAGATCGAGACTACGTTCAGGCATGGAGACCAATAGCCGAGGGGATGGAACACGCGATGACTGACGTGACGTCGGCACCACAACCGGCGCCCCGATCGGGTGCCTGGCTGCGCCTGGCGATCTTCGGCGTCCTGCTCGTTGCGCTGTGGTCCGTGGCACGCCTGCTGGGATTCGAGGAGTATATCAGTCCGGCGCGGATCGGGACCACGATCCGCGACGCGCGCGCGCTGCCGTTTGCCGGGGCGATCTTCGTGATGGCGTACGCGGCCGTGACCACCATCGGACTGCCCGCGCTTCCGCTCACGCTGGCCGGGGGCGCCATCTTCGGCGTCGCCGGCGGGATCACCCTCACGTGGCTGGGCGCCACGCTCGGGGCCACCGGCGCCTATCTGTTGGCGCGCCTGCTTGGCGGCGACGCCCTCACGCGACTGCTCGGCGCGCGCGCCGGCACACTCGACCGCCTGCTGGGCGACGGGGCCTTTCTCACCATCCTGCGCTTACGCCTGATACCCGTGGTGCCCTTCAACGCCCTCAACTTCGGCGCCGGCCTCGCCGGCGTGCGCCTGAGCCACTACGTGGGCGCCACCGCGATCGGCATTCTCCCCGGCACCAGCGTGTACACCTACTTCGCCGACGCGCTGCTGGCCGGCACCGAAGGCGCACGGCAGACCGCATTCGTGCGCGTGGCCATCGCGGGGGTGCTGTTGCTCGCGTTGTCGTACGTGCCGGCGTTGGCCAAGCGTGCGGGATGGATCAGCGTGCTCGTGTTGTCACTCGCCACCGCCAGCGTATCGCAGCCGTTGCCCGCGCAGACGACACCCGCGGCGACCACCGCGCCCGTGGTCGATCACGCCGCATGGAATGCGATGCTCTCGGTCTACGTGACCGACGGCATGGTGGACTACGACGCGTTTCAACGCGACCCGCGCTTCGCGGCGTATCTCGCGCAGCTGAGCCGCGTGCCGGCCGCCACGCTCTCACACCACGAACAGCTGGCGTACTGGATCAACGTGTACAACGCGTTCACGATCGAGCTGATGAACCGCCGCCACGAGCGCACGTCCATCCGCGACATCAACAAAGTCCTTGGCGTGACGCTCAAGAGCCCCTGGGCGGAGCCCATCGTGCGCGCCGACCGTCGCACGCTCACGCTGGACGACGTAGAACACGAGATCATCCGCAAGCAGTTCAAGGATCCGCGCATTCACGTGGCCCTCGTGTGCGCGGCGATGGGCTGTCCACCGCTGCGAAGCGAAGCGTTCACCGCCGAGCGGCTCGACGCGCAGCTCGACGATCAGGCGCGCGTGTTTCTGACGCAGCGGCACAAGAACCGCGTGGACGTGAAAACCAGCACGGTGTACGGATCGCCGATTTTCACCTGGTACCGTGCCGACTTCGGCGGCACGCTGGCGGGCGTGGGGGCGTTCTGGGCCCGATACACGCCCGCAGGACCGGAACAGGCGCTGCTGCGCAGCGGGAACTTCCGGTGGGTGGATACGGAGTACGACTGGACGGTGAATCGGCGTCGGGGGAAGTGAACGGCCAATTGCTCAAGAAGCAGGGAGGCCGTCCCCGCGAGCCGTCTCCACCTAATCCCCCGATCCCACCGGCTTGAACAGCGTCGCCCCCGGCGAGGCCGTCCGCTTGCTCCCGGCCCGCTTCCACGCGTCATAGCGCATCCGCAACGTCTTCACCGGATTCGCGCTCTCCCCCTTCACGATGTCGTTGTCGGTCGCGCGCAGCACGGCGTAGTACGCGCCGTCGCTGTGCGTGATGCCAAGTTGGTCGTCCTTGTTGGCGATCGCGATATACGACACGTGTGCCGTCCTGTTGTCGCACGGCACGAACTCCAGCGGGTTATTGGCGCA
>CANHNQ010000120.1 GCA_947462095.1 Gemmatimonadota bacterium
GCTGAAAACGGCGGGGCTGGCCACGCTGGTCCATCGCGGCCCGGCGCGGGTGTTCGAGTCGGAGGAGCAGGCGCAGGCGGCGGTGCGCGACCAGCGCTATGAGCGCGGCGACGTGATCGTGATCCGCAACGAAGGCCCCCGGGGCGGCCCGGGGATGCGCGAGATGCTCGGCATCACCGCGCTGATCTACGGTCAGGGCATGGGCGCCGACGTGGCGCTGCTCACCGACGGCCGCTTCAGCGGCGCCACCCGTGGCCTGTGCATCGGCCACGCGGGGCCGGAATCGGCCGACAGAGGCCCGATCGCCCTGCTCCGCGACGGAGATATCATCTCGATCGACGCGCGCCCTGAGGCGCGCCGTATCGCAGTGGAGCTCAGCGACGAGGAGCTGGCGTCACGCCTGGCGGCGCTGCCGGTGGCGGCTCCGGTGCGACGGGGTGGCGTGCTGGAGAAGTACACGCGCTTGGTGGGCCCGGCGCATCAGGGCGCGGTGACGCACTCGGGCGCGGTGGAGTGGCCCGCAGACCACTAGCTACCGCGGTGCCGCCGGCATGGCGGGCATGCACATCACGAACATCTGGTAGCGCGTCTGCCCCGCCGGCACCTGCAGCGTGTCGTTCACCCGCTGCTCGGCATCGGTCCCCAGCAGCGCTTCAGCATTGATGTTGAACAGGCAGTCTGACTGCTCCCAGCGGAAGCGTAGCGATCCCTCATTGGGTGAATCCCGCGGGTCCGGCGTGCGCACCCACGTGGCCGCGCGCAGCAACTCGTAGAAACGCACCGCTTCGCGGCCCACGCTCAACTCGGTGCCGCCGGCCGCGGTAATCCGGCAGCCGGGCACTCGACGCTTCGTGCGCCAATCGTCGATCGTGTCGACCTCGACCTCCACACGCATGTGACGCGCGTCGCGCAGGAACCGCGCCGCGGCGGCACAGTGCGATGTATCGGCTGCGTAGGGCGCCGCGAGCAGTGCGAGAAGGGCAGCTATGACCATCGAGTCGATTCCCTCCGCACGGTGGCGTGCGGTGCTAGAATACGCGGAACATCGGCCGACGCAGCGCAGCGCGGCGTCTTCAGTCCCGTAGAGTCTAATACCATGCTGACCGGCGGACGTCCCACCCTCGCCCAGTTCATCATCGAAGAGCGCCGGCGGGCACCGGCAGCCACGGGCGATTTCGATGCGCTGATCACCGATATCGCGCTCGCCTGCAAGGCGATCGCTCTGCGTGTGGCCCAAGGCGTCCTCGTGGAGAACGACGACACGGCGCGCCACCGCAACGTGCACGGCGAGGAGCAGCAGCCACTCGACGTCGCCGCGAATGACATTGTGTTGCGGGCGGCCGAGTGGGGCGGACATGTCGCCGGAATGGTGTCCGAAGAGCTCGAGCAGCCGTACGCCATTCCGTCGCACCTCCCGCGCGGCAAATATCTGCTGCTCTTCGATCCGCTCGACGGCTCGTCGAACATCGATGTGAACATGTCGGTCGGCACCATCTTTTCCGTGCTGCGGGCGCCCAACCCGGGCGCGCATGCGCAGCCGTCGGACTTTCTGCAGCCCGGGACCGCGCAAGTCTGCGCCGGCTACGCCGTGTATGGCCCCAGCACCATGCTGGTGCTCACCTTCGGGCGGGGCACCCACGGCTTCACGCTCGACCGGTCACTCGGGGAGTGGGTGCTCACGCATCCATCCCTGCGGGTCGCCCCGGCGGCCCGCGAGTTTGCCATCAACGCCTCCAATCAGCGGTTCTGGGAACCGGCCGTGCGGCGCTATGTCGACGAATGCTTGGCGGGTGCGGCCGGCCCGCGCGGCGTCGACTTCAACATGCGCTGGATCGCGTCACTGGTGGCCGAGACGCATCGCATCCTCATACGCGGCGGCGTGTTTCTGTATCCGCGCGACAGCAAGCCAGCCACGCGGAACGGCCGACTTCGGATGCTGTACGAGACCAATCCTATCGCGTTCCTCGTGGAGCAGGCAGGCGGGATGGCCAGCACCGGCGAGCGGCGCATGATGGACGAGCCTGCCACCGGCATCCATCAGCGCAGCGGCTTCGTGTTCGGCGCGAGTGAAGAAGTGTTACGCATCGAGCAGTATCACCAGCACCAGCACCAGCAACAGCCAGAACACGGATGACGCCGAACGCACAGAACCAACACGGATAGGATGAAAAGCGCTTTTTGCTGATCTGTGTTGGTTCCGTGCTTGCGTGATCTCCGTGTTCTGGCCGTTGCAGTTGCCGTTGCTGAGCTACCCGCCGATCGCTGACCCCTGGGTGCCCATCGGCCCGATTTCCCGCCACTCTTGTCCGTCATGTCCGGATTCCTCGATCGACTCGCCACGATGTTCCGGCCATCCGCCACGCCCGCCGGCGCGCGGGCACCGGACACGGTGCGCACCACGCTGCACGGCGTGCCCATCGAGGTGATCAATACGCGCGCCGATATCGCCACCGCTGATGTCCTGGCGCGCCTCGATGAATCCCTCGCGCTGATCGCGACCTATCAGCCGTGGCGACTGGCGCATCTGCGGCGGGACATCCGCGGCATCCGCGTGGAGCGCTTCGCCTGCCGCGGTGCGTTCATGCCGCAGGAGAACACCATCATCACCGAACTCACGTTTCTCGCGCGACGCGACATCACCGCGGCGCCGGTCGCCTCGTCGATTCTGCACGAGGGTGTCCACGCGCGCGTGCATGCGATGGGCATCCATCGCACTGAAGACCAACTGCCGCGCGAAGAACGTCTCTGTCGCCGGGCCGAGCTGGCGTTCGGTTACGCGCTGCCACCCGAGCTCGGCGCCCCCGTGGTGGAACGGGCGCTGGCCAGCCTGTCGCTCGGGGATCGCGACGTGGCCCCCATCGTGGATTGGCAGGAAGCGCAGCGCCGCCAGGACGCCGTCGACCGGGACGCATCCCGCTGAGCGTAGCGGCGAGACCAGCGTGGCGGGAACGCAAACCCTGACGTGTACGCCGACGCGTACGCGCCCGGCTACCCCATGCGTGGGAACTTCCCGTCCCGATTCCGGCTATGTTGAGCAGCCAGTTGCCGGGTCCGGCACGGGTTTTCTCTCAGGGAGACGTTTGATGATTCGCGCGCTCGTTGCGGCCACGGTGGTCGCCACCATGTCGTTCGCCCCCGCCACTGGGGCACAGTCGCAGATTCCCGCCAATCGCGCGCCGGGCAAGGCGGTCGCCGCCACCCTGCAAACCGCCGTGTTCGCCGGCGGCTGCTTCTGGGGCGTGGAAGCGGTGTTCGAACACATGAAAGGGGTGAAGGCGGTCGTGTCGGGCTACGCCGGCGGTACCGTCGTGAACCCCGACTATGAAACCGTGAGCAGCGGACGCACCGGACACGCGGAAGCGGTGAAGGTGACCTTTGACCCGGCCGTGGTGTCGTACGAGACGCTGCTGGCGGTGTTCTTCACCGTGGCGCACAACCCCACGGAGCTCAACCGTCAGGGCCCCGACGTCGGCACGCAGTACCGGTCGGCGATCTTCTTCGCCAACGCCGAGCAGCAGAAGAGCGCGACGACCGTGCTTGCCCAGCTCACGCAGGCCAAGGTATTTCCGCGTCCGATCGTGACGCAGGTGGCGGCGCTGTCGAAGTTCTACGACGCCGAGTCGTACCATCAGAACTACTTGTACAGTCACACCGACCAGCCCTACATCGTGTACAACGACCTCCCCAAGATCGACGCGCTCAAGAAGCAGTATCCGGCGCTGTGGGAGAAGACGCAGGGCAAGTAAGTCAGTTCGAGCGGGACTCTGCGTGGGTACGCCATGTTGACATTGGTGTACCCACGCTGCCGTTTTACCCCATGCGACTCTTTCCCATTTGCGCCGGCGCGCTCGCCGCGCTCTGCGAGGCCGGCGTGCTCGGCGCCCCGCCCCTCGCCGCACAGTCCAGCATTGCCCCGCCGGCGCGCTTCACCGAGCCGGATCGTATCGCCAAGCTGCGCACGGCGCTGCCGCAAATCGACAGCGTGATGCGCGCCTTCGCCGCGAGCAATCGCGTGCCCGGCATCGCCTACGGCGTGATCGTCGACGGCAAACTGCTGCACGTGGCCGCGCTCGGCCTGCGCGAGGTGCCGACCAAGGCGCCCGTCGACACCAGCTCGGTGTTCCGTATCGCCTCGATGACCAAGAGCTTCACCGCGCTCTCGATTCTGCAGCTGCGCGATGCCGGCAAGCTGTCACTCGATGATCCGGCGGAACGCTATGTGCCGGAGCTGAAAGCCATGCGCTACGCGACCAGCGATGCGCCGCGCATCACGATCCGGCATTTGCTGTCGCACTCGGCGGGATTCCCGGAAGACAATCCGTGGGGTGATCAGCAACTCGCTGCCACCGATGCGCAGCTGTCAGCCATGATCAAGTCGGGTATTCCGTTCTCCACGGCACCCGGCACCGCGTACGAGTACTCGAACTTCGGCTTCGCGATCCTCGGTCGCATCGTACAGAACGTGAGCGGTATGCCCTACGCCCGCTACATCCAGCAGCGGGTGCTCCGTCCGCTCGGTATGACGTCCACCACCATGGAAGCGCGCGACGTGCCGGCCAATCGCCTGGCACACGGCTATCGCCTGCAGGACGGTGCATGGTTGGAGGAAGCGGCGCTGCCCGACGGCTCATTTGGCGCCATGGGTGGCATGCTCACGAGCAGCGCGGACCTGTCGCGCTGGGTGGCGCTCATGCTCGACGCATGGCCGGCGCGCGATGGCGCCGAGTCGCCGGTACTCAAGCGGTCGTCGCTGCGCGAGATGCAGCAGATCGCGCGCTTCAGCGGAGCGACGGCGTCGCGTAGCGCGGCCGGTGTGTTGTCGCTCAACGCCGGTGGCTATGCCTACGGACTGCGCTCGGCGTCGAATTGTTTGTTCGCACACATCGTGTCGCACTCCGGTGGCCTCCCCGGCTTCGGCTCGCAGATGCGCTGGCTCCCCGAGTACGGCGTGGGCATCGTGGCGCTGGGCAATCTCACGTACACCGGGTGGACGGGCGTGCTGGATCAGTCGTTCGAATTGCTCGCGAAGAGCGGTGGCCTGAAGGCGCGTGAACCGCAGCCGGCACCGGTGCTGCTGGCCATGCAGGAGAAGGTCACGCGGCTGGTACAGGAGTGGAGGCAACCGCTGGCCGACAGTATTGCCGCAATGAATCTGTTTCTCGATGAGTCCGGCCCGCGGCGCGCCGTCGCCATCGAGCAGATGTCGAACGCGGTGGGCGGCAACTGCAAAGCCGTGGGTCAGCTGTGGGCCGAGAACGCGTTGCGCGGCGTGTGGCGCATGCAGTGCGCGAACGGGGCGCTTTCTGTTGGCATCACGCTGGCGCCGACGGAACCGGCGCGAGTACAACAGTTCACGGTGGTGCCGATGCGGGCAGACGCGGTGCTGGGACCGGCGCCGCTGTGCCGGCAGTGAACTGCGCAACTGCTCAGTACCCAGTGACCTGAGTTCTGGCTTCAGACTGGGTATAGTGGTCAGAATTCAGCAACGACAGTCCGCAGTACCGAGAGTTTGACTGGCGGCATGGCCGTGAGTGCACCGTAGTCCCGAGCCGCGCACGCCACCAAGGAAATTCTCGAAACTGAGCACTGTAGCTGCTGAACTCTGAACACTATAAGCAGTCTGATGCCTGAGCCTGACCGTCTGAACTCAGACGACTGGGCTGTTCCGTTTCGCTCGCGCCCGCTGCCTCCGCCACGCTTCCCACACGTTGGCCACCAGCAGTCCCGCCAGAAGGAAGTACACCGCGCCCACCAGCTCGAACACCAGATACGACACCACCGCCGTGATCACGCCGAACATGATCTGATCGCGCGCTTTGGGCGGTGACGTGGGCGGATCGGTCACCATAAAGAATGCGAAGAACAGCGCCGCGTGCAGGTCGGGCTCCCGATACAGCTCGGCTACCTTCGCCGGATCGCCCACGAACGCGGTGAGCGTGAACAGCAGAAAGTGCACACCAAGAAACGCCAGCACCGCCGGCATCTTGTTCACGCGATCGGTGATGAACACGCCGGTCACGAACAGGGCGGCGATCGCGAGAATGGGGAGCTCGGGCAACGCGCCCCACCAGCTCTGGCCGGTGTCGAACGCGAAGTAGCTGACCACCAGCGCCAGCGCGGCGGGATTGAACACGTTGGCCGAACGTCCGCGCGCCACGTACTTGCTGAGCACGCCGATGGCAGCAGTGGCCGCAGCAACCTTCCACGAGCCGAAGGGGCTGAGCACCATGGCCACCAAGAGGCCCGTCAGCAGGGCGCCGCTTGGGAACGACCACTCCTTGTCGCGGTAGCGCAGGATCGGTGCGTCGATGAGCATCGCGGCGATGGCCGCAGCCGCCACACCGGGTGCGACCACCGCAAAGCCGCTATGCGAGCCTGCGATCGGGATCAGCACCGCGAGCGCGATCACCAGCAGCCCCTTCGGGGTCTTGAAGAACTTTGTGAGCGACGTGAACGTGTTGTTCGGCATCGGCGACAGGGTCGCGACCACTTCAGACATCGATCCAATCCGGCGTTGTGTGACGAACGAGCTGCGCATCCACCAGGCACGCGCGGAGTTCATGATGTTCCAGCAGTGCGAGCCCCTCGGCGCACCCCAGTACAAAGGCCGCGGTACCGAGGGCGTCGGCGACCATGGCGGTCGGGGCGAGAACCGAGGCGCTGATCACGTCGCGCGGCGACGCACCGGTCGCTGGATTCAGCAGGTGATGTTCACCCGCCGTATCGTCGGCGACCCGGCGTTCGTAATCGCCTGACGTACACAGCGCAGCGTCGGTGATCGTAACGCGCGTGAGCAGCGTATGCGGGTCGCGCGGGTGCCGAATCCCGACCGTCCACGGCTGCTCAGCGGCGTTGTGTCCGCCGCAGTACAGGTCGCCGCCGGCGTCGACCACAAAATTCACCAGCGGCCGCAGCGCCTGCACCGCCATGTCGATGGCGAGTCCTTTGGCCACAGCGCCAAGGTCGAGCAACAGCGGGCGCTCCAATCGGATGGAGCGCGTGGCGTCGTTCAGCACCACATCGCGATACGACACCGGCTCCTCATCACCCACACCGGAGCGCACCACGGTGCCATCGCGATAATCCCGATGGAAGCCGCGAGCTTCCATGCGCGCACCTACCGTGGGATCGAATGCCCCGTGTGTTTCCTCGGCCACCGCGAGAGCGAAGCGCACCGCCTCGAACAGCATCGGCGACACCTCCACATCAACGCCGCATGTAGCGCACAGGCCTCGCAGCTCACTGCCGGTATCGAAACGTGAGCACACCGACTCCACGCGATCGAACCAGGCGAAGGCCCGTTCGATGGCGAGATCGCGAGTGCGACGGGCGCGCGCGCTGCGATCGTGTCCGACCACGTCGATCGTGACCACCGTGCCCATGCGCGCTCGCGAGGACTTCGGCGCACTCACGCGCGTGGCATCCATTGGCCGATCCGACAGCAGATCACCCGGCAACTCAAGGGTGGCGCGACTCACTTCGCCTGCGCGAGTGCCTGCGTCACCGCGTAGTAGAACGCGTCGGAGCTCACCGTGGCGCCCGACACGTAGTCGACCTCGGCCGATTGTCGCGCCACGACCTGCGGTACCAGCACCGCGATCCACGAGCACGAGTAGCGCGTGAGGCACTGCGAGATCACGGCGTTCGTGATGCGTCCGTTCTGGATCTCGACCATCGCCTCGATGTCGCCGTGTCGCGACGTGCCGCGGCCGAGGTACACGCCGTCTTTGTACGTCGTTTTGGCGGCGGTCTTGGCGGCGGGTGCGGCGGCGGGCGGAGCGGGCGACGGAGCCGGTGTCGTGGTCGCCTGCACCGGCGGCGGTGCACTCGGCGCGGCAGCGGGTGCCGCAACGACCGGCGGGGTGACCGCCACGGACACCGGCGCACTCACCACGGGCGGCGGTGCGGTTTCCACCGTAGCCACTGGTGCCGACACCGGTGTCGCACCAGCAGGCGTGGAGACCGTCGCGCCGGCCGCCGGCGGCCCGATAACGGCCGCGTTCGACGGAGCCGGCGCCGTGGCGACACCTGCGGGCGGGGCCACCGCACTGGACGTACTTGGGAGCGACGCGGCCGCTGGCGCGTCCACCACCGCCACCGCGGGTGTCGCCGAGACGATTGACCCTCCCGATTCCCCTGCGGCGGTGCGCCCGCCCACTGCTCCCGCACCCGCCCGTGACGCACTGCGCGGGCGGCGCTCGGCGCTCTCCGCCGCCATGCGATCGGCCGCCGGCTTTGTTTTCGCAAAGCCCGCCGTGTACACGATCAGCACGGCCGCTGAACCGAGCGCGACCAGGTTGTTGCCGCGAGCTTTGGACACGAGAGGAGATGGGCGCGTCGAGAGGCGAGGAAATGAGCTCAGTATCGGTATATACGGCGCGAACGCCCGCTCTGCTGCGCCAATCGAGCTCCCGCTCGCCAAACGAGCGGCCGACCGTCCCGATCCCGCCACACTATTCAACACTTGGGTTACGTATGCGAGCCCCCCGCGTATCAGATCCTCAGGAATTGGGCACCGCAATCCCACCGTCGCGGGACCGACCACATATTCCCCGCATGCGGTACCGATGGTGCCCCTCCGACGCGGCCCGGACACACCCTTCCCCATGCGTGACAACGAGACCCCCCTCGCCGAGCTTGAGCGACTCCGCCTCGAGAATGCGCGACTGAGAGCGCAGCTCCAGCACGCCGCCCCCTCGGAACAGCCCGGGCAACATCCGTTCCCTCCAGTCGCGCCCTACGCCGGAGACGTGCCATCTCGATATCCCCGGGTGTCGCGCTCGCGACGCTGGATGGGACGCGCGTTCATGGGCGTCGTCATCGTCGTGGCGCTCGTGACCGCTGCGTTGTTCGCCCGCCGAATCGCCGACTCTGACGTGGGCGACGGCATTCGTGACGGGTGGCAGGAGGGAAACCGTGGAGCGACGTCGGGACAGGGAAGACCGTGACCGCCCGTAGAGCGGCCAACGCTCGAGGTCTGCGCCCTCGCGTGTTCGCGTAGCGTCGCGATTCCCCCGCACACAACAACGGCACCGTCTCGCGACGGTGCCGTTGTTTGTGTAGCGAGCGTGCTGACCTGCTTACGCCTTCGCGAGCAGCGGCACCAGCAACAGCGCCACGATGTTGATGATCTTGATCAGCGGGTTGATCGCCGGGCCCGCGGTATCCTTGTACGGATCGCCCACGGTGTCACCGGTCACGGACGCCTTGTGGGCTTCGCTGCCCTTGCCGCCGTGGTTGCCTTCTTCGATGTACTTCTTGGCGTTGTCCCACGCACCACCGCCGGTGCACATCGAGATGGCCACGAACAAGCCCGTCACGATCGTGCCCATGAGCAGGCCGCCCAACGCCGCGCCACCGAGCAGGAAACCGACAATGGCCGGGATCACGAGGGGCAGCATCGACGGGAGAATCATCTCGCGAATGGCCGCCTTGGTGAGCAGGTCCACCGCCTTGTCATACTGCGGCTTCTGCGTGCCCTTCATGATGCCGGGCAGTTCCTTGAACTGACGCCGCACTTCCTGCACGACCGCACCGGCCGCGCGACCCACGGCCTGCATGGCCATGGCGCCGAACAGGTACGGAATCATGCCGCCAATGAGCAAGCCAATCACGACCTTCGGATCGTCGATCGAGAAGTTGACCGGGCTGCCGAGATGCACGCCCAGCTTGCTCGAGTAGTCGGCGAACAGCACCAGCGCGGCGAGGCCGGCCGAACCAATCGCATAGCCCTTCGTGACGGCCTTCGTGGTGTTACCCACGGCGTCGAGCGCGTCGGTGATCTTGCGAATCTCGGGACCGAGATGGCTCATCTCGGCGATACCACCGGCGTTGTCGGTGATCGGACCGTACGCGTCGAGCGCGACGACCATGCCCGCCATCGACAGCATCGACGTGGCCGCGATGGCGATGCCGTACAAACCGGCCAGATCGTAGCAGAAGTAGATCGCGGCCGCGACCACCAGCACCGGCGCCGCCGTTGACTTCATCGACACCGCCAGACCGGCGATGACGTTCGTGCCGTGTCCCGTTTCCGACGCCTTCGCGATCTGGCGCACCGGGCCGTACTCGGTGGCCGTGTAGTACTCCGTGATCACCACCAGCGCCGCCGTGAGGGCGAGGCCGATCATCGCGCAGCTGAACAGGTTCGTGCCCAGCTCACCGGGGAACATGGTGCGCGTCACGAAGAAGAACGCGATCGCCGCCAACACACCCGACACGATCAGACCGCGGTACAGCGCATTCATGATCTTGCCGCCCGGCTTCACGCTCACGAAGAACGTGCCTACGATCGACGCCGGGATCGACACCGCGCCCAGCACCAGCGGATAGAGCACGCCGGTGTTGCCGTAGGTGGCGAACGAGAGGCCAGCCACGAGCATCGCGGCAATGATCGTGACCGCGTAGGTCTCGAAGAGGTCGGCCGCCATACCGGCACAGTCACCGACGTTGTCACCCACGTTGTCGGCGATCACGGCCGGGTTCCGCGGATCGTCTTCGGGGATGCCGGCTTCCACCTTACCCACGAGGTCGGCGCCCACGTCGGCGCCCTTCGTAAAGATGCCGCCGCCGAGTCGGGCGAAGATCGAGATGAGCGACGACCCGAAGGCGAGGCCGATCATCGGCTCGAGCGCCGCGCGGATCGCTTCTTCACCCGTGCCATTGCCGAGCACGTACATGAAGAAACCGGCCACGCCCAGCAGGCC
>CANHNQ010000121.1 GCA_947462095.1 Gemmatimonadota bacterium
CCAGCCCTGTCACTACACGCTTCATGTTCGCGCCCTCAGCGCAGTCCGCGCGGCATCGGATCGCCCGACATCTCGCGCGCATTCGGCAGCGAATTCGGGACGCTCTCGCCACGCAGGTCACCACAACGGTCGATCGCCTGCTCGGAGCCCTTATCGATCGTGTCGGGCAGCGCGAGTCGGTCCACCCGCATCGAATCGACCTCGGTGCGCGCCGTCGCCCACTCGGCCGTGCACAAGGCGCGCATCGCATCGATGCGCGACAGCCGATCCAACCCGGAGTCGGCCGCCCGGTTCAGGAACTGCCACGCCCAGATGCCGAGGACCAGCGCCCCGACGAGACTGCCGATGGCAATCGCGCGGGACGTGCCGGCGCTCCGCGGTTCTTCCGGCGCCACTTACGACCCCCGCTTCGGTGCGGCGATCGGCATCGTCGACAGAAACCGTGGCGCACGGCGCGCCTTGGTTGCCTGTTCGAACGCATACGCGAGCCCGATCAATCGTCCTTCGCTCCACGCCCGACCGATAAACGACAGCCCAAGCGGCAGCGCATCGGCAAACCCCATCGGCACCGTGATGCTGGGATAGCCGGCCACCGCGGCCACACTGGAGTTCCCGCCGCTGTAGCGATCCCCATTGATCAAGTCGGTCGGCCACGACGGGCCATTGGACGGCGCCACGATCGCGTCGAGCGAGTGCTGCGCCATGATCGCATCGATGCCTTCGTCGCGCGACAGCCGTCGGCACGTGGCCACCGCGTCGCGATACTTCGCGTCGTCGAGCGAGCCCATGGCCTGCGCGCGCTCCATCTGTTCCTGCCCGAAGTACGGCATTTCGGCGCCGGCATTCGCGCGATTGAACGCGATCACCTCATCCATCGTGCGCACCGACACCGTGCTGCCGCGCTCGGCGAGATACGCATTCACACCGGCCTTGAACTCGTACAGCAGCACGTCGAGTTCCGCCTCGTCGTACTTGCCAACCGTCGGCACGTTGGCCGGGTCCACGATCACCGCCCCCGCCTTGCGCAGCGATTCGATCGCGCGCTCGAACGCGGCATCGGTCATCGGATGAAAGCCCGCCATGTTGCGCGCCACACCGATGCGCGCGCCCTGCAGCGACGTCGCGTTCAGAAACGTGGTGTAGTCGGCGGCACTCTTCCCCGCGCTATCGGCGGTGGCCCGGTCGCGCGAGTCCACCCCCGTGAGCGCGCCCAGCAGCGCCGCCGCGTCGGACACCGAGCGCGCCATCGGACCCGCCGTGTCCTGCGACGACGAGATCGGAATGATGCCGCTGCGGCTCCACAACCCAACCGTTGGCTTGATCCCCACTAGCCCGCAAATCGACGACGGACAGATGATCGAGCCATCGGTTTCCGTGCCGATACCCACGGCGGCGAGGTTCGCCGAGATCGCACTGCCGGTGCCCGAGCTCGAGCCGCACGGATTGCGATCGATCACGAACGGATGCCGCGTCTGTCCACCGCGTCCGCTCCAGCCACTCGTGGAGCGCGTGGAGCGAAAATTCGCCCACTCGCTGAGATTCGTTTTGCCCAACAGCACCGCGCCGGCCTCGCGCAAACGCTGCACAATGAACGCATCGCGCGGGGCCGGCTTCCCCACCAGCGCCAGCGAACCGGCGGTGGTCTGCATGCGATCGGCGCTGTCGATGTTGTCCTTGATCAGCACCGGAATGCCATGCAGCGGACCGCGCACCTTCCCCGCGCGACGTTCGGCGTCACGTTCCGCCGCGATCATGAGCGCGTCGGGATTCGTCTCGATCACCGAATTCAACGTCGGGCCACTGCGATCCACCGCCGCGATGCGCGACAGATACGCCGCCGTGAGCGTGCGCGACGTGAGCGTGCCCGTCGTCATCCGCGACTGCAGCTCCGCCACACTCAGCTCGGCATAGGGGAATGCATCGGGCTGCACACCGTCGTGCGCAGGAACGGCCGCCTGCGCCGTATGCATCGGGACGAGTGCTGTCATCGTCCCGACAGTGGCCGCCGCTGCTGCCGTTGCTGCCGTGGCCAGGGTCGACGCGACAAAATCGCGCCGATCGATCCGCTTCGTCATGCCTGTTCCTCTACACCGCGCCGAGGGCGCGTTCGAAATCGTTCAAGAGATCGCGCACGTCCTCGAGCCCGATGCTCAGTCGCACGAATCCTTCCGACACGGCGTCACCCCCCCAGCGGGCACGACGCTCGGCGCTGGTGTGCACGCCACCGAAGCTGGTCGCCTCGTACACCAGCGTGGACGCAGCGAAGAAGCGCGTGACCGCTGCCGCGTCGTCCAGCGCGAAGCTGATCACCCCGCCGAATCGTTTCATCTGTTTCGAGGCGATCGCGTATGACGGGTCGTTCGGCAAGCCGGGATAGCGCACGCCATGCACCTTCGGATGCGCGGCCAGCATCTGCGCGACCTGTATCGCGGTGTCGCACTGCCGCGTGAGCCGCACGTCGAGTGTGGCCAGCGAACGATGCGCCAGCCACGCTTCCATCGGCCCGGCAATCACGCCCATGCGCGTACGCCACGTGCGAATCGTGTCGGCGTGCGCCGCGTCGCGACAGGCGACGTGGCCAAGCACCAGGTCGGCGTGCCCTGTCATCGCTTTCGTGTCGGATACCACCGCGAAGTCAGCGCCGAGGGCGAGCGGCTGCTGCAGGAGCGGCGTGGCGGTGGTGTTATCCACGACCACCAGCGCACCGGCCGCGTGTGCCGCCTCGGCGAGCGCCGCGATGTCGCACACATCGAGCGCCGGGTTGGTCGGCGACTCGAGCCACAGCACGGCGGCCCCAGTGAGCGCCTCGCGCAAACCGTCGCCCACCGTCGGCGCCATCACCACATTGATCCCCTGCGCGGCAAACCACGCCCCCGGGAACTGCTGCGTCGCGACCACGCGCGTGGTGTAATAGCTCTCGGCTGGCATCACGAGTGTACCGCCCGGCGGCACCATCGTGGCCAGCACCGCAGCGGACGCCGCCATCCCGCTCGGGAACAACAGGCACGGCCCGCCCTCAAGCGCCTCGAGCGCCTGCTCGTACGCCACCCACGTGGGATTGGAGAAGCGGCCGTAGGTGAACGGCGAGGTGGCCGGATCACCGGGCGCATGATACGGCGCCGCGAACACCGGTCCAGCCATGTACGGCGTGCCGGGGGTGGCGTCCGGCAAGCCGGCCCGCACGACCCGTGTCCCGTCGCGCCACTCGGGGTTGGGCGCGGTACTCACGCCGTCGGCGGGTACGTCGCGTCGTCCAGCGGCTGCGCTTCGTCGATGAGCATGACCGGGATGCCGTCCTGAACCGAATACACCAGGCGGCAGTCACGGCACACGAGCACCTCGGGTGGGCCCGCGTAGTGCTCCAACGATGCCTTGCACTTGGGGCAAACGAGAATCTTCAGCAGCTCGGGAGACAGGCTCATGGCACGGGCTCGCGCTTACGCGCTGGTAGGGCGGAACGGAGCGGGAGCCTCGGCGCTGAACAGCAGACGCGGCCCTCCGATGAGATCAATGCAATATGGAACCGCCGCCCAGACCGCGCCGAGGCATTCCTCGATCGCCGCCGGCTTTCCGGGGAGATTGATGATCAGCGAGCTCCCACGGGTACCGGCCACCTGACGCGACAGGATCGCCGTGGGGACAGTCCGCACCGACACTGCCCGCATCTGCTCCCCGAACCCCGGCAGCAGCCGGTCGCACACCGCCACGGTGGCTTCCGGCGTGACATCCCGAGGCGACGGCCCCGTACCGCCCGTCGTCACGATGAGCGCGCAGTGCAGCTCGTCAGCCAGCTCGCGGATGGCGGCCTCGATCAGCGGCTGCTCGTCGGGCACCAGGCGGTACTCGGCCTCCCACGGCGAGGCGATCCAGCGCGTGAACACCGACGCGATCGCGGGGCCCGACTTGTCTTCGTACACCCCCGACGAGGCGCGGTCGGAGATGGTGATGATGCCTAACCGCGTCACGGCCGCTGGGTCGAAGGGTGAGATCGCGCAGGAATCCGGAATCGCCGCCGGACGGAGGCAACTTACGACCCGAAACGTGGACTCAGTACCCACCACTCCTGTGAGCCTTGAGTTTCGAGCCAGAGTTTGGAGTCCTGGGTTGAACCGTGGCTATTTCGCCACCATCCCCGCACATGCCACCGGCAGCGGCCCATCGGCAAGCCCGTAGTGCGTCAGCACCACCTGCGCCGACTTGCCGTCTGCGCCCGGCGTGAGCACGAACATCGTCGCGTAGCTCGCATCGCAGATATCGGGCAGCTTCGGCCCACCAAGCGCCGTCACGATGGCCGGCACGGTATTGCTGTGCCCCACCACGAGCACCACGCCCGTCGCCTTACGCACCGCCGCCGCCACATCGGCAACGTGCGTCGCGCCACCGATGGCGATCACCGTCGGCACCACCCCGGTCTTCGACGACACCACCGCCGCCGTTTCCGCGGTGCGCTTGAGCGACGACACGATGATCGCGGTCGGCGTGGTCATCGCCAGTGCGTCCGCCAGCGCCTGCGCGCGCACCCGCCCGGCGTCACTCAGCGACGGATCGCTGCCCCCCTCCGTCGACTTCTCCCCGTGACGCACCAGCACCACCAGCGAGGGCTGCGCGAACAGGGCGCGCGGCGCAAACGACACGGTTGCGAGCAGGACGCCCAGCACACCGGCCACAACGGTACTCCGTGACCATCTCGTTGGCATGGTGCTCCTCGATGCGCCTCGGGCGCGTAGTGGTTTCCCCGCGCCGGCAACCACGCGGAACCTGTCACCGGTGAATGTACCCGTCGGCCGGAACCGGCAGAATGCCGGGCGCGTCGGTTCGGTCCACGACTTGACGGCCGGTGCCGAGAGCGCCCATTTCAACCCATGCGTACTCCCTTTGCTCCGTTGGCCGTCACGCTGCTCGCGCTCTGGCCGGCTACCCTGTTCGCCCAGTCGAACACCTCGATCACGCCGAAAGAAACCGCGGCCCGGCGCGACGCGATCGCCGCCCGCATCGACAGCGGCGTCGTGATCGCCTTCGGCGGACGCGCGCTGGTGCACGACTTCAGCACGTTCTATCAGCTCCCCGCCTTCCGGTATCTCACCGAGCTCAATGAGCCCGATGCGGCGCTGGTCATGGTGGTGCGCAACAAGCGCGCGCAGAGCACGCTCTTCCTCACGCCGCTCGACGCCCGAACGGCGTTCTATTACGGCGTGCGCGTGGACTCCACGAGCAGCATGGCCACCCACGGCATGCGGGGGCGCTCGGCGTCAGCGCTGCCGGCCTACTTGGATTCACTCGCTGCCACCGGCCTTCCCTTTTACCACGTCCCCGACGTGGAAACGATGGACTTCGCGAGCAATGACACGCTCACGCGCGGTCAGGAAGCCCTCAAGGGGCTCGCGAAGCGCTTCCCGAAGTTGGCGGTTCGCAACGGCATGCCGCTCGTGCTCCGAGCGCGCGCGAAAAAGTCCGACGCCGAGATGGCACTGATCCGTCAGGCCGCCGAGATCAGCGCCGAAGGCCATCGCGCCGCGATGCTCACCGCCAACCCGACCCACGAGTACGAGCTGCGCGCCACCCTGGAGTACGAGTTCACGCGGCGAGGCGCCGAGCGTCCCGCCTACGGATCGATCGTCGGCGCCGGTATCAACGGGACGACGCTGCATTACATGAAGGCGGGAGATCCTGCCAAACCCGGCGATCTGGTGGTGATGGACGCCGCCGCGGAATACCGCGGCTATGCAGCCGACATCACGCGTACCATTCCGGTGAGTGGCACCTACACCGCCGCACAGCGTCAGCTCTACCAGCTGGTGCGCGATGCGCAGGATATCGCCGAGCGCTTCTCGAAGCCTGGCATGAGTGTGCGGGCCGCCACGGATTCATCAGTGGCGCTGCGTGCACGCGGACTCGCCGCACTCGGTCTCGTGGAGAGTGTGGACGCGTCGTTCGATCCGCCCTGGAACGTGAATTGCGCCACCAGCCCCGCGCAGTGTCGTCAATCGAACCTGTGGATGATCCACGGGATCACGCACGGCATCGGCCTCGCGGTGCACGACCCGATGCAGGAGAACGGAGCGGATGCAAAGTTCGCCGTGGGTGATGCGTTCACGATCGAGCCGGGCATCTACGTGAGCACGAAGGCGCTCGACGTCCTCCCCGATACGCCGAAGAACCGCGCGTTCATTGCGAAAGTGCGCCGCACGGTGCTCAAGTATCAGAACACCGGCGTGCGGATCGAAGACGATTACATCATCACCGGCAAGGGACTCGAGCGCATCTCCCTCGTGCCGCGCGAGATGAAGGAGATCGAGGCGCTCATGAAGCGACGCGCTGCGATCCAGCCGTAGCGCAGTGCCGTAACGTATGCCGTAGCGCACACACTCACGGGCGGCGATCCGGTGCCGGATACGGGTAGCCGCCTTGGAGCAACGCACGCAGGCGCCGGTCATGGCCGTAGATGTCACCGTGAAAGACGACCGAACCGTCTTCCCGTGCGATGGCCGTGGCATACACGACATGCACCGGCACGGGCACCGTGAGCGGCACCTGCAACGGCGTGGTGCGATGCATCTCCGTGGCGATCCGCGCCGAGTCCCACCCCAGCTGATCGCGGAGCAGCAGCGCCGCCAGCTCAGCCGGCCGCGACAGCCGGATGCAGCCGTGACTGAAATCGCGCCGCGCCTCCCCGAACAGCGCCTGTGCCGGCGTATCGTGCATATACACGTTGAATTCATTGGGGAAAATGAACTTCACGCCGCCCAGGGCATTCAGCGCCCCCGGACGCTGACGGATACGCGCGCGCCCCGCGGCGACCAGATCGAGTGCGTCATACGACGTCGGTAGCACCTGCTCGGTGAGTCCCACGATCTCGAACGCTTCGCGCGCGAGGTAGTCGAGATCCTTCCGTGCTTTGGGAAGCACCTCCTTTCGTGCGATGCTCGGCGGCACATCCCAGTATGGCGAGAAGATCAGATATTGGAGCGCGCCGCTGAACACCGGCGTCTTGTGATCGAACGCTTTGCCGACCACGACGTCCATGCGCGTGACATCGCGTTCGCGGTCACCGAACCCACGGAACGCATAGAGCTCGAAGGCGGGGATGTTCACGATGATCGGTGGCACCACGAAGCGGTGCGGCAACCAGCGCCAACGCTCCAGCGTCGTTGTGATCTGCTCGACGCGCGAATCCAGCCGACGACGCAGGGTGGCCACACTCTCCGGAGCGCCGCGCCGGCGCGTCGTGTCACGCAACGTCGCGCGAAGCACCACGGTATCGCCGGCCAGCGCGCGATAGCGGGCGAGCGCAGCCACCAGCAACCGATAGTGCTGATATGGCGGTTCGGCGTTGTCAAACTGCTGCGATGGGTCGGTCGATACAGCCAGCTGGTGCAATGCGGACGGCGCATCCCACGGATCGTGCGGAAAGCGCAGCTGCGCATGGGCGATGCGTGCCGACACGCGCCCGTACTGCAGCGAGCGGAGCGCCCGCAGCGCCGCCGTGCTCAACATCACGTCAAACTCGGCGATGGCCGCCGGGGTGACTGGCACCGCGGTGCCGACCCCCAGCTCCTGCGTCAGACGCCCCAGTGACAACACATCGTAGTCGGCCGGTTCGAGGCCGCGCACATCGATGTGCGTGAGTTGCGCGATCGTCTTGAGCGCGGAGGCGGTGGGCCGGTCGCCGACCGTCCAGATCGGCGACCAACGGCTCGCGGTGTACACGGTGCGCAAATCCGTCGCCACGTCACTCAACAACGGCCAGCGCTGCGGCGCATGACGGTTGGAGGACACGATGCGCTGGATCGCCTCCCCGACCGGCGTGGCGGGAGACACCTGAGCACGACTCGCGTCCGGGTACACCAATCCGCGCGGAAGACACAGCGCGAGCATTGCGAAACGACGGAAGAAGAGAGTCACAGTGGATTGTATGACCCCCGAGTGGCGCACGCCAGCAGGCGACGGTGCATCGTGCGGTCGGCGTGCGAGACCACGCAGCGGCCTCGACGGCAGAGCGACGCGATTGACGCGGGGCACGGGCACCACGCTGGCCGCCAGCCGCGCGCCCCCCTACCTTGCCGATCATATCCGACCGAACACCCATTTGCTGACCGAGACCGATGACGCCTGGACGCCCTCGCCAGATGCCTGCGCTGTTCCGACGAATCGCCTTGGTCACGGTGCTCGGCGGCGTGGCCGCAGGCGTGACCGCATGCGGGGGCGATGGGACCACCGATGGGGCCCCCAGCAGCGCCGGCCCGGACGGGACCTTTGCGCGCATTCAGCGCGACATTCTCGATCGGTCGTGCGTCTCCTGTCATCGCGCCGGCGATGCGAACGCGCGGCAGTCGCAGCTCGTGCTCACCAGCGATTCCGCCTACCAGCAACTCGTTGGCATCGCGTCGGTCCAGCAGATCGCACGGTCTGATGGGGTCGCTCGCGTGAAGCCGTTTCGGGCGGACAGCTCGCTGCTCTATCACAAGCTGTCGTGGATCCCCGGCCATCACAGCCGCGACTATGGCCAGCTCATGCCGATGGGCACCACCAAAGGGGTCACCGCCGGTCAGCTCGAATATGTGCGGCGCTGGATCGAAGCCGGGGCCCCGCGCAGCGGACACGTGGTCGACACGGCGGTGCTCGCCGACGTCCGCCTGCAGTCCGCCAGCTTCACGCCGCTCAGTGCCCCGACGGCCGCTGGGCTGCAGCTCAAGGTCGACAGCTTCGCCGTGTCCCCGGGTGCAGAACGCGAACTGTTCGTGTACCGCCGAGTCGGCAACGCTAGCGACCTGTACGTCACACGCATTCAGTCGCGCATGCGTCCGGGCAGCCATCATCTGCTGCTCTACACGTTCGACGAAAGCCGCACCGCCTTCCCGTGCAATTTGCGTCCGACGGCCAACGCGGTACGCGACATCCGCAACACCGATGGCTCGTTGAACATCGTGAACATGCTGCCGATGGCCTGTCACGTGTACTTCGCGGGCGCGATGACACAGGACTTCGACTACCGGTTCCCCCCCGGCGTGGCGCTACGCTTGCCGGCCAATGCCGCGCTCGATTTCAACGTGCACTACGTGAATCGTGCGCCCATCGATCTGCCGGGCGAGGCGTTCGCCAACCTGTATACCGCGGACCGTGCGCAGGTACAGACCGTGGCCCGCACGCTCAATCTCGCCAATACCAGCTTCTCGCTGCCGCCCAAACAGCGCACCACCATCCGCACCGTGTTTCCGATGTCGGTGCGCACGACGGTCCTGGGCCTCACCTCGCACATGCACTCGATGGGCGAGCGCTACGAGATTCGCGTGCGGCGCGCCGACGGTACCGAGACGTCGGTGTATGTCAACACCGACTGGGAGCACCCGGGCTTCACGAATTTCGACACGCCGCTCGTACTGCAGCCCGGGGATGCGCTCGTGTCGGTGGTCACCTGGAACAACGTCACCGACCGCACCATCGGCTTCGGCCTGCTCTCCAGCGACGAGATGAACATCATCTTCGGCTACGCCTACTGAGGAGCACGGCATCGGGCAGCGCTACATCGCGGTGCCCGATGCCTTGATCAAGTAGTACGACTCCTGGCGGGGGCGGAAGAAGCGAAAGCCCTGCTCCGTCAGGAACGCATCGTCCTCCATCATCACGAACAGCTTCTTGCCATTCCACTCGGGAATGGGCGTGGCCGTGTTGAGTTCGATGGAGATGTACGAGCCCAGGCGCAGCCGTGAGTTCTGCGCCGTGGTGTCGCTGCGCAGCGGGCTGCGGAAGTCGATCGACGCACCCAGTCCGTGCCCCTGCGTGCCGATGGGGTGCGAGTACACCATCGCTTCGATGCCGCGCTGCTTCATCTCGGCCATCGTATTCGTGAACACCGAGCCGCCGGTCGCGCCCGGCCGCGCGTGACGCAGCATCACCGCATCCTGCAGCGTGTTGGTGTTCGCCATGGCCCGCTTGAAGCTCTCCGGCACATCACGCTCGCCGGGCTTGAGCACGTAGGCCATCTTCTGCCAGTCGGTGTCGAAGCCCATGTAGCTGATGCCGAAGTCCACATGCACAACGTCACCATGGCGAATCACGGTGCTCTCCGGCGCCACAGCGAGAAAACCTCGCGACGTCGCGATGTCCTCGCCCGTGCGCTGCACGCGGAGGTCGGGCTGGAACCACGTGCGCACACCGGCTGCCCCTAACATGTCGAACAGCGCGCGACGCACGTCGCCGACTGTCGTGCGATTCGGCGTGATCACCGCATTCGAGAGCGCCCGCTTCACGATCGCTTCCGTGACGGACACCGCCGCGCGGTAGTGCTCCGTCTCCTCCGGGAGTCTGGTGTCGAGATACTCTTCGATCAGATCGCTCGCACTCACGAACGTTTGTTCGGCGTCCGGCCCAAGCGTTTCGGCCAGGAAGCGATACGCGTCGTAGCCCAGGGACCGCGTCTGCCCGCGCCGACCACGGATCCCGAGACCGACGGTCGCCGGCTTGTACTGCTGATACAACTCGCGCAGCGTCGCGGCCGGCGGCCGGGGCTCCGTGAAGGGCGCATCGAAGAAACGCGCCAGATTCTCCTCCGTGTACGCCGTGATCGCGAACTTCTTGAGCCCCTGCTCGCCGGC